>NZ_CP065938.1:620773-931160 GCF_025232395.1 Taurinivorans muris
GAATAACGACAGCCCCCGCCCCGTCACCGAACAAAACACTTGTGGTCCTGTCCTGAAAATTCATTCTCCGGGATAAACTTTCAGCCGTGACAAGCAAAACAACGGCATTATCATCAAGAGCGAGAAAAGCGCGGGCAAGTTCAAGCCCGTAGACAAAACCGGAACAAGCCGCATTGAAATCAAAACAAACAAGGCTGGAATTGGAATTTGAGATGAGCTGCAAACCGGAATACTCTGAAAGCCCCAGTTTTTGCGCTATGATACAAGAAACGCTTGGCGACAATGTTTCAGGCGAACATGTGGCAACAAGCAGGTGGGTTATTTTAGAAAGGGGAATTTGCGCTTCTTCGATTGCTTTTCGAGCCGCAACACAAGCATATTCAGAAATATTTTCATCATCACGCAAAATACGGCGGTTTTTGATACCGGTACGGGTGCTTATCCACTCGTCACTCGTATCCATGATTTTTTCCAAATCAAAATTCGATACGGTATTTTCCGGAACACTGACACCAAGACCTGTGATTTGACAAAACATACTCATGATTATACGGAAGAACGGGCATAACTTGTAAGTTCTTCATTTTCTTTAAGATTTGCCAATAAACGGTTATGGGTGCCTTTTTCAAGATATGTATTCGCCATAAGGACGGCATTTTCAATAGCACGGGAATTGCTGGCGCCATGGCAAACAAAACTGCTGCCTTGCAACCCCAAAAGCGGCGCCGCGCCGTATTCGGCATAATCGATTTTTTTCGCTAAATTCTTAAAAGCTTTTTTCGCTAAAAAAGCGCCGATTTTCGGCAAAAGACCGTTTCCGAGCAATTCCTTTTTTAAAATATCGAAAAGGGAAAGAGCCAAGCCCTCACTCAATTTCAAAGCTATATTGCCGACAAATCCGTCGCAAACGATAACATCGACATTGCCGATAAAAATATCACGTCCTTCAACGTTTCCGACAAAATTGATATTATGGGCGACTTTCAATAAATCATAGGCTTCCTTAACGGTGCATGTGCCTTTGCCTTCTTCTTCACCGATACTTAAAATGCCAACGCTGGGTTCTTCATATCCCAAAATATCTTTGGCAAAGGCGGAACCCATTAAAGCAAATTGAAACAAATGATGCGGTTTGCATTCAACATTGGCCCCGACATCAAGCACCAGCCGGGGAGTTGTTTTCGTAGGCATGATTGTTGCCAGACAAGGACGTTCAACCCCGGAAATCCTGCCAATGATAAACATCCCGCAGGCAACGCAGGCCCCGGAATGACCGGCACTGATGACAGAATGGGCTTTTCCGTCCTTAACAAGCCTGCAAGCGACTTGAATGGAAGAATCTTTCTTCTGACGTAAAATATCCGATGGTTTTTCATGCATATCCACAACCTGCGAAGCATGGACAATGGAAAAATCCACTGTTTTCAAATCATCGGGAAGCGTATCCAAAACTTCCTGAATGGCGCTTTCAATGCCAACAAGAAGAATTTTGGCTCCGCATTTTTGACCGGCTTTCAAAGCTCCGGGGACAACAACGGAAGGTCCGAAATCCCCTCCCATTGCATCCACTGCCAAGATATTGCTATTCTTCATTTCCGCTTACTGCTTCTACTTGGCGGCCTTTATACTTTCCACAAGCAGGACATACCGCATGGGGAAGAGTCGGAGCACCACAGGAGCAATAAATTACAGAAGGTTTTGCAATGCGGTCATGTGATCGGCGCATACCTTTTTTGGAATGAGATTTTTTATTTTGTTGAACAGCCATTTCAATCTCCTTAATAAGCTTTTGGCTTTATTGTATTTTCAAGTTTCTAAGAACTGCAAAACGAGGGTCGCTTCCCTCATCTTCGCAAGCACAAATTCCTTCATTCAAATTCTTGCCGCACTTCGGACAAACCCCTTTGCAATTGTTTTTGCATAAAGGCTTCGTAGGCAGCGTCAAAACAAATTCTTCCCAAAGCAACGCTCCCATATCAAGAACAAGAGCATTCTTATCTTTGAAAATCACTCTGTTGTCGTCAAGGGTATCATCAAGAATTTCTTCTTGGTCCGCAGGGGGATACCCTTCAAATTCATCAAACACATAATCAATCTTGATTTCCGTTTCTTCCGCACACCTATCGCATGGAACAGAAACCTTTCCGCGAAGCTTTCCTCTGAAAAGACAACCGTCCTCTTCGGGAAGAACAAAGACTTCAGCTTGGATATCGTCGATAATCTTGCAGGAAATATGAAATTCTTTCATGGGCTCAAGCCAAATTTTCTGATTATTATAGTGAAATGTCTGACCGTTTTGTTCAACATCCCGCAATAACATCTGAAATTCTTTCATATACTCTCCTTGCGAAAGGGTAATTTACAGATAAGTTAATGAATTTGTCAAGAAAAATAATACCATTTACTGTTTTTTTCTAAAAAATTATGATTTTAAACGTTCTTCCGATCTTGCTTCACGCTCCTTGCTTTATCCGCAGCCCGTTTAAAACCTTCGCGTGATTTTTCGATAACGCGCTCTTCAACAGCATAACAAAGCCTTATATAGCCTGCAAGCCCGAAACCTTTTCCGGAAACACCCAATATTTTTTCTTCCTGCAGACATTTAATAAAGAGTTCGTCATCCCCGTCGGGCGCTTTCGGAAAAATATAAAACGCTCCCATTGGTTTTTGGTATTCAATGCCTGCGTTATCCAAAATATCGCAAAAAATTTCACGGCGTTTCGCATAGACAGACAAAGCATTTTCCGTGGAAGAACCGAGAGCCGCTTTCATTAAATACTGCCCGACCACAGGAGGATTAACAAATCCCAAAATCCTGTTGGACATGATACAAGCCCCCATAAGCAATTCTTTGTCTTCAATTTCGGGAGATACAGCCAAATAGCCTATTCTTTCCCCTGCAATGCCGTATTTTTTGGAAAACGAACTGATAACGACAGCATATGTATATAAAGGAAGAACAGAAGGAACTTGGCAATTGTCATAAGCCAAATAACGGTAAGGCTCATCGGAAACCAAATAAACGGGACGACCGTTCTTTTTGCTTGCGCTTTCAAGAATTGCAACCAATTTTTTCAGCACACCCTCTGAATATATCACCCCCGTGGGATTATTGGGAGAATTGATGATAAGAGCCCTTGTTTTAGGTGTGATGCTTTTTTCCAATGCATCAAAATCAGGCATGAAATCTTCACGGGTCGGAACGGTTTTTAAAATACCGCCATGGTTTCTCACATAAAATTTATATTCTCCGAAATACGGCGTAAAAGCCAAAACTTCATCATCACGTTCAAGCACGGAATGAAAAAAAGCGTTCATGGCGCCTGCCGCGCCGCAGCTCAGCATCACATCAAAACGGCTTAATCCGACTCCCTGTTCTTTGGACAATTCTTCCGCCAAAGCCTCAAGTGCCCATGCAAAGCCTGCATTCTGCATATATCCTAAGCTTGCGGGACGATTAAGGTTTTTTGCCAAATCCGCCATTGCTTCCTGAACAACGGGAGGAGGAGGCAAATCGGGATTTCCAAGACTGAAATCCAATACATTCTCTTCTCCGTACTGCTGTTTCAGTTTTATTCCCAAATCAAACATTTGCCGGATAAGCGAACCTTGTTCAATACTTTCTTTCATCATTTCAGAAACAACAGCCATTTTTCACTCCTATAACATTGCAATAGCTTGTTCAATTCTTCGTATCCAAATGTTTTGAATTTCATTTGATTCCGCCAAGCCTTTCAAATACGGCTCACATGAATAGCCTTGGCGAAGGACCCTGCTTTTCCATGAAAACTCGTCATCGCCCGCCATATCGCATAGAGCGTGTTTACCAATAACCGTAAGCAAAGGCAAGAGCCATACCTTGTTAATACGGGCTTTTTTTTCCAGTTCGTCCAATACGTGCGTCAACGTATATGAACCTTCCATGCATGCAGCATAAAGAGACGGATACGTTTCCGTTAATTTGGAAGAAAGGGCGAGGTAAAGCTGTTCCGCTTCATGGTTTGTGCCGTGCCCCATAAAAACAGCGATATCGTTTTCCTGAAATTTTTCAGGAAGAATTTTATGCAGCGCTTTTACAACAGGCAAAATGTCTTCTTCAGCATTCAAAAGAGGTAACCCGAAACTGATTTTCAACCTGCTTGAATTTCTTGCAATATTCGTATCTTCCAAAACATCGCAGTATTCCATGCCTGCGATTAAATGCAAACTTTGCACTACAATATGCGTAAAACGCTCAAATTCCATTTTTTTTAATGCTTTTAAAACAGAATCCGATTTTGTGCGCGCATGGGCTAAACGTTTGCGGAGCGTTTCCGAGGTAAATGCTATACGTACGGGAATATTGAAATATCTTTCAAGCTTTGCTTGAAAGTTTCGTATCGCCTGACCGCTTTGCATATTTGAAGAACCGTAAGCGGCAATCAAAATACCTGCTTTCGGCTTTGAAACTTCCAAAGAAAATTTTTCCAATTTTTCGGACCAGTCGTACGTATCATTCATAATCACAAGAAAACCAGGTTAAAAATTTTTCAAGAACACTGTCCTTTTCCGTACATACAAAAAAATTATTTTCCCTGAGCATACGGGCGAATATTCCGTCACCTTTGATGAGTGTCTTGGAAAAAGTTCCGTCGTAAACCTGCCCTACACCGCAGCTGGGTGATTTTTCTTTTAAAATTGCAAAGTTGGCGCCGTAAAAACGCGCATACTGCAACGCTAAAAATGCCCCCGACATAAAATTTTGCGTGCAGTCCGTTCCGTTTTTTGAAATAACCCTATCAGCCCGTATTTCACAGGGGGTTCTCGGAACAGGAAGTCCGCCTAAACATTCAGGGCAAAGAGGCAGAACCAAATTTCGTTCATACAGGCTTCGTATGAAAGGAACCGTATTGGCTTTACCGTCATATCTGCAGGAAAAACCCGCCAGACAAGCGCTTACGACAATCCGCATATCATAAAAAAGGGCTGTGTCCAAGCCCTATTTTAAAAATTGATTTGCACGGCTTCGGCATCGCTGTCTGTTTTTATTGCGATGGAACCGATTTGCCATGCTTTCATATTCACCCCGGCGAGCATATCCAAGGTCTTTTGAGCATATTCCTTATCAAGAATAAGAATGTAGCCTATTCCGCTGTTGAAAATTTGCAGCATTTCAGCCCAAGACAAACCGCCTTGCTCTTTCAGCCAATTGAAAACCGGAGGAATATCCCAAGAGCCGAAATCAATGACAGCTTTTACCGACTGAGGCAATACACGGGGGATATTGTCATAAAATCCGCCCCCGGTAACGTGCACCATACCTTTGATTTCAACTTCACGCATGACGGATTTCAGACATTCCACATAAATAATCGTGGGTTCAAGCAAAACTTCGGCAAACGTCTTGTCTGTTCCGGGGAAAATATCATCCTTTTTCGCTCCGCTTTGAGCAAAAATCTTTCTTACCAAACTATAACCGTTGGAATGGACACCGGAAGACTGAATACCGATAATCACATCACCGCTTTTAATTTCGGAACCATCGACCAGCGATTCATTATCAACGAGCCCGACACAAAAACCTGCCAAATCGTAATCTTCATCTGCATACATTCCGGGCATTTCGGCAGTTTCGCCGCCAAGCAACGTACAAGCGGACTGCCGGCACCCTTCTGCAATTCCCGCAATCACTTGCTGGGCTTTTGCCACATCAAGCTTGCTGCATGCGTAGTAATCCAAAAAAAACAAAGGTTCCGCGCCTTGCACAAGAATATCGTTCACACTCATGGCGACAAGATCGATACCAACCGTGTCATGCTTATTAAATTCAAAAGCAAGTTTCAGTTTCGTGCCCACGCCGTCAGTCGAAGCAACCAAAATAGGATCTTTCATGCCTGCGATATTCGGTCTGAACAAACCTCCGAAACTGCCTATATCGGAAAGCACGCCTCTCGTGTGGGTTGTCGCCACAATAGATTTGATTTTGGAAACCAAATCATTGCCGGCTTCAATATTTACCCCTGCATTGGTATACACCTGTGAACGGGAAGAACTCATCTGAAACTCCTTTCATCTTTATCTATAACGTTAAAAAAAATAACGTATTTTTTAATTTTTGCCAAGCGCATAAAATCGGTCATTAAAACTAATAGCAATTGACAATTAAAAAGAAAATAAAGGCATTGAACACAAAATCAAGCACAGCGGCAGCATATATGCTGCTTTTTTTCTGCATGGGAACAGCCGCCAAACAAAAATTCTTCTTCAATTGTATGGAAAACAAAAAATACAAAACCGGCAAAACAACGCAGGCGGCCTGCAAAATAAAAACGGAAGAAAAATATTTTTGCAGAAGCTCTGCAAATGCAGGTTGAAACGGTAACTGGAAACCGATCAAAAGAATGAGAACAAGCCCGAAGGCAAGCAGTGAAAAAGAAAAAATCGCACGACCGTATTTATTCAGCACAAAAATATAATAATCCCGTCCGTAATCCATTGAATTTCGGACAGCAATGCTCAAAATACAAACCAAATACAAGGCATACAGAAAAACGGAAAGGAAAAAGAACATCGTTGCAGCATAAGAAAAAACTTGGGTATTTTTTAAAAGCGCGTAAGGATTATCCATAAAAACATCCGAAGGCAAAGCAAAAAAATGGCTGACAACCTGCAGGCAATAGGCGGCGAAACCATTGGCATTTCCTTGCAAAACCGCAAATACGGCTGCGAAATTTATCCATTGCGCCAATCCGGCAACAAGCAAAATACCCCCTAAGCCATTGACAAAATATAGAAATGTCAATTTGGGAAAGCGGACGGACAAAGCGCAAAAAAGGCATAAGACAAAAGACGCAAGCCCCAAATGCAGCAAAAAATCCTTCCAGAAATCAAGATTTGAAACAGCAGAAAAAGCGGAACTCGCTTCAAATAAAATACCCTGCATGAAATAATCGGCAAAGAGAGCAAGGCTCACAAGAAATAAGAACGCGGCGGAAAAAACCTGTATTTGCATTGCGGCTTTTGCGAAAAGGGCTCTTTTGTGCACACCTTCGCAAATTTTATATCCAAGCCCGAGAACGGGCATGAGATAAATTGCAAACATAAAAAATAATCCAATAAAAATAACCAATTCCATAAATTAAAATCCTGTTTTTTTGCTACAATATAAAAACTATGCCCAAAGCGCAAGTAAAAACATGGGAAAATCATTAAAATCAATTCTTGAAAATTTCTGTAATAACGCATATAGTCCTCCCATAGTATACATATTCGGATAAACAGTGCGGAACGTTTCTTATGGTCTCATTTTTCTGATTTTTTGGCTGCTGTTGGTTTCAGCAGGTCTTTACATCTACCTTTTTTATTTACAGCCGACAAAACTCGCTTCATCCATTTCATATTTGATAAAAGAAAAAACAAAACTCGAATTCAATATCGGTAGAGTAGAACTCTCCTTCGCTCCGACTCCCACCATCAATATCCATTCCATTAAATTCTTCGATACTTCATTAAACACGGAAATTTCCATCAGCCGTCTTGAGGGAGTGCTGAGCTGGCGTTCCATCTTGCAGTTGAAACCAATCATCAACCGTCTTGCATGTTCCGGTGCAACCATACATTTGACATTGCCCCGAACAGAAAAAAAGGAACCTGCGCTTGCAATGGATGAAATTTCACAAAATTTTTCCAATGCGCTTTTCGACCGATTGCAGGCATTTTCCATTCCCCATTATTTTTCAAGCATGCAAGTGACTGTCGCTAACGCCAACGGAGAAATCATCTCCCCTGACGCTTCCGTGAAATATGTTTTTAAAAATTTGAATATTTCAGCAAAAACACCCGATATTATTGACGGAAATATGAATATCAGTCTTGATCACTTCGCAATTTATCACAACGATTATCTTTTGCTTGATTTTGGCAATTCAAAAATACACGCGGGCGATATTTCTTACAGCCCGCGCAGCTACTCCGGAAACCTCGCAATAGAAACCAATCTGCATGTTTCTTCCCTGCAGCGGTTTTATGCCAAACCTATCAGCAAAGCATACGACTATTTCCCCATGCCGGATCCGAGCTTCCTGCGATTAACCACTGATTTCAATATCCTTATCAAACAAAAAACAATGGAATTGTCGGGAACTTTTTACAATAAGACCGTACTTCCCATGAATGGATACGATACCCCCATTGAACTTACGGTTCCTTTCCGTTTGATCAGCTCCCCAAAAAAAACAAAAGCCGCTTCTCTCAATTTTCCATACAATGACAATGATACATACGGCAAAGCTTTTTTGCAGGAAAACACCCTGAGCGATTATGCCCTCGACCTTGCGGGATTTTATGTAAATGAAATAACAATTGATAATGCGGTAATAAAGGCAGACACGGATTCATTGAAATTTTCCGGTGCGGTAACGGGACTTTATCCATTTAATCCTTTGATATTCGGAAAAGCGCATGCGGATAATTTCAGTTTGCCAAGGTGGATAGGACCAACAAGGGAAATGAGCGCTGGACTGTACAATGCCCTTGACAAAATTAAAGCGGATATGGACGTTTACTGCACCCTCAAAGGGGTTTTTTCGCCAAACATTACAGCCAGAGTCTTAAATTATGCCATAAAAGGCAAAAGCGTGACCGCGAACTTTTTAAAACCCGATATTTGTTTTGATTTGACCATTCCCGAACAAAACGGTTCTCCCATAAACCTCAATCCCCTTTTTCCGGAAATCAACGGAAAAAACACCCAAAAAGTGCAGCTGCCGCCTCCTGCCGTCATCATATCGAAAAAAGACAAAAACAAATCTTCATTCGCCGTTTCCTATCATATCAATATCAATGTTCCCTCACAAGCACGGATTTGGAAAATCGACTGTTCAAAAACAAATGTCCTTATCGCTCCCGACAAAAACAATACGCCGACTATCAAAGTAACAACAGATGGGATTTATGCAGGCAAAGCGACAGCCCTCGCAATACTGAGCAGCAGCCGGAAACACAGTATCACAGCACAAGCCGAAAACATCCTTATTGAAGCTCCTCTAAGAAACATCATGGGATATACCCCTTGCACAGGGCGGGCGGACGCAGACCTGACAATTCTTTTGCAAGGTTCAAACTTGGCAGCCATTCTCAATTCATTGGAAATAAAAGGAACAACCAATCTTAAAGATGGGGCGCTCCACTCCAAAAAAGAAATATTAACTCCTTTCAAAACATTGGCTGCCGATATTGATATAAAGACAGTGCCTTTCAAAACAGACAAAAGCATGCCTAAAACTTTTGCGCTGAACGGTTCATGGAAACTTGAAGGTGATTTTCCGGAATACGGGGCAAAATTGTTTTCAAAAAATTCTTCCATTGATTTCAGTGTGAATACGGGGCAACCGCTTATGCGTTCCCCTCAAGCGACGGATATTTTGCTTATCGAGAAAAAAGACGGGGCAACTGTTCTCAAAGGAAGCGCAAAATTGGGTTTTCAAAGTAATTCCAATAAACTGATTATTGAAAACTATAAAGGAATGCTGCGAAATTCCAAGCTGTTAGCCGATATTGTTTTTGAGCAAAAAGAAAAAGCCACGTTTAACGGAACATTGTATTTTCAGCATTTCAATCTTAGTGATTATGTGAAAACAGACCCGGACAAGGAACATACAAAAGACAAAGACCTGCCCCTTGATTTTATTTGCAGTCACGACATAGACCTGGCAATAAAAGCGGACAAACTCACGTTTTACGATATCACAACCAGGGATTTCACAGGCAATATCAAAATCAAAGACAATAAAATAAGCGTAAACAACTTGAAAACAAAAACGAACAAGGGTTTTATTCAAGCCTTGCTTGAAGGTTCCGTCAAAAAAGAAAAGCGCAAATATCAAATGCAAACCTTATTCAAATTAAAAGGCGATACTATCGATATGCTGTCCATTACGAAAATGCGCAAACAAAAAACCCTCATGTCGGGAATAGGAAATATCGCCATACAAGGAAACGCCCTCATAAGCAAAAATTCCGACATTTTCAAAACCATGAACGCCGAATGGAATATGCAGTTCATCAATGGATATTTTCAAAGCGAAAAAGCCCATAACGCCATGCTTGAAGAACAGTCAGAAACACCCGAAACACTTTCAAACGCCAACAATGTACCGCAATATACGGGAAAAACGAGTTTTTCAAATTTAAGCGCCAGCGGAACCATTACGAACGGTGTCGCCAAAACAAATAACCTTGTCTTGCAGGGAACGGGATTATTCATACATGGCGGCGGACAAATCGATTTGGTATCGGAAAAAATCGATGCCTTTGCAAAAGCGACATATCTAGGTATTCCTGAAATTCCCGTCATCATAACAGGAACAATCACAAAACCGGAATATGAAGTAAAAGTCCTCAATGCGGTATCGCATACCATCGGCAATATCGGAACGGGAATCGTCGATATTTTTTCCGGCGTGCTCACAGCACCTTTTAAACTTTTTATGCAATAAAAATTATTAACTTGCAATTTTTCCATAAGAGTTTATTTTTAAGAAAAATACCATTGCGAGAGAGTATTATGAAATTAAAAAAATTATGCGGTATAGCCGCAATTATCTTATCTTTGTCCGCTTTCGGCACTTTTTCCATGCCTGATGATGCTGACGCAAGAAGAATCGGCGGAGGACGGAGCATCGGCAGAACAACAACGGTAAGACCTTCCGCTCCTGCCGGAGTCACTACGGGACAGCAGCATTTTCAACAGCAGCGTGCCGTCGGCAGCACTGCCGGCGCGGCCGCAGTGAACAGACGCGGCATGTTCGGCGGAGTTCTCGGAGGGCTTTTGGCCGGCAGCCTTATCGGCTCGCTTCTTATGGGCGGCGGATTTGCCGGCGGCGGCGGATTTCTCGACCTTATCATTATCGGTCTTCTCATTTATTTTGGTTTGAAATTCTTCAGAAATCGTCAGCAAAACCAAAATAACGCGCAAACATACCGTCAAGCCCAAACCTATCAGGACGAAAAGGCACAAGGACCAAACACACAAGGTTCTTCCGCTTGGGACAATTTGCGTTCGGAAAGAGCGCCGCGGACCGATGTTCAAACTTCAGGCACGTTCAATACGGAAGAATTTTTGGAAGGCGCCAAGAAATTATATGTCCGCATGCAGGAATCTTGGGATCTTCGCGATATTGAAGACATAAAACAATTTACGTCCCCTATCATGCATAAGGATATTGAAGAGCAGTTCAAAGAAGACCCAAATCCCTCCAAAACGGAATTGCTGCTCATCAATGCGCAGGTTTTGGAAGTAAAACAGGAAGGAAACTATGAACAAGTCGCTGTTTTGTTCGATGTGCTTATGAAAGAAGCGGAAAATGAAAACAACGAACAAGTCAGAGAAATTTGGAATTTTTCAAGAAACAAAGCGGACAACGGCTCCTGGGTGCTTGACGGAATTCAGCAAGTCTAGTCCGTATTGTATAAAACAACAAAAAGGCAGTTCAATCCTGCCTTTTTTTATACCGTATTTGTTGCCATTATCCGTCATTTGTAATAATAAAAGTTTGTAGTTATTTTTGAGGGAATGCGATGAACAATAAATCTATCGGTCTTTTTGATTCGGGTGTCGGCGGGCTGACTGTTTTAAAAGCCCTTTTGGACGTTCTTCCGAATGAAAAATATGTGTATTTAGGCGACACCGCCCGTCTTCCTTACGGAACAAAAAGCAAAGAAACCATTATCCGCTATGCCCTGCAATGCACGGAAAAACTTATGGACAGGGATTTGAAACTTCTTGTTGTCGCGTGCAACACCGTAAGCTCCGTCGCTCTTCCAAGCCTGAAAGAAAAATACCCGCAGATTGAAATTGTCGGAGTCGTCACTCCTGGAGCGGAAGCCGCCTGCAATGCCACAAAAAACAACAATATTGCCGTACTCGGGACAGAATCGACAATAAAAGGCAAAGCTTACGATAATGCGATTTTAAAAATCAATCCCGAAGCCGTTGTCACAGGCAAGGCTTGCCCTCTTTTCGTAGGCATGGCGGAAGAAGGGCTTTCCAAGGGGTTTTTGGCGGAAGAAATGGCTAAACATTATCTGAAAGATATTTTATCGCAAGAAAATAAGCCTGATACCCTTGTGCTCGGCTGTACGCATTTTCCGCTTTTAAAACAAGCCATTCAAAATGTTGCGGGAAAAGATATGCAGTTGGTGGATTCCGCGCAAACAACAGCAAAAAAAGTTGCTGAACGTTTACGGACGGCGAATGCGCTTGCGGACGGCAAAAATCCATCCGTCGCATTTTTAACGACTGATGACACGGAAAAATTCAAAGCTGTCGGCGAACCCTTTTTAGGATTCTCCCTGCGCGAAAGCCATGTGGAATTAGTGGATTTGTAATGCCAAGGCTTCGTCTTACCTTAGCGTATGCAGGAACAAATTACAAAGGGTGGCAGCGCCAGCTTCAAGGCGATGTTGAATTACCAACCGTTCAAGGCGTTGTCGAGAAAGAAATTTCCCGTATTTGCGATACGAAAATTTCCCTGCAAGGCTCCGGAAGAACCGATACGGGCGTGCATGCCGACTGCCAAGTCGCCCATTGCGATATTCCGGAAAACAAAACGAGGCTTAATTGGAAACTGGCGCTCAATACCGCTCTGCCCCATGATATACGTATCAAAGAATATGCGATTGTCGCCGATACCTTCCATGCCCTTTATGATGTTGAAAAAAAAGCCTATACGTATAGCCTGTGGCTTGACAGAAATTTCGTTCCCCCCAAATTATATCCCTATACATGGGCTTGCGGAAAACTTAATTTAAATGCGGTTGACGAGGCAATACAATATCTCATCGGCGAACACGATTTTTCTTTCGCGCAAAACCAAGGAACAAACATAAAAACCACAATCAGAACCGTTTACGAAATAAACCGCACTGATTTTGAAAAACAGCATTCACAAGACCCGAGCAATTATGAATTAAAAATCACGTTCATCGCCAACGGTTATTTAAAACAAATGGTCAGAAACTTGGTTGGCATACTGGTTGCCTGCGGAAAAGGAAAAATGCGGGCAAACGACATTCCGGAACTTATTCTTGCAAAAGACAGGAAAAAATCTCCTCCTACGGCCCCTCCCCAAGGTTTGACCATGACGCGGATTTGGTACAAAGATGAATGAACAAAAATACGTTTGCAAAAATTCAGACGAAAATAACCGTCTTGATTATGTGCTTAAAACAGTCTTTTCAATGCACAGCATACGCTCCGTCAAACGGCTTTGCGAACAAAATACTGTTCTTGTCAATGAAAAACCGGCAAAAGCAAGTTACAAGGTAAAAGAAAATGACTGCATTTCCATAATCGGACAAGAAAAATCAGCCAACCACGCAGCCGTTCCTATTCTTTTTGAAAACAAGGGATATTTGGCTTGCTATAAAAAACCGTTTTGCCACAGTGAACACCATGCCGGAAACAATGCTTTTTCTCTTGAATTTCTTGTCCGCACGCAAATCAATCCCGATTATATCTTATTAAACCGCCTTGATTTTGCAACATCCGGAATTATTGTTTTTGCAAAACATCATAACGATTATGAGCAATGGAAAAATTGGCAGAAAAATCAAAAAATTGAAAAAAAATACTTTGCCCTTGTTGAAGGAAAACTGGATACCCCGTATTCAATCAACAACAAAATCATCACCCGTAAACACAAAAAAGTCTATGTTTCCCATGAGCCGGGTGACAGAATAACGCAAATCGCCCCCTTTGGAATACATGAAAACGCCAGTCTCGCGGACTGCACGATTTTTCAGGGAGCAAGACACCAAATACGCGCCCATTCGGCTTTTTTGGGATTTCCTCTTGTTGCGGACATGAAATACGGTGCAAAAACAGATACTTTCCAGACACTGAAAAATATTTTCCCTATTCGTCCAGCGCACGGCTCGGAAGCTGAGCAAAAACAAGAACTCAATAAGCCATATTTTCCATGCTCTTTGGAAACATACCGAAATGATACGGAACATTTTTGCCTGCACCATTATTTTGTAAGCTGCCCCGCTTTTTCCGTTCCCGTGCTTCCGCCGTATTTTCATATTCTCAATAAACCAATGCAAAACGCAATGCTAAAAATGCTATGAGTAAAAAATCCTATTTCCAAAAAATAAAAGGACAGGAAAAATGTCCTATACGGGAATTTCATTTTTCTGAAATGCTTCTCTCCTGCTTCGGCTGTTTTCTTGTGATACTGCTTATATCCATAATCGATGAACTTTCCCACGAACTTTTCACAAACCAGCCTCTTTTTGTCGCCCCGGTCGGAGCAAGCGCAGTCATGATTTTCGGTATTCCGACAAGCGTATACGCGCAGCCGAGAAATGTGATCGGCGGACATTTTCTTTCCGCCTTATGCGGGGTTTTCGCCTATTGGCTTTTTCCTCAAACGGTGATTTTCGCCGGTGCGTTTGCAGTCGCGCTTGCCATGGCTGTCATGTACACGACCCAAACCATACATCCGCCGGGAGGAGCCACAGCGCTTTTAGCCATTATCGGCGATGAAAGAATTACGAACTTGGGTTTTTCTTACGCTTTTGTCCCTTGCCTCAGCAATGCCGTTATCCTTGTGCTCTGCGGCATACTTATCAATAATCTTTCGGGCAAGCGCTCTTATCCGAAATTCTGGTAATAAAAAAGTCCCTTTTATCGAAACAAATTCAATAAAAGGGACTTTATTTTTATCTGAAAATCTTAGTAACCCAAAATCTTCAGCGTGGTTTGCATAATTTCAAGTTCTTCGTTGGTTGGAACGACAAGAGCTTTAATTTTGCTGCCTTTTTTATTGATTTCGCGAGGTTCGCCGGAACGGATTTGGTTCAATTCCTCATCAAGTTCCAAACCGAAAGGTTCAAAAGCTTTGCAGATAGGTTCACGGGTTACGGGAGCATTTTCGCCGATACCGCCGGTAAACAGAATACCGTCGATTTTTCCAAGCACGGCAAGGTATGCGCCGATATATTTGATGACGCGGTAATTGAAAATATTATTTGCCAAAACAGCGTTTTGATCACCTTTTTCAATCATGCTTTCGACATCGCGCATATCGTTGCTGCCGGTCAAAGCTTTCAAACCGGATTGTTTATTCAAAACATCAGACATTTGACTTGGGCTGAGACCTTCCTGTTCCATGAGGAAAAGCGGCAAAGAAGCATCGATGTCACCGCAGCGGGTACCCATTAAAAGACCTTCCAGCGGAGTAAGCCCCATGGTGGTGTCGACACATTTTCCGTCTTTAATCGCAGTAATGGAGCAGCCATTTCCAAGATGACAGCAAACACCGGTAAACGTATCTTTGCCAAGATATTTCGCAGCGGTTTTGGAAACAAATTTGTGGGAAATGCCGTGAAAACCGTAACGGCGCAAACTGTATTTTTCGCTGTATTGTTTCGGAATGCCATAGGTGTAAGCGTAATCGGGCATGGTGGTATGGAAACCGGTATCGAAAACGGCGACAGCGGGAACACCGGGCAAAATTTCTTCAATAACCTCGATGCAAGCGAGGTTGGCTGGGTTATGCAAAGGTCCGAGCGGAATATAATCACGGATGACTTGCTTTACGGTTGCATCGATTTTCACTTCGGAATAATGAGGTCCGCCAAGAAGCACGCGGTGTCCGGAAGCGACGATTGAATCAAAATTAGGCAAAATGCCCATATCGACAATACGTTTCATCATGTCACGGATACCGTCGCCATGGGTTTTATAGTGCACATCAAAAGCCTGTTTATCTTCTTTATCCGTATCGGGATTGATTTTAAAAATAATTCTGCCATTGTCACTGCCAATTCTTTCAGCCAAAACGGCAAGAATCGGTTTTTCATTTTCACAGGAAAGAATTTGTGTTTTAAATGATGAGCTGCCTGCGTTGATAACCAACACATATTTGCCCTTGAGTTCTGCACTGACTGATGCCATGATTTTCTCCTTATCGCAACTGACAAAATTTAGTTTGTTTTTTCTTGTAAGCTCACAATTAAATTTTGTCAAGTAAAGCTTATAAATAAGTAATTTGGCACAGTTTATGCTTAATACGCTGTAAGCAAAAAAAGAGGGAAAATTTTGCCGATCATTTCTATTTATTGGCAGGAGCAGCCATTATGATACAAGGATTATATACAAGCGCAACAGGCATGATGAGCCACTCGTCAGGACTTAATGTCGTTTCGCAAAACATTGCAAACGTCAACACCGTTGCTTTCAAACAACAGCTTTACCTGATCGGGGATTTGTCAAGCAAAAATTATTCCGCAGGCGGAGCGTACGAAGTCGAGGTCAAGCAAGTCGGCTTAGGTTCGCATATAAGTGAGGTCCGTTCCAATTTTAAAATCGGCAATTATGAAAACGGAAGCGCCGAAACGGACTTGGCTCTTTCCGGCAAAGGGTATTTCCAAGTCACCCTTGAAGATGAAACGTATTACACAAGAGCCGGCAACTTCAGATTTAATGAAAATGGTTTTTTACGCGCTCCGACCGGGCATTTTCTCATGGGAATACCTATTGACGCCAATGGTAATGAAGCGAACTACATGGAACCTATTCAAATCAACACCAATGATGAACTTCTCGCCAGTGACCCGCCGAAAGCGACAACTTCGATAACTTCCTCGCTGAATGTTTATAACACCCAAAATGTTTACAATGACGAGAACAATCCGTATTTTTCCATGCTGCAAAGCTGGAACGGAAACAGTACCCCGCCGCTCAGCACTTCCGCAAAATCGCTCGGTTTGCAGTTCTATGACGCCAACGGGGTAAAACACAGTTTGAATGTCTATTTCGACCCTGCACCGTCAACAAACGGAAATCAAGTCTATGAATACATTGTAGCCATGGACCCCGAGCTTGACGCCCGTGCGGAATATCAGGGAACAAAAAGCGCGGGGCTTCTCATGACGGGTACAATGACATTTTCCAGCGCAGGAGAACTTCAAAACATGAATTCCTTTTCTCCGCAAGGCGGAGATTTGACCAATCCCGCCAACTGGACCTTGTCCGAGCTGCAAAACGGCTTGCCAAGCGTAACCGTTCAATTAGCGGGACAACCAAGCCAAACCATAGCACTCAATTTAGGAATGAAAAGCAACGGAAATTCATGGACTAACGGTCTGAACGGGGCTGTAAACGGCATAAGCGCCGCCGATATCGGCAAAACCTTTGTCAATATCCCCGGCATGACTAATCCGGAATTCAATTCCAACGCAACAACAGCCCTGCGGACAAGCCCTTCCTTGAAAAACATGAGCCAAGACGGATATGGCGCCGGAGAACTGCAAACCATGTTCATCAATGAAAACGGCATAATCCAGCTATCCTACACCAACGGACAAAGCCATGACCTCTACCGCATTCCCGTTGCGCGTTTCACAAGTGAAGACGGGCTTTACAGGGCGGGCAACAACCTTTATCAGCACACGTCAGAAGCAGGCAATGTGGAATTCGGCATCGCAGGAACGGAAAACTACGGCGAGGTCATGTCACAAACCCTTGAAACATCAAACGTGGACATGGCGACGGAAATGGCAAATATGATTGTCTTGCAGCGCGGTTTCCAATCCAACAGCAAAAGCTTGCAAACCGTCGACACCATGCTGCAAAAAGCCGTTGAACTCAAGCGAAATTAACCTGAAGGCGGTATGAAAATACCGCCTTTGCCATACGTCCGAAAAATACGTTTATTTATTGCAGGATTGTTCGGCGCTTCTTTTTGCTTGCTCTTCCTGAAAGTTAACCGTATACTTTTTTTACAAAATAATACCGTATCGGATAGTTTCGGATAGTTATGGAAAAATTACTTTTAAAACTCGCAAGCCAGCTTGATTCCATCGACCAAGCGTCTTTAGACGCCTTATGGGATAAATATGCCCAAATCGTCAACAACTTTGAACCGACAAAACGCTGGGAAGAAGCTGTGCTTGTTCTTTCTTTCATTCAAGCGAAAAACTGGAAAAATCAACTTTTCAACACCCAATGGGCAATGCGTTCCAAAGTTTCTTCCCTCATAGACATTGACGGAACAGGAACAAAGAATACATTCAGCGGCATGGTGAAGGAACTGAAAAAAGAAGATAAGCCTAAGAAAAGAGCTGAAATTTTACAGTTCACCCCCAAAGCATAAAATCAGCTTGCCGTCATTTCGTCTGCCATCACCTTTGCTTTGTTATAATCAAATTTGCCGCTTCCAAGCAAAGGCGCTTGTTTCACGCACAAAATTTTCTTCGGCGTCCACAAAGCGGAAACGCCTTTTGTTGCAAAATACGTCGCGATTTCATTTGTGGTGACATCCTGCTTTTCAATGATAAGAACAAGCTGTTCCCCTTTTTTGGAATCAGGAACAGCAACAATTCCCAAGGGCACGTCAGGCCATAATTCCGACAAAGCCATTTCAATAGCGACAAGAGAAACCATTTCCCCGCCCAATTTGGCAAAGCGCTTCGCACGCCCTTTTATGTAAATAAAACCGTATTGATCGACTTCCACAATATCGCCCGTGTCATACCACCCCTCAAGGATTTGCCCGTCAATTTCGGCTCGGGGTTTTTCCAAAACCCCTTTGTTGCTTGCACGCATATACCCGAGCATGACATTATCACCCTTGACGCATAAAGAGCCGCCTTCCGTTATGCCTTCAACTTTTTTCAGTTTGTATTCGAGTCCGGGCAGCAATCTGCCCACGCTGTTTTTTGCCTTGTTAGCATCCGTATTCACGGAAAGGACAGGGGAAGTTTCCGTCGCACCGTATCCTTCCATAATTTCAACGCCGAATTTTTCTTTCCAAGTCTTGGCTGTTGATTCGCGAAGTTTTTCCGCGCCTTCGATAACAAGCCGGGTATTGCAAAAATCATAAGGACGCCCGTAGCGTGCATAGCCTGCCAAAAACGTATCCGTTCCGCAAATGACCGTTGACTGGCTTTCATAATACAGTTTCGGCACAATTCTGAAATGCAGCGGAGAAGGATAGAAAAATACCTTAATGCCGCTTGTCAAAGGCAAAACAGTACCCACGCCAAGCCCAAAAACATGGAATAGAGGCAAACAGTTGAAAAGCCTGTCTCCGGAATGGACGGACAAAACCCCGAGGGCTTGCTCTTTGTTCACAAGAACGTTTTTATGGCTGATAAAAACAGATTTTGGCAATCCCTCCGTGCCGGAAGTAAAAAGAATGGCGAAAGGTTCGCTTGCAGGAGTTTTTACAACATGGCAAAACATTGTCGCAAGAAGCCCTTTGATCTTATCCGTAAAAGCAATGCGTTTCGCAATATCCTCCAAGTAAAGAATGCGCATGCCCGCGTCCAGAATGGCTTTTTCCAAAAATTCCAACTCGCCGAGCCTGATAAAAGTACGCGAAGAAACAACGGTTTTCAAATCCAAAGTTTGGCAGCTGCCCACAACAGAATAGGCTCCTGCCGTAAAATTTATCATGACAGGAATTTTTTGTGTTAAATGAAATCCCAAAAAAGACACAATACCCGCCAACGAACTGGGAAGCATGAAACCGAGGCGCAGCTCGTTTTTTGTCAACCTGGCAAGGGCACGTCCGAGAACATTCGCTTTCAATAAAATTGTCTTGTAATCAACACACTTTCTTTCCTGATCTTCAGCAATGATGTATTTTTTTCCGTGAACTTTCATCGCTTCCACAAAAGCTTGGGCGAAATTCATATCGGTATTTGTGGATTCAAGAAGAAGGTTGCTCATGATGTCATACAGTCTTATCGCATTCAATTTTCTGCGTTTTTTGCCGCTTACCGTTAAATCTTTGTCAATGCTCTGCGCCGGAAGAACTGTCAAAGTAATTTTAGGAAAATACCGCAAAAGCTGTTTATGGCGAAAATAGGAAAATTTTGAATAGGCGGCGCCGCTGATACGTACGGGAACGATTTTAGCCTCCGTCCTTTCCGCTATCATGGCTGTCGCTTCGAGGATTTTCATGAAATGACTGTCCTGCATGAACGATTTTTCATGAAAAACCATACAATGTTCGTGCTTTTCAAGAGCGTTGACAAGCTTAAGCGTTGATATGGGGGAATTGAAATCAGCCTCTAAAATTTTAGAACACAATAAAAACGGACGTATCCACCATTTTTTATAAATCTTACTGTCAATGGCGACCGTAATCCTATTATTCAAAAAACAGGAAAGCAGGAGAGGGTCAAGCAAAGAACCGCAGTTTGAAACAAGCAAAACCCTGTCGCCTGCGTTCGTATAGTGTTCAATATCGATAACTTGAACCCTAAAGAATATTTTCAATAAAAAACGTATGATAAAATGCAAAATTATTCCCTTCCCCATTTACCGGATATGTGCATAAATTGCATCGGACATGGCCTGCGCCAACAAATAAAGCAATTCCCCATAAGCTTGCACAAAACCTGAATAATTATGCTCCACAGACAATTTCTTATAAAAACTGGCCTGCAAAATTTTCATTCCGCCTTTTTGCAGCGTCCAAAAAGCGTCTAATTCCAGATAATCATTGATATTGCCTTCAAAATGGCTGATATCGACTTGAATTGTATAATCAGGATGCATGCCGAGTTTTAAAGGAACGGCGACTCCGTTTATTGCCGTTAAATTATTGGTTAAAGCATCGGACAAAACCCGGCTTATCGCCTTATCCAAGTTTTCACCCCAGCGGTGGCGCTCTTCAATAATGATTTTCGCCCCTTTATCGCGCATAACAATTTGCGGTCTGTTCAAATATGAAGGAATATTGATATGCATAATGGCAAAAACCGGTCCCGAACCTGTTTGCAGCCTGTTCCTGTACTGCTCCGCGTACTCGTTTGGAACATCAATGATATAGACACTGGTAGGCATAGAAATATGACTGCAGGAACAAAGTAAAACTAAACAACAGAACATAAAAAACTTTTTCATTATTTCGCCTTTCCGAAGATTAATGCATCCGGTTGGTTTTCCAAAAGTTCAGCTAAATGTGAAATGGAGTTGGCGGCATCACGCAGTGACTGCAAGGTTAAAAATACTTCCTGCATGAAAGCGGAATCGTCCTGTGTCAGACGCGAACCGTTTTTTGCAAACCTGTCAACATATTTCAAAATAGCAGGAACAGCATGATTAAACAGCTGAGCCAATTTTCTGTATTCCAAAACGGTATTTTTGGTTTCATTTTCAAGTTCGTTGACTTTAGCAAGAGCGGCATTTAAATTTTTGCTCATTTCAGGCACATTGATTTCAGCCAAAGCGGTATTTGCATTCTCCAATAAAAGCAATACGTTTTTACTGATGTCGCGGATAGGCAAATCTTCAACATTGGATAAAATGCTCTCAAAAACGTTAGGCAAAGTCGGAATTTGCACAATCCCTTCATATTTTTGTTTCTTTTCCTGAGATAAGGGTTCGGGGTCATTAACCATGACCAAATCCACAACAAGCTGCCCCGTAATCAGGCTCGCTGTCGTGAGTTTCGCCCGCAGTCCTTTGTCAATAAGCTCATACACATAATTTTCGTCATCAATGTAATAGAGGAAATTATGATTTTCATTGATTGAATCCACTCCCCCGGAATTTTCATTAAGTTCAATAATAACGACAGTTTTAAAAGAAGCGATTTCGGAAGTGGGCACAATGTAAATTGAACGGACACGCCCGACAGGAACACCATTAAAAAACACGGGGGAATTTATATTCAAGCCGCGCAGCGAGGAATCGAAAAACAACGCGAACGAAGACTGCTTTGTTCCGTAATTTCCATAACCAAGCAGAAAAAAAGCTAAGCATACCAATACAATAGAACCAAAAACAAAAGCCCCGACAACTGTTTTATTTTTAAACACAATACTCTCGCCTTTTCTTATTGTTTTTCATACCATACTGAAAAAAAAGCAAAGTGTCGATATTAAAAACTACCCTGCTTCCCGTTTTAAAAATTTCCGCACAGCCTCAGGACCATGTTTCAGCAATTCATGGGGATTGCCTTCCGCAAGCATGGTTTTAGACTGCGCATCAAGCCAGACCGCGTTGTTTGCAACAGCAAAAATACTTGCCAATTCATGAGTCACGATAATAATCGTCATACCCAAACTGTCACGCAGCTGCAAAATAAGTTCATCCAAACGGGCGGAACTCACGGGGTCAAGCCCGGCTGAAGGCTCATCCAAAAAAACAAAATCGGGGTCAAGAGCCAAAGCCCGTGCAATGCCTGCCCTTTTTCGCATACCGCCGCTGATTTCAGACGGATAATACTCTTCAAATCCGCTCAAACCGACTTGTGCAAGTTTATACCTTGCCACTTCATAAATCTGTCTGGCATTTAAATTCGTAAACTGTTCCAAAGGAATAGCGATATTTTCTGCCAAGGTTCTGGAAGTCCATAACGCCCCGCCCTGAAACATCACCCCTATCGAGCGCAAAATATCCTGCTGCACTTTTTCATTGCCCCAAAAATCGACACCGCGATAAAAAACCTGCCCCGCACATGGTTTCAAAAGCCCCATCAAGACCCGGAGCAAAGAACTTTTACCGCATCCGCTGCCTCCCATTATCACAAAAATATCTTTTTCTTTCACCGAAAACGTTAAATTTTGCTGAATGATTTTACTTCCGTACGCGACGGTTAAATTCTTTACATCAATGAATGAAGCCTGCATGCCGACGCCTTATAAATTGAACTTGCTTAAAATAATGGTTAAAATCGAGGTTGATACGATTATGCCGATAATGGAATGAACAACCGCCAGCGTTGTCGCCCGTCCGACGGCTTCAGCGTCACGCCCGCTCACAATACCCTGATAACAGCCGGATAAGGCTATCAGTATGCCAAAAATAAAAGAATGAAGCAGCCCTACGATAATATGCTGAATCTGCGTAAAGCTTCTCACATTATCCAAAAAAGCATTGAACGATATGTCCCAGCCAAAGAAAATAACCGCATATCCGCCCAAAATACCCATGAAATCGGAATAGACCGTCAAAAAAGGCATCATCAAAGCCAATGCTATAAAACGCGGCAAAACCAAAAATTCCATAGGATTTATGCCAAACGTTTTTAAAGCGTCAACTTCTTCATTTACCTGCATGCTCCCGATAGTTGCGGCATAACTCGCCCCAATCCGTCCGGCGATGACAATTCCCGTTAAAACCGGACTCATCACCCGAACCATGGAAACGGTAATCAAAGAGGAAACATAAATTTCAGCCCCGAGAACCTGTAATTGAATGGCGCTGACAAAAGCCAAGATAAGCCCCAGCAATATGCTGACAAGGGAAATGATAGGCAAGGAAGAAGCGCCCGCATTATAAATTTCCTGCCAAACATCCTTGGAGCTGACGGCGGCTTTGCCTGACACGAACTGCACCAAAGCGATGGCGACTTCACCGACAAAATCCATTGCAGTTTTAATCTGCCGGATTTTATAGAACGCCCAAGAACCTAACAGGGTTAAAGGGTTTCCGCCCGATTTTTGTTTTGCGTTACGGGGAGCGGAACTTGCATAACTGACAGCGATAAGTTCTTGCATTTGCAGAGGCAGCGCCCCAGCATCGCATTCTATTTTTCTTTTTTTCGCCTCATCGGCAAGAGAGCAAAAAAAGGATAAGAGAAGAGAACCCCAAACCGGGTCACGACCTGCCGATGAATGGTATTTCAATCGGATTTTCTGAATTTTTTCCTTGCGGATTCGGGATAAAACTTCTTTTTGCCGTTCGTACAAATCCTGCCGTGCCGAACGGGAAAGATTTTTTATTGTCCAATCACCTTGGGCGGTTATTTCCAAATAAGAGCCGTTTATTGAATACAATAACAAATCGTCCATACCCTGCACCCGAAAAAGGCTTATTTCGACACGTGATGTGTTTTTGCAATCTTATCAGCCAAATTTGTGGTTGAATAACCTTGGATAAGCGGTAAGGAATAAACCTTGCCCCCATTGTCTTCAACAATTTCCCTGCCCACGATATTCTCTATCCGCCAATCTCCGCCTTTCACCAAGACATGGGGCACAAACGCTTCAATCAGCTTTATAGGCGTGTCTTCATCAAAAGAAACGACAATATCCACGCTTTCCAAATGCGCAAGCACAAAAGCTCTCGCCTCATACGTATTAAACGGGCGGTCGTCCCCTTTGCCCTGATTTTTCACAGACGTATCGCTATTCAAACCAAGCACGAGAATATCGCCAAGTTCTTTCGCCCTTTGCAGCAAATCAACATGTCCGACATGCAAAATATCAAAACAACCGTTTGTAAAAACAATTTTCTTACCTTGCTGCTTATACCGTTCAATTCGGTTTTTCGCCGTTTCAAGACCGCACATTTTAGAATGCGTAAGCATGGGATACCCTTTTATACCAATTTCATTTGCTGACGGACTGTGCGCATAGTTTCCTCCGCGTTTTTACGGGCGACTTCATTGCCTTTCGCAAGCACGTCATGAATATAATCTTTGGTGATCGCCGCTCTTCTTTCATGAATGGGAGCTAAAAACGCTTCCAGACTTTGCATAAAGATTTTTTTGCATTCAACACAGCCTAAGCTTGCATTCTTACAGCCTTCCCGTATCTCATTTTGTTTATCCGCATCCGTTAATAAAACATGATAAGGAAATAAATTGCACACGTTGGGATTTCCCGGATCGCTTTTGCGCAAACGGGCAGGATCGGTAAACATGGATTTTACTTTTGGAGCGATGGTTTCCATGGTATCGCTGAGGAAAATGCCATTTCCGTAGCTTTTGCTCATCTTGCGTCCGTCAAGACCGGGACATTTCGCGGCAGGCGTGAGCTTTGCCTGAGGTTCCGGAAATGTCTCCCCATACAAGTAATTGAAACGGCGTGCAATTTCGCGGGTCAGTTCCATATGGGGCAGCTGGTCCTGCCCGACCGGAACCCAATTGGGACGGTAAATGAGAATATCTGAAGCCATAAGCACCGGATAGCCTAAAAAACCATAGTTCCCCAAATCTTTTGTTGAAATTTCCTGCTGCAGTTCTTTATAGGTCGGGTTTCTTTCAAGCCAGCTGTTGGGCGTTATCATGGAAAAAAGCAAATGCAGTTCCGCATGCTGTTTTATTTGGGATTGACGGAAAATTGTGCATTTATTCGGGTCAAGACCGACGCTCAGCCAGTCGAGAACCATTTCGTCAACAAATTCATTGATACGTGAAGTATCCGCATAATCGCTGGTAAGCGCATGCCAGTCCGCCACAAAGAAAAAAGCCTTATTATCTTCCTGCATTTCAACAAAATTTTTCAGCGCTCCGAAATAATGCCCGATATGCAGCGGTCCTGTCGGACGCATACCGGAAACCGTGCAGGAATTTTGAATTTTCGCTGTCTGTTCAATCATATTTTTCTCCTAATTTAAACCGAATATTGACAAAATAAGAAATCCCGTGCCACGAATGAAAGGCATGACGATATAGCTGAAAAGCCCAGTAAAAATGAGCAGCATCAAAACAAGCATACCGTAACGCCCGAACATTTCAAATTGATAAGCCATTTTTGCAGGCAAGATCCCCATAAGGATTTTGCTACCGTCAAGCGGAGGGATAGGCATAAGATTGAGCCACATAAGACCTATGTTCGCCCATATTCCCACAACGCACATATTGATGATGAAGTCCAGAGACGGACCGAATCCCATAAGCGTTTCATTCGGAAACAAAAGCAATACCCGCAGCAACAATGCAAAAAACAAGGCTAAAAAAAGATTTGCCATAGGTCCCGCAACGGAAACAAACATCATATCCCTGCGGATATTTTTAAAATAACGGGGATTGACCGGAACCGGCTTGGCCCAGCCAAAAACAAAAGGACTGAACAGCGCCGTAAAAACAAAAACAATCAACCCGACGGGATCGATATGAGGCAAAGGATTCAGGGTAATTCTGCCAAACATCATGGCAGTGGGATCGCCTTTTTTATAAGCGACATAACCATGTGCCACTTCATGCAAAATAATTCCGAGCAAAACCGGAATGAATGAATAGGACAATTTCTGCAATGCCGCTGCTAACTCAAAGTTATTCATGGAAAACAACATATACCGAAATTGTAAAAATCTCAAGAAAAAAGCTGTAAAAAAAGAGGGAAAACTCCCTCTTGTCCCCTCAACCCTTACGGTTATCCGTAATAAAATTTATAATTTCGTCCGCACGCTTGGCGCCAATACCGGTTCTTCGTCAGGCTCTTCCTCAAGCAACGGGTAAATTTCCGCATAAACAGGCACTGTACCGTTTCCGGATGCGATCACTTCATGGGAACTTGCATGAAGCAAACGGCAATTGTAACGGACGGAACGGCTTGTTATCGTATATGTGCCGGTAAGCACGAGTTCGACTTCAAATTCGGTTCTGAGCAATTCCTCATGCTTTCTTGACAAAAGGAACTCGCCTTTATGGGGAAAAATTTCAATATCGGTTCCCCTGCGTATCTCGAAAGTCCTATACCCTTTTATTTTCAGCTTATTGGCGATTTCTTCCGCGATTTGACGGGATAAGGTATTGGTCTTTTCAAAATCATTAATATTGACAGGTACTGTCATGATAATTCTTAAATTCTTACGGGTGTAATTTTCGCCGAGCAATTCAAGAAGCTGTTTATCCATGGTATTGACAATTTCATCCGCGCAGGCGGGAACATATCCTGTTCCCAAGAGCGTTGACAATGCCCTGTTCAATGATGAGCTGAAATCATTCGCCGCTGCCGTAAAAGGAATAAGCATTGAAAGCAAAAGAAGGGTCAAGATGATTATTCTTTTCATAATAATTCCTACCGCATTGCATGAATGGTTCTTTCAAGAGCTTCCATTTCGCTTTTCAAACGCAGAATAACCGGTTCCGTACGCGCAGATGAAAGAGCCAAAGAATAATACTGATACGCAAGTTCATAGCGTTCCGCATTTCTGTTTTCAATGGCTATGCGCCAATTGCTCATAGTGAAAGGGGATTCTTCGATATATGTGTGCGAAGTCGAGCAAGCGCTCAAACATAAACAAAAGGCGATAAAAAACTTTTTCATGCTATTCACCGGGAACTACTTTTATGGAGGTGCTTGGCAAAACAGGAGGCAAAGGCTTCGGTTTCACTTTTGTCATTCTGCCGACTATGGGCGTCACGGGCATAACGATTTGCGCCGTCCGCAAAACCATGCCGTCACTGCCCCGTATCAAACGGACATTGATAAAAATATATTCTTCATCGCGGTAAAACGTGCCGGTAACAAGAGCCGCTTTATTTTTAAGCACGGAAACCTTGTACGTTCCGTCGCTTATCCCATAGGCATTGCCGTTTTCATTAATAATGAGGTCCCTTGCACTGAAATCCCGGACGGCAAAACCCCGCTGATTGAATTCATACATGAAAGCCTGACGCAAATACTGCCCCAAGTCCGTTTCCGCCCGCATGTCGTCCTGCGGAGTGAGGGTCGTGATATAAGCGACCATTCCTTTTATGTTTTCGGGATACCACATTTCCAAAAGCTGGGAAGTAAGTTCACGGGCTTTTAACCGCAGCTCATGGGCGTTCAGGTATGCTTCGCCCGGACGCTGTTTTTTTCTGATACCGAGTTTTACGGAAGAGCTGTTGGCGATGTTGGGAACCATGATGACTTCTTTTTCACCGAACGTATAACTTCCGTAATCACCGACGGGCAAAGGCTCATCGGCTGTCCGCCCTGAACCGCTTTCGGCGCGGCAAGGAACTATGTAAACACTAAGAGCCAAAAAACTCAAAGCTATCAATCGTTTTATCATAAAAACCCCGAATTTATTCATGTATCCGTTGAAACTACTTTTCGGAAAGTTTTTAAAAAAGTTTAGCCGGGACTTTAAACTTTTTCTAGAAAACTTTAATCATCCTGCATTGCGAAATCAACACGGATTTTAAACAGCTTTGTCGCCGGCAGATTCAAAATTTCGATTCCGGTTTTTGCGGTGATGCCAGCCAACGTTTCGCAGACATTTTCCCAAGAAGGACCTATCAGTGTAAACCAGACATTATATTCATGCTTTCTCAAATAATTATGCGTCACGCCTTTTTTTGCGTTCACTTCCTGAATGAACAAATCCAATTTATCATCCGGAACTTTCGCGGCGCAGAGGGTTGAACGGAAACCCAATTTTTTGGACTGAAAATTCGCCCCCAAACGCCGGATAATGCCCTGTTTTTTTAAATTCAGAACATTGGCCAGAACCTCTTCTTCTTCCATGCCGATTTCATCGCCTATGACTTTGTAAGGACGGGAAGACAAAGGAAAATTCGATTGAATGATATCCAATATTTTTTTATCGGCGTCATTTAATTGGTAACTCATGATTCACCCGCTTTTTTTGGCGACATTAACTATTTTCCTATTTTTTGACAAGTCAAAAAATCGCTTGCGTCCGAAATTATTTTGCAGGATACTGGGACTTTCCTTAGGGGGGTAAAGTATGCAACATACGATTTATTGGATTGAGGGCGACGGCATTGGCGCGGATATTTGGAAAGCCGCAAAGCCGGTAATAGACGCAGCTGTCGAATGCGCTTATCACGGACAGGAAGAACTTATTTGGAAAGAACTTTTGGCAGGCGAAAAAGCTTATAAGGAAACCGGTCAATATTTGCCGGAACAAACCTTGGAAGCATTGAAATCCGCCCGTGTCGCCATAAAAGGACCGCTCGCGACACCGGTCGGAACCGGCATAAGAAGCCTCACTGTCGCTTTGCGTCAGACCTTTGATTTATACGCCTGCATACGGCCTGTGAAATGGTATGAAGGCATAATTGCCGCTGTCCGCCATCCTGAAAAGGTGAATATGACCATTTTTCGTGAAAACACGGAAGACGTTTATTCCGGCATTGAATTCGCCTCCAACACCGATGAAGCAAAAAAACTGATAAATTTCTTAAATCAAAACTTTAACAAAAACATTAAAAGCGAATGCGCCATCGGCATAAAACCGATGACGGAATACGGCTGCAAACGTCTTGTGCGCAGGGCTGTCCAGTATGCTGTAAAAAACAATCTTCCCAGCGTAACCCTTGTGCATAAAGGCAATATCATGAAATTCACGGAAGGCGCCTTTCAAAAATGGGGCTATGAAGTGGCGAAAGAGGAATTTGCAGACTGCACGATTACGGAAAAAGAAGTACGTGAAGGAGCTGACCCGCAAAATAAAATCATCATTAAAGACAGAATTGCCGATGCGATGTTCCAAGAAGCGCTTATCCGTCCGGAAGAATACAGCGTCATCGCAACCACAAATTTAAACGGCGATTATCTGTCCGATGCCTTGGCGGCGCAAGTGGGAGGGCTCGGCATGGCTCCGGGTGTGAACATGTCTGACAGTTTGGCAATTTTTGAAGCGACACACGGCACCGCTCCGACCGTTGCGGGAAAAGATGTCGCCAATCCGTGCAGTCTGCTTCTTTCTTCCGCCATGCTTTTGGAGCATATCGGACTTGACAGAGCCGGCACGGCAATTCAAAAAGCCATACAGAACTGCATAGATAAAAAAATCGTAACCCAAGACCTGGCAAAAGAAATCGAAAACGCCGAAACGGTTTCCTGTTCTTCTTTCGGAAAATTGCTGACCGCAGAAATACGGCAAATGTCTTTCTGATCATTTTCTCAAAAAATAACAATAAAAACACTATATTATCCTGGTGTTTTTATTTTTTTAATAAAAAAGCCTTGCCCTTCACACAAGAATGATTAAAATAATGACAAGCTTATACAGCGAATACAAAAAGAGGTGCTTTTTATGCCAATGTTCGATTTTCTTTGTCCTAAGTGTCAGCATAAATTTGAGGAGTTGGTTTTTGGAGATGAAAAGGCAGTTTGTCCGCAATGCGGCGAAAAAGACATTGAAAAATTGGTAAGCGCCCCAAGTCCATTAAAAACAGGAGCTTTTCCTTTTAAAGTAGGTCCTGTGCACTCACGCGTCGCCATGAATAAGAATCTGGCGAAACCCGTATGCAGCGGAGCTTGTTCCGGTTCCGTTTCCAATGAGTGATTAATGGCGATCAAGGAGATTTCATGAAAAAAATATTGTTAAACGTTTATGTTGCCGCGCTCATAGCGGTAACAACAGTTTCTTCCGCTTTCGCGGGAATTGACCTTCCTTCAATCAGTCCTCTTGTGAAACAAGTGGGGTCCGCTGTTGTCAACATCAGCACGGAGCGCATGGTAAAAGACCAATTCGGCTTTCCCGGCATGCCCCGTGAATTTCAGGAATTTTTTGACCAATTCAGCCCCTTCATGGGACCGCAGGGCGGAACGAGGGAACGCATGCAAAGTGCGTTGGGAACCGGTTTCATCATTTCCAAAGACGGTTATATTGTCACCAACAACCATGTGGTTCAAAACGCCGATAAAATCTATGTCACGTTAGCTGACCAAAACAATAAGCAAGACAAAGCGGAAGCCAAAATCATCGGAACCGATTCCGAAACCGACTTGGCACTGCTGAAAATTTCCGTAAAAAATGATTTGCCTTCCGTAAAATTCGGTGACTCCGACAAAATGGAAGTCGGGGACTGGGTTGTCGCCATCGGCAATCCCTTTGGTTTGAGCAATACTGTCACAACCGGTATCGTCAGCGCCAAAGGCCGTGACATTCACGCCGGACCTTATGATAACTTCATTCAGACGGACGCTTCCATCAACCCCGGAAACTCCGGCGGACCGCTTCTCAATTTGGACGGTGAGGTTATCGGAATCAACACCGCCATTGCCGCAAGCGGACAAGGCATCGGATTCGCCATTCCGAGCAAATTGGCTTCTTCCATTATCGAACAGCTGAAATCAGGACAAAAAGTAAGCCGCGGCTGGATTGGCGTAACCATTCAGGACCTTGACGATGTGACAGCCAAAGCCTTGGGGCTGAAAGACCAAAAAGGGGCGCTGATCGGTTCTGTGATGCCTAATGAACCCGCAGCCAAAGCGGGATTGAAAGCCGGCGACATCGTAATCAAAATCGGCAGCACCCCTATCAACAACGCCAGTGACCTGACAAGAGTCATCGCTTCTTATAAGCCGAACAACAAAGTGAATGTCACTGCCATCCGTGACGGAAAAGAAAAACAGTTTACCGTTCAGCTCGGCGAAAGAAACACCAATTCCCAAGCCGGAAACAAGGATATTCAAAAAGGCTCCAGCTTAGGACTTTCCTTGCGTGAACTTTCCAACCAAGACAGACAAGCGCTCAGAATACCTGAAAATATCAATGGTATTTTAATTGTCGATGTAAAACAAAACGGTTTGGCTGCCAAAGCAGGCATCATGCCTCAGGACATTATTCTTGCCGCCAACTTAAAACCGGTAAAAACAATAAAGGAACTCACCGATATTCTTGATAACGAAAGCAAAAAACGCGGGGCGATCGTTCTGCAAATCTACCGCCAAGGCAATTCTTTCATTATCAGCATTCCTTTGGAAGAAAAAAAATAAACAATGAAACTAAAAAGCACTTCATAACGAAGTGCTTTTTTTACATTCAATTCATATTTTCAAAATACATTTATTCACATAAAATTCATATAACGGATACGTCACCCTATGCGAAAGCAATTTTAAAATAAAATTTCTCAACATGCTTCCCTTACGATACGAATATCCCTGTTCCGCAATACAGCAGCCCAATAACGCTTCACATTGATACGTGAAATCGGAAAAACGGTTGCCGCTTGTATTGACAAAATCATGAACAGCGTATTTGTGCTGCAAACACTTATACAAATGCGCCCTTACCATAAATATCGTACCGCCATAATATTTATCGGGAGAATGAGGAATAGAAATTAAATAAGGAAAATACCCGCTTGCACCCAATTTTTCATCATCGATAAAATCCTGCAACCTATTCCTGACAGTGGTCTTTCCAAGAATATCATTGAGCATGCATTCCCGCCAGTAATGCAGACCGCAATTTATTCCATTGATTTTTCTTCGTTGTTTAACATCCCGTTTCGTATGAATTTTATAAAGAATATCATACTGGTCCAAATCAAGGGAATCAAGCACTTCAAAAAACGGGTATAAATCAGCTCCCTCATTTTTAACAATATATATATATATATTAACTGCACAAGAAAAACTTTGTTTTATGCTGTCAAACAATTCCTTATTTTCAACAGGAGTCGTTATATATAAATCAAAAGCGCCAACCTCTTGTAAATTCAGCAAATACGGCTTTATTTTTTCCCAAAGCTCATGATAATACAAATGAAAAACAACCGCTTTCCTTAACTGCCCGACAGTTTCCATACCTACCCTATTCAGCGCTGTAAAAGACTTTATACGCTTCTTTCGTGTAATATATGTCAGCAACAGATGAAAGTTCAAAAGGACTGTGCATGCCGAGAAGGGAGGGACCCATATCAATGGTGTTCATTCCATAAACAGCGAGGAACAGGGCAACGGTTCCCCCGCCGCCGTGGTCGACTTTACCGAGAGCCGCCATTTGCCATGGAATTTCCTTTTCGGAAAAAATATTTCTCAACCATGCGACATATTCAGGATGGGCGTCATTAGCTCCGTATTTACCGCCGGATCCGGTAAACTTGCATAAGGTCGGACCATGCCCAATCGTGGAAGAGTTTTGCTTTTCGTGCAGTTCTTGCCAGTCAGGGTCGATAGCCGCGTGCACGTCAGCGGAAATCGCTTTGCTCGCAAGCATGACCGTACGCATTGTCGAATCGGCGGACCATGCCCGTATGCTGTCCTGAACGCAATATTCAAAAAAGCGGGAGCTTGCCCCTGTCGTGCCCTCGGACCCGATCTCTTCTTTATCCCAAAGCATTAAAGCTGTCGTATATTCAGGATTTTCAACTTCCAAAAAAGCTTCTAACGCCGTGTATACGCAAATTCTGTCATCTTGCCCGTAACCGCCGACAAGCCCGGAATCCAAGCCCACAAAACGGGCTTCGCCGGCAGGTACGACTTGAATTTCAGCGGAAAGCAAATCTTCCTCGACAATGCCGAATTCCTTATGCAAAAGCTGCAGCACCTGCATTTTTATGGGATTTTCTTGTTTGTCTTTTCCTTTTTTAGACAATGGAATATGCCCGATGACGACATTCAATTTTTCCGCTTCAAACGCTTTTGTCACGGTTTGCGCAACATGTTCCTTTGCCAAATGGGGCAATAAATCGGAAATGGTGAAAACAGGATCGCCCGCTTTTTCACCAATGACGATTTTAACCGTTTCACCGTTTTTTTTCACAACAACGCCATGCAAAGCCAAAGGACGCGCAAGCCATTGATATTTTAAAATCCCGCCGTAATAGTGAGTTTTGGCTTGGGCAATGCCGACACTTTCAAGTATGGGATTTTGTTTGAAATCAAGACGCGGGCTGTCACTATGGGCGGTGATGAGGCGAAAGCCTTCGGCTATGTCTTTCTTGCCTTTCCGGATTGCGAACAGGCTCTTATTATGCAGGACCGCAACGTATTTCCCGTTTTCAAAATCGGAACAAAAACCGGCTTCCCGCAAACGCTTTAAAGCCGCCGCAACGCATTCGCGCTCCGTTTTATTTTCAGAAATGAATTTCATGTATTTTTTTGCAAAATCATGCATGAGTTTTTGTTTTTTCGCATCCGTCTGTTCCCAAACCGATTTCACTTCATATTTTAACATATCCTTACTGCTCCTATAAAATTGAAAGAATACAATTTCTTATCAAAATGAATTCTTCATTTGCTATGGTTCTCACATCAAACAGAAACTTATCTCGTTCAACCCTGCCGACAATGGGCGGATCGGTTTTTAAAAACCTTTCTTTCCATGCCTTTGCCGAAAATGCGGAATTTTTTTCCAAAAACTCGACACAAACCGCATACGTCGGCAAATCGGTTTCAGGAAACGCTCCGCCGCCTACCCGCGAAATATTTTCTTCAACCGTCAGTTTAACTTTTTCTTTCGGCATTATGCCTTTCAACATATTATGAAGTCTTTTCGCTTTCTTTTTTAAAATGTCTTTTGAAGCAGTCAGCGCATTGAGTGTCGGAATTTTTTCAAAAGCGAGCTTTTCATCATAATATAAGCGGAGCGTGGCGGATAATGCGGACAAAGTGAGCTTGTCACAGCGAAGAGCTCTCAGCATTTGATTTTTCTTTATTCTGTCAATATATTCCTTTTTACCGGCGATAATGCCCGCCTGCGGTCCCCCTAAAACCTTATCTCCGGAAAAGGTGACAATATCGATGCCGGAAGCGACGATTCCTTTCACGGTAGGCTCATTGCGCAAACCAAAAGCGGATAAATCAATCAAACTTCCGCTGCCTAAATCGTGAATAAGCGGAATATTTCTCGAATGCGCAAATTCTGCAAGCTCATGATTGGGCACATCTGCCTGAAAACCGATGATACGGTAATTTGAGGTATGAACTTTCAAAACAGCTTTCGTATTTTCCGAAAAAGCGTCCTGATAATCTTTCAAATGGGTCTTATTGGTCGTACCGACTTCATGAAGCGCCGTTCCGCTTTGCTTCATGACTTCGGGTATTCTGAAACTTCCTCCGATTTCCACAAGTTCGCCGCGCGAAACAATGACTTCACCGCCAAAGCAGAGACTGTTCAGCACCAAATATACGGCAGAAGCGTTATTGTTGACGACAAGGGCGGCTTCCGCCCCCGTAAGTTTGCAAATATCTTTTTCAACCAAAGTATGACGGCTGCCGCGTTCACCTTTTTCAAGGTCAAATTCCAAATTGCAATAACCGCTTGCAGCAAGATTTACGGCGTCCAGCGCCTCTTTTGCCAACACGGAACGCCCTAAATTCGTGTGGATGACAACCCCGCTCGCATTGATCACTTTTTTCACCCGGGGCGATAAGGCGTAACAAACATATTCTTTTAATGCACTGAAAAGTTTTTCTTCTTTCAAGTCCTCTGCTTTTATCAGATTATCTTTTATTTGCCCGCGTTTTTCCGACAAAAAAGCATTGACAGCATCACAAAGCAAGGCATGCGGATACATGGTATCGCGAAATTGCCGTAAACAAATATCGACGGAAGGCAGCAGTCTGTATAAGTTACTCATCAGCTATCCTAATATGATAATTGAAGTTTTTCCGGATAAAGCGCATAAAATTCAGAAAGCAGGTACAAAGAACCGAAAATAACGCAAGGATTTTCTTTATTCGTCACAAGATCGGGTAATTTTTGCATGAGTTCTTTTAAATTTGTAAATTTCGTTACCGGAATGCTGAATAATTTTTCAAGTTCTTCCGCTTTCATCGCCCGCTCATTATCTTGAATTTCCGTAATATAAACAGGAACAGTCAAATGGTTTTCATGCAAATAGTTCTCAATCATTTCCACAAGCCGGACCGGGTTTTTATCTTTTAAACAGGAAAAAACAAGGGCGGAAGGCACAATCTCCTCAGTTTTCAAAGCAGACACTAAACTTTGCAGGCTATGCGCATTGTGCGCGCCGTCCAAAATAAGGGCGGGCATTTCATTTTTGGCACTGACCTGCTGAAAACGTCCCGCAATGAACGCTGAACTCAATCCTTCGGCAAGGGCTTTTACCTCTAACGGCTTATGATATAAATCGCAAAAAACATGCCATGCCAAAAGCGCCGTCTGCGCATTGACATATTGATGTTCGCCTTTCAATCCAAGCTCATATTGCAGTCCGTCCTTATGAAAAACCTTTATGCAAGCCGGAAGTTCAGATACGCAAGACATGGTGTAATAAGGAATATTTAAAGCCTTGGCACGCTCTTTCAAAATTTTCTCGACGCTTTCATCCTGCGGAGCGGAAACAACGGCTTTTACCCCCTCACGAATGGCGTATGATTTGTCTTCAGCAATGTTTTCAATGCTTCCGCCAAGCAAATCGGTATGGTCCAAGGCGATAGGCGTAAAAACCACAATGCTTGCCGGGATAACGGTTGTCGCGTCGTTTTTTGCCCCAAGTCCCGCCTCATAAACAAGCACGTCAGGTTCGGAATACATGAAAGCCATAACCGAAATCACGGTCAAAAGCTCAAAATACGTCAAATCCGGCACGGCGCCCGTTGCTTCGGCGATCAAACTCGCCCATGCGGCTTTCGGCAAAAGCCTGTCATTCATTTTTATACGCTCAAGCGGCGTCACAAAATGCGGTGAAGTAAAAATTCCTGCTCTGTATCCATATGATAAGGCTATGGAATGCAAAAAAGTGGCTGTCGAGCCCTTGCCGTTTGTGCCGACAACATGGAAAATCGGGCACGGAAAACGCAGTCCGAGCAAAAACTTTGCGTTTTCCATACGTTCCAGCCCTAATTCCATATGGAACATGCCAAGCTTGTTCAGATAATTTTCAACGTCTGCAAAACTCTTAAACTCATTGGAAATTTTACAAGAGCAATGTGTCATACAATACCTATCGTTGTTTGCATGCAACTTGTTTGCGAAGCCATGCATACCAATTCTGCAACCCCTGGCACGTCCTGCATGAAACTTCGAATATTTCAATGTCACCATTCAAAGCTTTGCCGAACTTGGAAGCCTTCGCCACATCAAAATCAACATAATCGAGCAAATCAACCTTATTGATGACCATAGCATGGGCAAGCTGGAAAAGTCTGGGATATTTTTCAGGCTTATCATCGCCTTCGGCAGCACTCAAAAGAGCGATTTTTGCGTCTTCGCCGCAATCGAATTCAACCGGGCAAACCAAGTTTCCCACATTCTCAATAAATAAAATATCAAGTTCTGACAAATCAAAAGCGCTGATCACGTTTTTAATCATTTTACTGTCCAAATGACAGCCGCCGTCCGTATTGATTTGAACGGCCTTGGCGCCTGTCGCCGCAACACGTTTGGCATCATTATCCGTTTGGCAGTCCCCTTCGATAACGCCCATTTTAAATTCATTCCGCAAATCCGACAGCGTTTTTTCCAATAAGGAAGTTTTGCCGGAACCTGGTGAGCTGATTAAATTCAGCACCAAAACCTTATTTTTTGCGAAAATTTCCCTCAATTCACCGGCAATGCAATCATTCGCTTCCAAAATATTGCGTTCAATGGAAATATCCATAAAAACCTCACTCATCTGCTTCAATTCTGTCTAAAAAAATGCCCTCGCCTTTCACAATCTCAAAACTTCCCTCTTCCCCGCACTTAGGGCAGGCAAGAAAAAAATAATCTTTTTGGTCAGTTATAAAACTATGGGAGCATAACCTGCATTTCAGCGCCAATTCATCCTTCACAAGATTGAGCTTTGCCCCTGCAAATTCAGAATCTTTTGTCAAAACTTCAAACGCAAAAGCCAAAGAATCAGCCACGATATTGGATAAAACCCCATAACGCACCGTTATGGAACGCAATTTCGCAACCTTGTGCTTTTCCATTTCTTGTGCTACCAATTCAAGCACATTTGTCATCAGTGATACTTCATGCATAAATTGCTTTATAGTATAGAACAGCAAACTCGTCTAGATAAATTTTTTTTCACATGAGGATTTTCAAAAATGAATGCAAATACACAGTGTTTCGCCTATATTCATGGTTTAAACAGCGACAAAAATTCCCGCTCCTGTAAAGAGATACATACATTGCTCGGTTCCGTGCACGATTTTTATTATGATTATACGCAAAATGCCTTGCTTGCGCTTGCCGAAATTGAAAATAAATTATCGGACGTTCATAAAAACAATCCAAATCTCAAGCTTATCGGCTCTTCCTTAGGCGGATTTTTCGCCCTTTATCTGGCGCGAAAATATCAATTATCCTGCACGGTCTTTAATCCTGTGACTTTCCCAAGTGAACAACTCGCCCCTTTTAAAGGAAAAAATTACAATTTCTACACCAACCGGGAATGGAATTTAACGGACGAAATTTTACAATCTTATACACGGTTACCGCTGTCAACGGATATGAAGCTCATGCCGGCTATTGTCCTCGGTCTGAATGACGAGACCGTTTCCCCAACGGTTACGATACATTTCTGGAAACACCACGCAAAAATACTGCTCACAACCGAAGAACATTCCATAACAAATTATCAAAAGTATTTATCGCTCCTAAAAAAATAAGGCTGTCCCAAGACAACCTTATTCACTCCATACAAACAACAAAAAAAAGTTTGTATGGCATAAACCCTGCGCTAAATTCACGCTTTGTTCTTTTTAATTCAATCCTGTTTCTTTTACAACTTCCTCAATAATATCTGCAAGTAAATCACAATCATCAGTATCGAACGTAAGCGGCAAACGCATATCGCACATGGTTGCCAATACTTTTTTGGTATTTGGCAAATCCAAATTCGCCAAATATGGGAAATATTGCCAGCTATCATAAGAGCTGGTAAATCCAGCAGGCTCTTTATTGCCGAACCACTTTACAGATACTCCGCGTTCTGCGCATTTTTCAATAAATTCCTGAAGCTGTGCATAGCTTGCCTTTGGTAAATTCCATTGAATGGAACTGCCTACATAATATTCACGGCTATCGCGTTTCGGACATACACAGCCGGAAATTTTTTCAAGACGTGCCGCCATGTGATTGAGCAAAACATTCCAGCGACGGCACCGCTCATCCAAATTTTTCAATTGAGGCAATAAAATGCAGGCTCTCAAATTATCCATACGTGAACTGTAATTAGGAGTGATTTTCTTTACTTTTTCAAACACTTCAAGCGCCGGACGCCGTGTATGGGCGGAATAAAGCATATAGGAACCGGAAAACATAATCGCTCTTGCCATTACATAATCATCATTCGTGATAAGAAGCCCGCCTTCGCCGGAATTCATATGCTTATATGTATGCGTGCTGTAACAAGCCGCTTTGCCGAACGTTCCGCTCTTTTTGCCGTTCCAGCAAGCACCCATTGTGTGGGCACAATCTTCAAGCATGATAAGATTATGTTTATTCACAATTTCCATAACCCTGTCCATATTCGCCATATGCCCGCGCATGTGGGACAATAAGAGGAACTTGGCTTTCGTTTTTTCCGCTTTTCTATCCAACTCTGCAATATCAATGGTATAATCATCCGCAATTTCAACAAGTTCTATTTTACCGCTTGCATTCTCAATGGCACCGGGAACCGGGGCTAAGGTATACGCATTGCAAAGAACCGTATCACCATTTTGCACGCCTAGCGACTTTAGAGCAATGTATAAAGCACTGCCATAAGTTGAATTTATTTCATATTAAGCCTTATTTATGCCAAACCGCATGCTCTTTGACATATTTAATAAGATTATTTATGAAATATTTTATAAAATAATAAAATGAGAAAAAAAAATAATGCAAGATTAAAATTGAAATTTCATGTGAAATAATAAGCAATTTATCTTCAATACACTAATTTGATTGATAAAAAAAATAAAAATTTTTAAAAAAATATTTTAAGAATTATTTCATGAAATATTTGTTTTTTTTTGAATAATACAAATTAACTTAATTATTTCATAATATTGTAACAGCTACTCCGTTCTGATGAAATGACTGCAAAAATTTCAATCGCAGCAATACAGGAAAAACAAAGTAAAAACAATATGCATTACGCTTTCCCCTAAAAAATTTCACCGTTCCCAACTACAAAAAAATTCCCATTCATAAAATGCATATCAATTAATTTCAAAACATCGCATAGTGCAGAAAACCGATAAAAAAGAACTTGACTTTTATAATGAATTTACATACAAAGCTTTGAACGCGCTAGTAGCTCAGTCGGATAGAGCAACTGCCTTCTAAGCAGTCGGTCAGGAGTTCGAATCTCTTCTGGCGCGCCATATATTTCAAGAGTTATGGAACATCGCCATAACTCTTTTTTATTATTTGTTTTGGCTTCAGCCCATTCCTTTTTTTATTTGACAAAACGAACAGTATGCAATAATGATTTTAAAAAAAATTAGGAAAAAATATGCCTCTTGTATCAGTTATTATGCCTTGTTATAATACGGAAGAAATGTATTTTAAAAATGCGGTTTCGAGTATTTTGGCACAAACAATGACTGATTTTGAACTTATTATCATTGATGACGCTTCATTGCCCTATATTCAAGAAATAGCGAACAGCTTTCTTCACGATAAAAGAATCGTCTACCACCGTTTTTCACAAAATAAACAAGCGCCGGCAGCCAGAAATTTCGGCATTTCATTAGCCAAGGGAAAATATATTGCGTTTTTGGATTCTGATGACTCCGCACATCCTGAACGTTTGCAAAAACAGGTTGATTTTTTGGAAAACAATCCCCAAGTCGGCGTCCTGGCGAGCAAAGTTGCCATTAACAATTCCACCTCCATTCCATTTTCATTCAAATATCTTGAAACACATAACGCCATAAGAAACCAACTGATTTTTAAAAACAACATCCTTTGCCAGTCAAGTATCATGCTCAGAAAAAACCTTTTGACCGACAATAATATTTTTTATGCAACAGACCTCGCACCTATTGAAGATTACGCTCTTTGGCTTTCTTTGCTCAACCACACGAAATTTCATATTCTTAATGAAGAACTGACAACCTATAATTTTTATGCGGAAAACTTATCAAACCGGAATGTTCACAAAAACATCATTAAAAATTTTGCGCTGCAATTTGACACTATCAACGCATTATTGGGCAACAAGTTAGCATATAAGGATAAATGGTTAAAAATCTGTCAAAACCAATTGTTATCCAAAGATGATTTTAACAATATCAATCAAAATTTGCGGGAAGTGTCTTCTTTTTTGGAAAAAGAAACAATTTTTCCCCGTGATGGTATGTATATTTTTAAAAATTGCTATAAATTTCTTTACAAAAATACGCTCAACCTTTCAGGGCAGTTATTTTTGTTTTTTTTGCCTATCAATAAAACACTCCGTATTCCATTTTACTGGAAAATTTCATCACTCATAACACGAGGGCTTTTTTAATGAAAACAATTTTAATTACCGGCGGCACCGGCTTTATCGGTGCAAACCTATGCGCAAGGCTTCTGAGCGAAGGTCATAAAATTATTTGCGTTGATAACAATTACACCGGCAGACTTGAAAATATCACCCCTCATTTGGACAATCCTTCCTTCACATTCATCAATCACGATATTTGCACGCCTTTGAAAATCGATACGAAAATCGACCAAATCTATAACTTGGCCTGCCCCGCCTCCCCTCCCGCATATCAGGGAAAACATGCCATAAAAACGACCAAAACCTGCGTGTTCGGTGCAATCAACATGCTTGAACTTGCCAAAGAACATAACGCTGTCATTTTGCAGGCCTCAACCTCGGAAGTATACGGAGAGCCTCTTGTCCATCCACAAGTTGAAACTTACCGCGGCAATGTCAATCCCATAGGAATACGAGCCTGTTATGATGAAGGCAAGCGCTGCGCCGAAAGTTTGTTTTTTGATTACCACAGACAAGAAGGCGTTGACATAAAAGTCATCCGTATTTTCAATACTTATGGTCCGTATATGGATCCCAATGACGGACGGGTTGTTTCCAACTTCATTTGCCAGGCTTTATTGGGTAAAGACATTACGATTTACGGCGACGGAACACAGACGCGTTCTTTTTGTTATGTCGATGACTTAATCGAGCTCATTATCCGTGTGATGAACAGCGGCAAAGATTTCACCGGTCCTATCAATACCGGCAATCCTGACGAATTTACCATTAAGGAACTTGCCGAGCTTGTTATCGATAAAATAAAAGGCGCTTCCAAAATCGTTTATAAAGACTTGCCGGCTGACGATCCGACCCAAAGAAGACCGGACATCAGCCTTGCCAAAGCAAAATTCAATTGGCAGCCTTCCATTAAATTAACTGCCGGATTAGACAAGACCATTGAATATTTCAAAACCCAAATCCATTTGTTTAAAGCATAGCACAAGAGGACAAATATGAACGTTGCCATTATCGGAACAGGATATGTCGGCTTGCCGACCGGTGTCGGTTTAGCCGAATTGGGGCACCAGGTTGTCTGTATTGACAGGGAACAAAGCAAAATCGATGCGCTGCAGGCAGGAAAAATTACCCTTTATGAAGACGGTCTCGAAGAACTTTTCCGCAAAAATACGAAAGAAAAACGGCTCCATTTTACAACTTCAATGAAAGACGGCATCAGCAATGCCGAACTTGTCATTATCGCCGTGGGCACGCCTCCCCACCCTATCACCAAAGAAGCAGACATGAAATATATCCATGCCGCAGCAACGGAACTGGCGGAACACCTGACCAGATACACTATCATCGCAACAAAATCCACAGTGCCAGTCGGCACAGGCGACGATATTGAAATCCTCATCGCCAAAAAAAATCCCCAAGCGGAATTCGATGTGGTATCGCTTCCCGAATTTTTGCGTGAAGGATATGCCGTGCATGATTTTTTCAATCCTGACAGAATTATTGTCGGTGCCAACTCCGATAAAGCGAAAGAAAAAATCAAAGAGCTCTATAAAGCTTTTGACAATGAAATTCCCATGCTTTTTGTAAGCAGACGTTCCTCTGAAACAATAAAATATGCTTCCAATGCCTTTTTAGCGATGAAAATCCATTATATCAATGAAATGGCGAATTTTTGCGAAAAAGCTGACGCAAACATTTATGAAGTCGCTCAAGGCATGGGGCTTGACAGCAGAATCGGACCCAAATTTTTAACGCCCGGTCCCGGATACGGGGGAAGCTGCTTTCCTAAAGATACTCTCGCCATGGCGTATATGGCAAGACAGAATGATGTTGAAATGTCTTTAATCACAGCAACAATAAAAGGAAACGACAACCGCAAAAAAGAAATGGCGGAACGCATTGTCAATGCTGTAAAATATATTGATAATCCCAAGATTGCCGTTCTCGGTTTAGCATTTAAAAACGGCACGGACGATTGCCGCGAAAGTCCGGCGATAGAAATTGTTTCCGAACTTGTAAACAGAAAATATTCTGTCTTCGCCTACGATCCAAAAGCAATGAAAAATGCGGAAACCCTCATCGGCAGCAAAATCACGTATTGCCAAAGCGCATATGAAGCTGTTGAAAATGCCGATGTTTTGGCAATTCTGACTGAATGGGAAGAATTTAAGAAACTTGATTTGAATAAAATTGCTTCTCTTATGAAAAACAAAACCATTATTGACTGCCGCAATATGCTTGATAAACAAAAAGCCCTTTCATTAGATTTCAATTACCAAGGAATCGGCATATGACAAAAACAGTATTAGTTATGGGAGGAGCCGGCTATATCGGCTCCCATACCGTTAAACATCTGCTTGATAACGGTTATCGGGTAATTGTCGCCGACAATTTGGTATATGGGCATTTGGAAGCTATTGATAAACGGGCGGCATTCATCCATGCCGATTTATTGAACAGCGCTTCGTTGTATGCGATTTTCAACCGGCATGAAATTCATGCTGTCATCCATTTTGCAGCTTTCGCCTATGTGGGAGAAAGCGTGCAAGACCCGCAAAAATACTATCTGAACAATGTTGTCGGCACAATAAATCTTTTAAATGCGATGCTTGCGAACAATGTTAAAAATATTGTGTTTTCAAGCACCTGTGCAACATATGGCGAACCAAACTATATTCCGATAGATGAAAAACACCCGCAATCTCCCATAAATCCATACGGAAAAAGCAAGCTCATGATTGAGCAGATTTTTGCTGATTACGAAAAAGCGTATGGACTAAACCATATTTCATTAAGATATTTCAATGCGGCAGGCTGTTCGGCAGATGGCGAAATAGGCGAAAGCCATACGCCGGAAACACATTTGATTCCTCTTGTTCTAAAAGCCATCAAGGGCGAACGGGATTCCATACATGTGTTCGGAACTGATTACGATACGCCGGACGGAACATGCATACGGGATTATATCCATATTGAGGATTTGGCGGCTGCGCATAGGCTGGCTTTGGAAAAACTGCCTGAATATTGCGGCTGTATAAACCTTGGAACAGGTACAGGCACAAGCGTAAAAGAAATTATTTTTGCCGCTGAAAAAGTAAGCGGCAAAAAATGCCCCACCGTATATGCCGAACGCCGCGCCGGCGACCCTGCAAAACTTTTTGCCGACAACACAAAGGCGAAAGAAATTCTCGGCTGGCAGCCACACTATGCAAGTATTGAAGAAATCATCACAACAGCATGGAATTGGGAAACAAACAGGAAATTTTAATATGGAAAAAAGGTTTGATCATATTATTTCATTAGGTTTAAATTGTGAAATTTCCTTTATTTTGAAAAAAAAGTTTAACTTTGTTGAAAGTTCTTTGTTATCATGGAGTTACATTCCTATTTCAAGCCTTAATGATGTATTAAAAAATCCTCAGTTAATTTTTTCAGAAGGTATAGAAGACTTAACTGAATATAATATGTTCAAATGTTCTAAAACAGGAATTGCTTTTCATGGAAAAAACCCGCCAAGTTTTTATACGGATAAAAAAGGCAATATCGATCAATCATTGTTATTACAAGAAAAAAATGACGTTATTTCAAGAGTTGAATATTTAAAACAAAAATTTATCAGAGTAGGTCAATCATCGGAATCCAAATTGTACGTTTTAGGTATCAGCCATTATTTTACGCAAAACCTAAAACAATCGTTAAAAGACATCATACTAAATTGCTATGAAGCAATCGCTCAATCACAGCAGAATGCTTCACTTTTGGTTCTTCTTGAAAAAGATATTGCAACAGCTGATTTATTTGATTTAAGTAATATATATATATATATTAGAACACTTGATTATTTCGCCCCAATCGATAAAGCAACATTTGAAGAATATGTTGATTTAAAAAATGCGTTTTTAATTTTTAAGGAATTTGTCCCAACAATGACACATACAGAAAATAAAACATATAAATTTGAAAAAAATGTAGAGGAAAAGAACATGGGTTCAAATAATCGCAAAACTCCGACCATTTCAGTGGTAAGGGCAATTCGTTACCTTCTAACTATGAGAAAATGGGGTAAAGAATAAAAAAACAATAAAAGGATTTCAGATACCGTTAACGAAATAAAACAAACCCGTTATGAATGATACCCAAAAATATAATACGACAATGAAAGCAATTTCCATTATTCTGCCTGTTTATAATGCGGAAAAATATCTTAACAAGTGTCTGAACGCATTAATAAACCAAACATTTTCCGATATTGAAATACTGTGTATTAATGACGGCTCATCCGACAGTTCATTATCCATATTAGAAAAATTTGCTCATAATGATAAAAGAATAAGGATTTTTTCTGTTCCAAACCAAGGACCTGCGACAGCCCGCAATATCGGATTGCAAAACAGCACAGGAAAATATCTTATGTTTTGCGATTCAGACGACTGGTATGCTCCGACATATTGCGAAGAAATGTTTGCAATAATGGAAAATGAACATGTTGATATTGCAATGTGTGCAGCAAACCTCATAAAAGAAAGCAGTAATTCAAGGCAAGATAATCTCGCATACTATCAATTACCATCATCAGGCAAGAAATATCTGTATACTTTTGAAGACATACATGAAATAAATGTTCTTTTATGGTCTAAAATTTTTAAAAAATCTATTGTTGACCAATTTAATATTCGCTTTCCCGATAAACTTATTCATGACGATGACGCTTTTGTATTTTTATATACACTGCATTGCAAAACAATTTATTATCACAATAAAGAACTCTATAATTATCTCATAAGAGATTTAAACAGCTCTGTATCACAATTTAATACCGCAATTAATTCCATGATGAGAATTAATATGACACATGCAGTATATGAACAATTAGTAAAAAATAACGTAATTGAACAATATAAAGATTATTATGCATCCTTTTACAATCATAATTTTGGTATAACATTATTAATGACCGATTATAGAATGCTTATTGATTTTTTAGAAAAAGAACAAAAATTCATTAGAGAAAAAGATTTAAATTTTAAAATTGATGATAACAATATCAATATACTTAAAAATGATATGAATGCATTTATAAAGTACAAAAAATTAACGTTATCCAGAAAAGAGTTAATCAAAAAAAGAAATAGGCTCGAAAAAAAACTTGTATTTAAACAGATAATAAATATAATAACATTAAATTCTATCCGCGGAATTAGAAAAAGTATTAAAAATTTAAAGTTTTTAATAGATATTGCGGATAAACAACTTGAATCGGAAAATAAATAGGAAATGTTAATGATGTTCTTAAGTAATATATATATATATATTGAAGCACCGGATTATTCTGCCCGATCGGTAAAGCAATACTTAAAGAATATATTGATTAAAAAATGTATCTTCAATCTTTAAGGAATTTGTAACAACGATGGCACATACAGAAAATAAAACATGTAAAATTGAAAAATCTCCTATGATTTCAGTTATAATGTCAACATATAACCGTGAAAATTATTTGCCTGCTGCGATGGAATCCATTCTTAATCAAACGTATACCGATTTTGAATTCATTATCATTGATGACGCATCCACAGACAATACGGCGAAATTACTGCAAGAATATCAAGAAAAAGATTCCAGAATCGTTGTTATCAGCAATCCGCAGAACTTAGGGTACAATAAAAATCTTACAACCGGATTTAAGCTTGCAAAAGGCAAATATCTTGCCCGTATGGATGATGATGATATTTCGCTGCCAACCCGCTTTGAAAAGCAAGTCGATTTTTTAGAAAAAAACCCCGATATAACGGTTGTTGGCACATTTATTGAGATTTTCGGCAATAATCCTATGAAAAGCTGGTGTACGCTTACAGATTGGGATGAACTTGCCGTCGCAATGAATTTTTATAATCCGATATGCCACCCCTCCGTAATGATACGAAATTCTTTTTTAAAAGAACATAATTTAGCATATGACCCTGAAGTTCTGTATGCTGAAGAATATGATTTATGGAAAAATATTATTTTCTTGGGCGGAAAATTGGCGAATATTCCCGAAGTACTGCTCAAATACCGCAGTCACCTTCAAAACGTTTCGCAAAAAAAAGATACCTCAAAAATTCAGACTGATTTTGCAAATTCAATACGCAACCAGTTACTTTCACGCATGTTTTCAAAAACTAAGATTGCGGAATTGAATAAAAAGCTCATATATTATCCCTTTGACTGCAATAAGAAAAAAATTCTTGAAGAAACTCTCAACACTTTAAAAAAATTCCCGGATATTCCAAGTTCAGGCATTGACAAACTTATGGATAAATTAGTCGGTAAAAAGTCCGATATTCATATTTTTTTTGCTTCTGACGATAACTATGCACAGCATTTAGCCATAGCCATCACCTCTCTTCTTATCAACTCAACTTCCTTTGACAACTTTCATCTCTATATTTTAGACGGAAATATTTCCGAAAAGAATAAAAATAAAATCTTAGCATGTAAAAAAATAAAAGATTTTCAAATTGAATTTATTAAAATTGATGACAAACTCTTTGAAATATGCCCTCTCACCCCTGATTGCCAACATATTTCACGTCAAACATATTACAGATATATTATTCCTATTTTAAAACCGGAACTTGAAAAGTGTTTTTATTTTGACTGTGACATCATTATAACTGACAGTTTAAATAAATTTTGGAATATTGATTTAAAAGATAATTATATTGCAGCTGTTGAAGAATTATATGAAGGAGCTTCCGACGACTGCAGCAGATTGAATATCGAATACGAAATCAATGCCGGCATACTGCTTATCAACAATAAAAAATGGATTACAGACAACATTGTAGATTTATTATTCAAAAACACTGTAAAATTGACACAGCAAAACATTTTGAAATGGCAGGATCAAGATGTTATCAATTATACATTCAATAAAAAGATGTTATTTGTTTCACCTGCGTATAATTTGCAATGCAATGCTTTTTATGACGGTCAACATTCTTTGTATACGGATTATGAAATGAAGTTGGCTAAATCACATTATGCAATTATTCATTATAACAGCAATTTAAAACCTTGGCATAACGACTGTAAACATCCGCTCTGGGAACAATATTTCTATTATTTGCAGCGCTCGCCCTATAAAAAAACTCACTATTTAAAGATTATTAAATTAAAGCTAAAAACACTAAAACATTTTTTCTTCATAAAAGAAAAAAATAAAGATAATACAGAACTCAGATATAAAATCTTAAGAATACGAGTGGTAAAAGTTATCAGACGAAACAATACCAAAGAAATTTCAATTTTCGGATTTAAAATGAAATTTCCCAATACCCCCAAATAACAATATACCGCAACATAAAAAAGACCACCGGCAGACGCAGCCGGAGGTCTTTTTTATGCAAAGCCGACAACCGGCAAAAATTTAAAATAAAATTTTACGCAGCCATGCGACGGTATACGGATACAAGCGCTTTGAAAACAAATGATACTCAATCAACGTCAGCACTATTGTCGCACCATGAAAAAAGAAAATACATATCTTGATAACCAGTTAGCTTTATCTATTTTGTTGATTAAAATACTTATCATTCCATATATCATATGGCTTACGGAGATTGACTATAAAGATAAATTTAATTATAGTCTATAAAAAAATCATGGAAGTACGATTTGCTGTTATCAATCATAAAGAAAAATAATTTTGTCCAAAACTACCTCAAGATGTGGCCGTTTGTAAAACCGATTTGGTTTATTTCACTGCTTTCCCTTGTTATCGGAGTGCCCATCGGTTCCCTTGACGCCACTATCGCACTATTTTTGAAGCCTTATACGGATTTGGTGATTGTAAGCAACAATGCCCAAGCTCCTTGGTATTTGCCTTTTTTAATCGTAGGCTTCACCATTATCCAAGGAGTGCTTCTCTATCTGTCCGCCTTTTTAACCGCTTATGCCGGCGGAAAATTAAATTTAAACGTTAAAGAAGCGTTATACAACAAATTGCTGTCACTTGACCCCAAATATTATGATGAACAAAATTCCGGAAGAATATTGATGCGGTTTTCCTCCGATGCGGATCTCGCCTGTTCCGGTTTGTTAAGCAATTTAAAAAACCTAGTGACAAGGGTCTGCTCCACCTTATCCCTTCTTTGCGTGTTGATTTACACCTCATGGCAGCTTTCCATCATCGCCATTATCATTTTGGCGATAACCGTCGCCCCCCTTACCACGGTGCGAAGACTGCTCAAAAAAATCATTGCAAAAAATACCGATGTCATATCAACAATAAACACTAAATATAACGAAACCTATTCCGGAAACAGAACCATTTTAGCCTATAATCTTCAAGATACGCAGCGAAATTCATTTATAATGAATTTAAATGAAATTTTTAAACTTTCCGTCAAAATGGTTAAAAGAACCGCATGGATTTCACCTTTCATGCATTTTTCCGTATCAATCGGCATCAGTCTGACAATAGCGTATGGAAGCTGGCTCATTGTGCAGGGAACAATCACAGCCGGAGATTTCGTTTCCTTTCTAGCCGCTCTTCTAATGATGTACACCCCTTTGAAAGCGATGGGAAACACCATTGTCAACATTCAGCAAGGATTTTTAGCCATTGAACGTATTTATGACATTTTAGACATAGAACCGGACATACAAAACAGCCCTGAAGCTCTTAAAATCACCAATTTCGACCATGCAATCAAATTTCAAAACGTCAATTTTTCTTATAGGGAGGGGATACCCGTTCTGCATGATTTCTCCCTTGAGATAAAAAAGAATGAATCCATCGCCCTTGTCGGAAACTCCGGAGGCGGAAAAAGCACCATTGTTTCCCTTTTGCCGCGTTTTTACGATATTCAATCAGGCGCTATCACCATTGACGGCAACAATATAAAAAATATCGAGATTGAAGCGCTGCGTTCACAAATCACCATTGTGTTTCAAGATAATTTTCTCTTTAATGGCACAATCCGCGATAATATTTTACTGGGCAAAGCAAATGCGACAGAAGAAGAAATCCGACAAGCCATAAAAGCGGCATATTTGGATGAATTTATCGCAGAACTTGAAAACGGACTTGACACTCCGATTGGCGAAAGGGGCAATCTTCTTTCCGGAGGACAAAAACAACGGGTGGCGATAGCCCGCGCATTTTTGCGCAATTCCCCCATTCTTATTTTGGATGAAGCGACTTCCGCCTTGGATAATAAATCAGAAGCCATTGTGCAAAAAGCCATTGAAAACCTTATGGCGAATAAGACTGTCATTATTATCGCCCACAGGCTTTCAACAATCAAAAATGTTGACAAAATCGCTTTTATTCAGGAAGGCAGCCTTGCCGAATTTGGTACCCATAACGAACTTATGAATATTAAAAACGGGCATTATAAAACATTATACAATCTGCAATTTAAAAGCAATACAGCAAGCGCTTATGATGAAGAATAATTAATAAGGGATTAAACGCCTGTCCCTTTGCCAAAATTTTTTGGTATTATGCAAGCCAATTCCCTTATTTTTGAGAGCTTTTCAATAAAGCAACACGCGAAACAACAGACTTGATGACACAAAGCCCAATAAAATCAGAACAGCGCTCTTGCAAAAGAAAAAAAATACAATCTTCCGAAATCAGTTTGCTTTGAAAATTGAAAGAAAAATATGCTGAACGGTATGAAGCCTGTTTGCGGAAATATGACTATTTAGCAAAATACAAATAAAAAATAAAACAGACAAGAGAGAAAGATAACGCCAAAAGATACCGGATCTGAACTGTTTTTTTCCGTTTTTTTGCAATTTCTCTTTCTAATTTTCGCATGTCTTCTGAGTGGTTAATTTCCAATTTGAGCATATCGTCCATTATTTTATGCTGCCGTTCCTTTGACTCGCAATATCCGTTATAAAGATTGTCAATATTACGTAAATCATCGATTATGGAATCAAATATCCCTTTGTCCAATTCTGCGAGCCGAGAAACTTGATCATATTGACCGGACGACAAAAAAGCGAGCAATATTCTTTTCATTTCCCATTTGATTTGCGGGGAATAATCATGATTCCATCTTTTAGCGGCAGTTTGATAAAAATTAATGAACTTGATTCCGTTTTTTAAATAAAAACTGTCGTTTTCTCCTGCTCCGCTCCATACGCTGCCAGCATACTTTCTATATATGCCCATAACTTCCGGAATAAGTTTAACCTTTCCTTTTTCAGCATGCAAAAGATGTTTAAACCAATCTCCCGGAAAAATCCCAAAAGCGAAAACGTCATTGAAATCTTTTCTCCAACGGTACAAAGCGGAACTTGTAGCGATAAAATTTTGTTCCAATAAATCTTCAAGGGTGAATTCAGTCTTGTTTTTATAAAATCCCGGTTCGGGATAAACAGAATTTTTGCTTTCATCATCTTCATATTTCACTTCCACCGGATTGAAGCAAATGGAAAAATCAGGATTATTGTCCAAAAAATCAACTTGCTTTTGCAGTTTCTGTTCATCAGTCCAATAATCATCACCATCACAAAAACCGAAATATTCGCTTGTTATATCGGAATGCAATTGCTCTTGTAAAAATTCGCCACCTTTTGAAAAACAATTATACTCATGAAATTTAGGAATAATAATTTCAGGATACAATTTTTGATATTTTAAAATAATATTTTTCGTATCATCTGTGGAACAGTCATCATGCACATGCACCACAAAAGGGAAGTTGGTCTTTTGCATGATAAGACCTTGCAATGCCTGCTCAATATATTTTTCTTGGTTGTATGTCGGACAACAGATAATTACTTTTGGCTGCATTGTGGCTACCTCTTTAAATTTTCCTTAATAGCATCTGCATTTTGCTGAATGAACGAAATAAGTTCGCAAATTCGCTCAATATGTTCGTCCGTGACAATTTGCCCTGAAGGAAGCTGAAAAACTTCCTGTGTCAAAAGTTCCGTATTGGGAAGTTTCACCTTGGAACATTCCATATTGATATAAGGAACACTTTTATGCGCTGCGGGAATGAAATATTTACGGGCGATAATGTTTTCATTGCTCAAAATTTCAACCAGTAAATCCCGAGAAATGCCGAATTTTTCTTCATTGAGCCGAAAAACGACATATTGATAGTTGCCCTGCATGCTGTCGTCATATTGAATAACGGATACCCCGGGAACATCTTTCAATCTCTCTTTGTATAATAAATACCTATGCTTGTTATTGCTTACGTATTCAGGAAATTTTTCTATGCTGAGCAAAGCCATGGCAGCCTGAAGTTCGGAAAAGCGAGCATTGAACACCATAGAATCGTTTACTTTTTTAGTTCTTCCGTATGTTCTGATATTTCTGATATGTTCAGCCAATTCATCATCATCCGTGCAAATAACTCCGCCCTCGGCAGCCTGCAAAACTTTTGTCGCATGCAATGAAAATGTCGCACAATGCCCGAATGACGCCAAGCTTTTATTTTTATATGCTGAACCGACAGCATGGGCGGCATCATAAAAAACAGGAATGCCGTATTGTTGTTCAATTTTATCCAACCGTTCGACATCGCAAGGATTTCCCCAAAGATGCACACCTAGGATTGCGCTGATATTTTTATTTTTTAAAAGAGGAGCGACCGTTTCATAGGTTATGGTATGGGTTTCAGGATCAATATCCGCAAAAACAGGTTCCAAGCCAGCCCAAGTCAAAGCTTGAACCGTGCCGATAAAGGTAAAAGAAGGGACAATCACTTTGCTTTTCACAGGCAAATTCAGCGCCTTCGCCGCAATGCTGATTGCAACGGTTCCGTTCGTAACGGCAATGCTGTTTTTCATTCCGGAAAGCTCTGAAAATTTATCTTCAAATTCAAGGGTTAATTTACCGTGGTTGGCATAATATTTTCTATCGAAAACATCATTCATAAGAGCTTCGAAACGTTCATACTCAGGAATATTGATCTGTCCAACGGGCAGCAAAATATCAAAAAGAGGGGTTCCTCCGAAAAAAGCCAATTCGTTAATACTTTTTTTCATGCAAATCACCTAGCCTTTCGCAAGAAGTTCATTTTTAAAACGCAGCATGGCTTTAAGAACATCTGCAATCATTTTTGTATCATCAACACTCATGGAATAGCCAAAAGGCAATAAAAAATATTCTTGGCAGACTTTTTCCGTGTTAGGTAAATCAGCATAAACACTTCTATCCCTAGAATAAATAAAATGCAAAGGCGGATTATAATATTCACGGGCGTTGATATTTTCCGCGTTAAGAATTTCAAGAGTCAAATCTCTCGTGAAAGGCCATTCGGAATTAATTTTTACAAGGCACGTTTTCCAATTTCTTTTTTCGTTTTCTGCATAGGGAACGATTTCCAAGCCGGCAATGTCTTTAAAATGCTCCTGATACGCCAAATGCATAGCTTTATTTTCACTGATTTGCCGTTCAATCCAAGATAAACCGGCAAGCCCCATGGCGGAATGCAGCTCATTAAGTTTAGTATTAAGCCCCAAACAATCCACCGTATCTTTAGCTACAAAACCAAATGCCCGCATTTTTCGCAGCAAATCGGCAAGTTCATCATTATTTGTCGTAATATAGCCGCCTTCTGCCGAATTTATAAGTTTACTGGCATGCATTGAAAACGTTTCCGCGTCGCCGAACCCGCCAATCATCTTCCCTTTATAACTTGCCCCAACGGCTTCGACTGAATCAAAAATAAGGGGCAAACCATGTTTCTTCGCCAAAGCGACAATTTCGTCAATATCGCAAAGCGTCACCATGGGATGAGGAATGGCAAGAGCCGCGGTGTTCTTATTGATGCACTTTTCAACGGTTTGCGCGGACACCGTCCGTGTTTGCGCTTCAACATCGCAAAAATGTGGAATAAAACCTGTCCATTCTATCATATACCCACTGGAACGATAGGCTAAAGAAGGAATAACGACCTCCGTCTTATGAGGCAGTGCCAAAGCCTTTACCGCTAACATGAAAGCCCTGAATCCATTTGAAACAGCAATGCAATGCTTCACTTCATGAAAAACAGCCAACTGCCTTTCCAATTCTTTAACATTTTCTCCGTTATTGGTGAATTGTCTGTTCTCAAAAGCTTTTTTCGCATAGTTAAAAAAAACTTCCCTGTCAGGCGGAACCATATTGGTTGTGGTTCTAAACGTTGAAAAAACTTTTTCCCCACCATATAACGCAAAATCTGAAATTGAATTTTTCATAAGATTATCCATAATTAGTGTATAATATAACTATCAATTAAAAAATTTACTTTTTCAATGGAATTAAACATTAAAACATCTATAATCGAAAGTCCGGGAACATATGCCGTTTTGCCTTGAGAATATTCAATAAGATTATTAACAATAAAATCAATTTTAATACCATTCTTTTCATATTTATCAATATCAAAGAAATCAATTCCGCCAATAGGATTGACATAATGGTCAACATTTCGGGATTTACAGATATTTAATGCCCACTCATCTCCTTTCCATGAAACATCAAATAAATTCTCTTCACTAAAGATAGTTATTGGCGTAACAATACCAAGATAAGAGCAGATTGTTTCTAAAATATGTTTATTCAACAGCGTAATGCTTTCTGTTTCAATATTCAAACATTCCCGGATTAAATCAATAATAACAAAATAATTCTTTGTTTTTTTCCTGTAATGTTCCAATTGGGAAAAAATTTTTCCTCTCCAATCAATACTATTATTGATTAAAATATCTTTAATTAAGGTTTTTTGATGGTATTTTTTTAAAGGAACCATTACATATTGCCAATCAAGACCGTCTGGTTTTAAAATCCTATTTCGTTCAATCCACCCATGTTTTATAAATTGAACATCCTCAAGCAATATAAATTCATGACAAGCTTTAATTAAAGAAAAATACCCAAGATAAGGGAAAAAATATGGCTGCATTATCGCTAACGTCTTCATATTTACCTTGATAATAAAATATTAAAGCGGTAAAAAGATTGATAATGGCAATTTTCAAAAGGAATTTCACAAACTTTCCAACCGGCATTGTTTGCAATATCAACAAACTCTTCCGGATCATGCCAACAACCAAATTGAGAATTAACATCATCAAGATTGACTGTATTCACATCAATATTCCTTTTTTTAAAAAAATCAGCGGCATGATTTTTATTCGGAATAGGCGACATATACACATTTTTCACATTGATGAATTTTTCATACAAAAAAGTAAAGAAATCACCTAATAATGGTTTGGATATAAATTGGATACTTCCAAAAATCAATATCTTAGTGAAATCTTCTTGTGAAAAATAGGAATTTTGCAAAATACCGTCCAAATCAAAATGTGACAAATCGGAACAGGCATAGGAAGATTTGTTTTCAATACGGAAATTGTTATTGGCAACCTGAATTAAATAATCCGAACCGTCAACTCCGTGCAGCCCTTTTATGCTATCAAGAAAAAGAGACGATAAATGTCCGTTGCCGCAAAACAAATCCAACACGACATCGTCTTTTGATAACTTTAAAGCATTACGGATTGAATTGGTAATGAAATTCAATTGTTCCGCAGGAATATCCTCGCCATTCTCAGTTCGCCAAACTTGTTTCAAAAAATCTTTTGAATCATATTGTTCCGCATGCTTCGTGTAAATCTCTATCGCACTCAATTTTGTCATAACCTACCCATTATTCTCAAAAAATTTTTCCAAAACAAAAACAATCCTGTCCATGTCTTTTTTAGTATAGCGTTGGTCCATTGTCAAGGGAATAATGGTTTCACGGTTTTTTCTGCAATTCTCACTTGCCTGAGCACAGGGTATTCATTCGATTTCTAAAAATAACTCAACGCATGAATTTTATGTTACAATAACGCTTGTAACTTTTCTTTTTTCATTATTTCAAAAAGACCGCATTTGCTGTTCGGCTTTCCACATCTACCTTGATAATAAGACATTGAAACGGTAAAAAGATTGATAATGCCGATTTTCAAAAGGAATTTCCTGGGCTTTCCACCCGGCTCCGTTTGCAATATCCATAAATTCTTTTGGGTCATGCCAAGAACCGATAGGGGTATTATTGTCATCAAGATTTACGGTAGTTACATCAACATTTCTTTTCTTAAAAAAATCAGCGGCATATCTTTTGTTGGGGACAGGAGCTATATATATATATATAGCATTAGTAAATTTCTTATACAAAAAAGTAAGAAAATCAGCCAGCAAAGACTTTGACAAATATTGAATGCTTCCAAAAATCAATATCTTAGTGAAATCTTTTTGTGAAAAAAGGGAATTTTGCAAAATGCCGTCCAAATTCAAAAGCGACAAATCGGAACAAGCATAGGAAGATTTATTTTCAATACGGAAATTTTCATTGGCAATTTTAATTAAATAATCTGAACCGTCAACCCCGTGTAATCCCTTTATTTCATCAATGAAAAAATGCGACAAATGCCCATTGCCGCAAAACAAATCCAACACGACATCGTCTTTTGACAATTTTAAAGCATTACGGATTGAATTGGTAATGAAATTCAATTGTTCCGCGGGAATATCCTCGCCGTCAACGGTTCGCCAAACATGTTTCAGAAAATCTTTTGTATCATATTGTTCCGCATGCTTCGTATAAATCTCTATCGCACTCAATTTTGTCATACCCTACCCATTATTCCCAAAAAATTTTTCCAAAACAAAAACAATTCTGTCCATATCTCTTTTAGTATAGCGTTGGTCTATTGTCAAGGGAATAATGGTTTCACGGTTTTCTCTGCAATTTTCACCCGCCATGTGCATAGGATATTCATTCGATTTCGGCCAATAACTCGCCGTATAGATTTTATGTTTCAGCAAATATGCTTGCAGTTCTTTTTTTTCATCAACTTTAAAAGGATACACCATGGGAACGTCATCCGTATCCGGTTCAAATTTCAGTAAATTTTTATTTTTTAGTCTATTATGCAAATAATTGAAATTTCTTTTGCGTATTCGGGCAATTTTTTCATAATGAATACTCTTCATCAGGTTTTGTGTTAAAAATGACATTTTTTCTATTCCGCAACCGGCAATTATCTGTCTGTTTTTAACAAATTCGTCATATCCTTCTTGGGCTTCCCGGTCATGCCGGATTAATAAATGACTGCATATTTCATAAGAATGAGAACGGGGCAATTTTTCATATTCTTCTTCCAAATTCAAATCCGTGCATAAAATGCCCCCGTCAGGCAGTCCGAAAAATTTTCTCGGACTGTAAATACCGGCGGTTCCATATTGTTTTGAATAAAACGCCTGCGAATTGTCAAAAATAATATTCCCTTTTTTATTTTTACATAACATCGTATTTTTTTTGCCTGTAATTCCAAAATAATTATTGATGAGATAAAATTGATTTTCCTGAAATTCAATAAGAGGAGTGAAATCGGTATCCACATCATAAGGAATTATTGTACAATTCGCCCTTTCCACGCTCTTCCAAATGGTTTCGCATGTGAACATGGGCACATGCAATTTTTTGATTTTTTTTTGCTGAAGATAAAAAGAAAGGGCGTTTCTTGAAGAATTGAATAACAATGAAGAATTATGATAATTTTTATGAAATCCGCATTCCAGTTCAAAATATCCGCCGATTTCATTTTTATTTGACATTATCGCTGGTATCCTCAATAAAAAATTATTGACCAACAATATATATATATATACTGTCAACATGAATTATCAGGTTATTATATTTGGCACCGGCGGGCTTGCACAAATTCTCTATACGAAGTTATGCCAAACAGGACATGCTGTTTCTGCGTTTGTTCTTGAGAAAAAATATAAAAATTGCGAACAATTTTTAGGACTGCCGGTAATTGACTTTGAAAAGATAGAAGAAACATACCCTCCCCATTCCTATAAATTCATCATCGGAATTGGAGGAAACATGTTAAATAAGCTTAGAACAAGAATTTATCATGAATTTAAAGCAAAAGGATATCAGCCCATATCGTATATTGACAAGTCAGCAAGCATATTACCGGATTGCAGTGTCGGCGAACACTGCATTTTATTTGAAAATGTTGTCGCCCATTCTAAGGTAAGAATTGGCGATAATGTTTATGTGCTTCCGAACACATATTTGGGGCATCACAGCGTTATCGAAGACAATTGCTTTATTGCAGCACAAGTTTCTTTGGCAGGCGGCGTAATCATAAAAAAAGGATGTTTTTTAGGCGCTTCTTCTTGTGTAGCCAACAGTGTCACTATCGGAGAAAGCTGTGTTTTGGCGATGGGAAGTTACTGCACCAAAAGTTCCCCGCCTGACACATTGATCATCAACAATGAATTTTATGACGATGCGGAAAACCGGTTTGACAATTACTTTCAAAAAGCCAGAAAAAACTTTGAATAAAAGAATATAAATAAAAAAGCATTATGTTATTTTTTAGCAGTGAAAAAATAACATAATGCTTTTAACATGCGGCTGATATTTAAAAAATCAGATAATTTTTCTAAAAAACCGTTTAACGTTCATCCAAGGTGACGTTTCCATTTTCTCTAATTGGGCATTGACTTTTTCCTGCAATTCCATGGGCATGAAAAACGGCTCGACAGCCATTCCATTCACTTTTGCCAAATGACGGAACAAAGCGGCGGCTTTTACAGATTGATCTGTCACGCTCTTGTCCCTGATATCACGAAAATCAAAAGAAAATTCAACCAATGAAACATTGGACTTTTTGCAAAATTCAAAAAACTTTTCAATTTGTTTCAGACTGTTGTTTTCTTTAAAAATTATATATTTTATGTTGACTTTATTCGTATCTTTCGCATTATTGACATAATCGGCGATATGCTTGGTAACGGCATCCCATTTATCAACGCCCTTCACCCTTTTATATGTTTCCCTGTCGCCGCAGTCCAGACTTATGTTAACACTTCCCTTATTTTCCTGTAAAAAATCAATGATTGACTGCGATAAATGAAAACCGTTTGTATGGACATATTGAACAAAACCGTTATCCAAAGACCAACGGCTTGTTTCCTCAAAGTCTTTTAACAGCGTACTTTCCCCTCCGCCCCAATGAAGACTTGTTGTTTCCGGATTGATGGCTTTTTGTTCATATAAGGAAGTTAATGGCTCATACATGCTGTACGGTTTGATTTTTTCGGGATAATTCCATAAATGGCAGTAAACGCAGCGGCAATCACAATAATATTTGTGAGGATTGATGCTGACAATTCTTATATCCATTGGCGGGAACTCTTGCCCGCTATATATATATATATATCAGAACAGTCAGTGCAAAAAGCATTGGGCGGATTTTGAATTTTTTCCCTTACTTCTTCAATATGCTTGGTATATTTTTCAAAATCCACATATCCGCCGGTAAATGGAAATTCAGGCGCTCCCGCCCTATGGACATCGCAGCAAGGCGATATGCAAGTCGGCAAAAAATTCATGTGAAAATGCAGCTGATCACAATAATTCATATTATTCTCCTTTGGTGATTTCAACAATCAATGTTGATTCTTTACGTGTTTCAAGATTATTCAGCGGAGCGTGCATGCTTTTATGCAGCTCGCAAAAAACGTACTTTTTAAATCCCAATTCCTCAATGCGTCTTGCCAATTCTTCTTCATCATACAACCATTTATGCCCCCATGAACGAAAAGCGATGTTCAAATTTTCCGCCTGCGTCTTTATGTAGGTCAAATGAAATTTTTCAAACAATTCTTTTGTATCAGCAATCCATTGTTCTTTCGGCTTTAAATAATTGGCAACAGTATTTTTTAAATCGGGCATGGCTATACGAAGAACGCCATGGGGCTTTAAAACCCTCATAAATTCGGAAACAGCCCTCTTTCCCTCATCAACGGTCAAATGTTCCAAAAAATGTTCATTAAAAATAAAATCAACGCTGTTATCAGGAAAAGGAAGAGGATTTGCAAGATCCAAATTCAAATCTAATTTTTCTATATTGTTGTCAGAGTTATTATCAATATTGATCCATCCGGGTTTATAGACCATACCGCAGCCTACATGAAGCTTTACGGCGCTGTCCTTATATTTTTCCAAAACTTCCTGCGCTGAAGAAAAATTCGGAATTAATCCGGAAGGTTCTTTATGCGGGAAAGAAGGTTTCACCTCTTCCGAATTTTCTGAACCGGATATATATATATATATTGGAACAGAAGATAAAATTACCTTAATACCGAAAATTGTGAGGATTTTTTCTTTTTCATTGATAACTGTTCTGTTTTTCACAGAAAATATCGTTTCTAAAATTTTTTTCAAAACCGCCTCCTTATTCGTCAAATTATATTCTCATGATACTGATTTGTCAAATCCAATGCGGAATTTCACACGCTTTATCCCTAAGCGGGATTTACGTGTATCATGATATGTTTTACCTCCGGGAATGTCAGTTCCACGGCGGCATGCACGTTTTCCGCAATTTCATGGGCTTCTTTCAAGGACAAGGAACCGTTTAAAGAAATTTCCAAATCGACATAAATTTTATTGCCGAACATTCTTGTTTGAAGCAAATCGATTCTAACAACATCAGGCTGCGCGGAAATGAAAGCGGACAATCTGCGCTCATATTCCGCACCGCTGGAAGTATCGAGAAGCTTTGAAAACGTATCGCGCATGATGTCATAAGACACTTTCAGAATGAAAAAGCAAATGAATAAGGATGCCAAAGTGTCCATGACAGGATACCCGAGCATTGCTCCGCCAACACCTATGAGCGAGCCGATGGAAGAAATCGCGTCAGCCCTGTGATGCCACGCATCGGCCATGAATGCGGGAGAATTGATGATTTTCGCATAATATCTCGTATACCAATACATGGTCTCTTTTCCGAGAATGGAAACAAGAGCCGCAATCAATGCGATACAAGTCGGAATTTGCGCGGTATGATAAGAACCCGATATGATATTTTCAATGCCCGCTTTTCCGATACCCAAGCCTGTCAGCATAAGGATAATGCCGAGAACCAGCGATGCGACGCATTCATGCCGTTCATGCCCGTATTGGTGCTTCCGGTCGGCTTCCTGCCTTGAAACCTTTACCCCGACCCAAGCGATAATGGTTGTGATAATATCTGATAAGGAATGGACGGCGTCGGAAATCAATGCGCCGGAATGTCCTGAAACCCCGGCGAAAAGTTTGAAAATCGTCAAAAAAACATTGCCGATTATGCTCACCCAAGAGATTTTTTTTATGATTTTTTCTTCATTTGAAGAGTCGGAACACGTAAGACCGATATATTGTTTGCAGTCAGGCATAACAAAATCCTCAATAATGGCAATAGGGTGATTTTAACGATATCATATAAAATTACAAGAAAAATCGAGTAAAAATTCAAATTTTCTTATTGACATAATCAAAAATAAACCTAAAATATTTATAAAAAACAAATGAGGTTTCTATGAGTTCCTGTGATCATAACTGCTCAAGCTGCGGGCAAAACTGCGGCGAAAGAGATAAGGAAAGCCTGCTTGCTCCCGCACATCCACAGTCAAATGTGAAGAAAATCATCGCCGTTGTCAGCGGCAAGGGCGGTGTCGGAAAAAGTCTTGTCACAACGCTTTTGGCAACACAGATGAATAAAGACGGCTTTAAAACAGCCATTTTGGACGCCGATATAACCGGTCCTTCCATTCCTACGGCTTTCGGCGTTACGGAAAGAATTTCCGGAAACGATATGGGCATGCTTCCCGCCGTAAGCAAAAAAGGCATTTCCATGATGAGCGTGAACCTTTTGCTTGAACGCGCAACGGATCCCATTATTTGGCGCGGCGTCATCATTGCGAACACGGTAAAGCAGTTTTGGTCCGATACCGCTTGGGGGGACGTGGACTATATGTTTGTGGACATGCCTCCGGGAACGGGCGACGTGCCTCTTACGGTTTTCCAGTCTTTGCCTATTTCCGGAATTATCGTTGTCACTTCCCCGCAGGAGCTTGTGAGCATGATTGTTGAAAAAGCCGTGAATATGGCGGATATGATGAATATACCGATTTTGGCGCTTGTGGAAAACATGAGCTATTTCGAATGCGGCGGCTGCGGAAAACGCCATAAGATTTTCGGTGACAGCCATATTGAGGAAATTGCCAAAAAACACGGCATAAAACATATTTTCCAAATTCCTATCAATCCCGAAATTGCGAAAGCAGTGGACAGCGGCACTATCGAAGACTTTGAAAACGATTATTTCAAAGACGCAAAAACACTCTTATAAGCATGATATATGATGAAATATGGGCAGTTCCCGTTTACAGAATCGAAGAATTTTTTCAAAGAGAAGACAACATGACCTCGAAAAATTCTGTTCACGGGACTGCGTATTTTTTTAAAAATTGCCAAATCACCCTTGAGAAACTGCCTGCAAACGAAATGTTAAAAATTCCCCGAACAAAAGTTGTCATGCAAGGTGATGACAAGGACACAAAAGAAATACACGAAAAATTCTTCCTGAATTTTCTTTCGGCAGGCGGATAAAAATCAGCTCATAAAAAAATTATGCCAGCGCCTTTTCAAAGAACGCCACAAACCGGAAGGCTCGCGTTTTATGGGCATATCCAGCTTTTTGCCCAGTTCTTTCGTAATCAGGCAATTAGAATAGGAATAGCGCGCATTTCGGTATTTTTCAGCCAGGTAATCGAAATTGTCATAAAAGCGCTGCCGCATGCTCCCATACGAATAATGCTGGCATTTAATACCCAGTATTTTTGATTTTATCCCATATGTTTCAAAAGCGTTTATGCAAAAGTCTTCAACATATAAATCAAACTGCAGCCGCTCGTCAAAACGCAAATGATATTTTCGCACCAAACTGGAATGAACTGCCAAGCACTGGCAATCAAACGTATCGACTTGCGTGAACAAAGGACATGAACACCCGTAAAAACGGATATTTTTTCCGTTTTTGTCAGAATTTTTCACATATCCCAAACTTCTTAACAGATACCTATTTCGAGCGGGCACAAAAACCGTGCCTATCGGACCATAAAGGCTGTCTTTGTCCGCGCACTCCAGTTTATCCGCAATAGGGGACAAAAGTTCCCAATCTTCATGACAAAAAACAAACCATGCCTCTTGGGAATAATCATAATCATCAAGAAAAGAATTATAACGTACTGAAATATATTGGTTGTCAACCCTATTGTCAAAATCTGCAAATTTTGCGGAAGCAAAAAATGTATTATTTGCCACCAAGTCAGAATACAAAGGATAATCGCGCACAACGCTTACAACAATAAGATCATCCATAACAATCAATCGGCAAAAAAATGGTTTTCCACAATTTCGCAAAGAATATGCCCGCAAGCAATGTGCATTTCTTGAACAGAATTGGTGACGGTCGAGGGAACATTCAAACAAATATCAGCCAATTCTTTCATTTTTCCGCCATGCTCCCCGGTAAAAGCGACTGTCTTTATCCCCATTTCCTTGGCTTTTAAAAAAGCGTTGATGATATTTTGCGAATTGCCGGATGTGGAAATCCCCACAAGACAATCCCCTTTTTTTCCCACGCCCTCAAGCTGGCGCGCAAAAACATGCTCATACCCAAAATCATTGGCGATAGCCGTTATTGCCGAAGTATCCACAGTAAGACTTAAAGCGGCTAACGCGGAACGGTTTTTCTTGTACCTGCCCACAAGCTCGGCGGATAAATGCTGCGAATCGGCGGCAGACCCGCCGTTGCCGCAAAAAATGACCGTATTGCCCTGCTCTAAGGAAGCAATCCATGTTTTGGCGATATCGTCAAGAAGTGTGCTTTGTTTTTTCAGCTTTATGAAATTTTCTATGATGGTATCAAATAACAGTTCTGTTTTCATATGATAAATAATAGAAAAGCCTTCACGATTTGTAAAGGCTTTTCAAAAAATTATTTTTAAAAATTCTAGAAGCTCTTACCCCTGAAAGGTGAAATGGCTCTTAAATTTTCAATGATTTTAGGTGTCACTTCAATCACTTTTTTCACTTCTTCCTCCGTTGAATAGCGGGAAAGGCTGAAACGGACGGAACCGTGGGCATAGGTAAACGGAACCCCCATGGCACGAAGCACGTGGCTTGGCTCCAAACTGCCGGAAGTGCAGGCGGATCCGGAACTTGCGCAAATACCGAATTGGTCGAGCATAAGCAAAATTGCTTCACCTTCGACAGCTTCAAACGCGATGCTTGTCGTATTGGGCAAACGGTGCTCCCTGTCGCCATTGACAATGGAATTGGGAATTTGAGAAACAATGCCTTGCTCAAGCATATCACGAAGCCTTGCAACTTCTGTTCTTTCCTGCGCTATATTTTTTCCTGCAAGCTCGCAGGCTTTTCCCAAGCCGATAATGTAAGGAGAATTTTCCGTACCAGCGCGGCGCCCCCGTTCTTGGTGCCCGCCACGCAAAAATGGGCGGAAGCGTGTTCCGCGGCGAATATACAAAACCCCTATTCCCTTTGGCGCATGAAGTTTATGCCCGGATAACGCCAAGAAATCGATAGGCAATTTTTTCAAATCAATAATTTCCTTGCCAACTGCCTGCACAGCGTCCACATGCAAAAGCACGCCTCTTGATTTAACTATTTCGGCAATTTCGGCAATGGGAAAAACCGTGCCGGTTTCATTGTTGGCGAACATAATGGAAACCAAAGCGGTATCGGGACGGATTGCGGCTTCAAGTTCAGCCAAATCAAGCTGTCCTTTGCTGTCGACAGAAAGATAGGTTACATCATAGCCTTTCTTTTCAAGATAATCGCCCATGGCAAGCATGGCGGCATGCTCCACGCGGGTGGTGATGAAATGCTTTTTCTCAGGCTGTGTTTCAATGGCGGAAATAACAGCGGTATTGTCACTTTCCGTGCCGCAGGAAGTGAATAAAATTTCATCGGGCATCGCACCCAGCAATTCCGCAATTTGTTCTCTCGCAACAGCGATATGTTTGCCAACCTGTCCGCCGAAGCTATGCATGCTGGACGCATTGCCATACATATCTTTGAAAAAAGGAAGCATCGCTTCTAAAACTTCAGGGGCGACCTGCGTCGTTGCATTATTGTCAAAATAAATGATATTGGACATATTAAGCCTCGGTGTTATGCTTGCACAACGGTAATATTTCCGTCAACATGTTCTTTCAATGTTGATTCCACGACATCTTTCAACGTAACGGCGCTTGCGCGGCAGGAAGAACAAGCACCGCGCAAAGAAACAAAAACCTTATTGTCCACGACATCGACAAGTTCAATGTCTCCGCCGTCCTGTGTCAATCTCGGACGTATATCCTCTTCAATCACCTGAATGATTTTTTGCATTTTTTGAATATTGCTCAAAGGCTTTTTCGTCACAGGTTTAAGTTCGTGCAAAGCAAGCCCGGCATTCTTTTCTACTTCCAAAATTTGGGCTATGGCGTCCAGACACGTTCCGCACGCACCGCCTGCTTTTGTAAAATTCGTCACTTCTTCAACCGTTTGCAAATTATTTTCACGGATAGCTTTGATAATTTGATTATCCGTAATGCCGAAACATTTGCAAACCAATTTTCCTTCTTCCTCATGTTTCAACGGAGGCAAGCCCTTATAATTGCGAATTGCCGCCTCAAGAGCTTCTTCACCCATCACGGAACAGTGCATTTTTTCTTTTGGCAGACCGCCTAAATAATTCGCAATGTCTTTATTGGTGATTTTGCTTGCTTCTTCAACGGTTTTACCTTTGATGATCTCCGTTAAGGCGGAACTTGAAGCAATGGCGCTTGCGCAGCCGAAAGTTTGGAAGCTTGCATCTTCGATAACGCCCTTGTCATTGATTTTCAAAAACAATTTCAAAGCATCACCGCAGGCAAGACTGCCGACTTCGCCGATGGCATTCGCATCGGGCATTTCACCGGCATTTCTCGGATTGAGAAAATGATCGCGCACTATATCCGTATATTCCCACATAAGAATCTCCTTATTTTGATAAAAAAATATTAAGAACGAATTTTATTTTGTAAAGAAGCAAAATAAAAATTTTTTAACTACGTTGCCGTTGTTTCCGTCCCTCTTCCTTCTGCTTCCTCAATGTTATAAGAACGGTATTCCAAGTCGCCGAATGCCGTGTACTGCGGAATGAACAAAAGCTCTATGGAACCGGTCGGACCGTTACGGTGCTTGCCGATAATGATTTCCGCTTTGCCGTTTCGGTCGGTTTCGCCCTTTTTGGAAGCATAGTAATCATCGCGGTGTATGAACATAATCAAATCGGCGTCTTGCTCAATAGCTCCGGATTCACGCAAATCGGAAAGCATGGGGCGTTTGTCGGAACGCTCTTCTGTTTTACGGTTGAGCTGCGAAAGGGCAAGCACTGGAATATTGAGTTCTTTTGCCAATGCTTTCAAATTTCTTGAAATATCGGAAATTTCCAGTTCGCGGGAGTCGTTTCTGGCGGAATGCATAAGCTGCAGATAGTCAATAACGACAAAGTCCAAACCGTGCTGGGCATGAATACGCCGGCAGCGCGCCCGAAGTTCCAAAGGGGTCAGCATGGAAGAATCGTCGATAAAAATCTTGCTTGCCGTAAGCACAGAAGCCGCATCAGTGATTTTATTCCAATCTTCCGGCTCCATTGTTCCCTTACGGACCTTGCCGAGTTCCACATGCCCCCATGAACAAAGCAAACGCTCCATAAGCGATTCCTTGCTCATTTCCAAGGAAAAAATCGCCACCGTGGCATTATTTTTTATGGCTGCCCTTGCCGCTAAATTGAGGGCGAATGCCGTTTTTCCCATGGAAGGACGGGCTGCCAAAATAATCAGGTCAGAAGGCTGAAAACCGCCTGTCATTTTATCAAGTTCGATATAATCAGTGGCAAGCCCGGTTGTCCGCCCCTTATTCTTGAAACGTGTTGTGATGGTTTCAAAAACTTTATTGACTATTTCCTCGCTTCCCAAATACGTTTTAGTGTCATTTTTTTCTGAAATGCTGAAAATCGTCTTTTCAGCCTCGTCAAGCAGCATGGAAACATCATTGGTGCCGTCGTAACAAGAACTGATGATATGGGCTGAAGACTGAATAAGGGAACGGAGCAAGGATTTTTCACGCACAATTTTCGCATAATAGGGCGCGTTCGCTCCGCTGACAACAGACTCCGCAAGCATGGCGAGCCGTTCCGCCCCGCCTGATTCCTCTAGCAATTTGTTATTTTGCAGCCAATCCAAAACCGTCACCACGTCAGGATTGATATTTTTTGAATAAAGACTTGTGATTGCTTGAAAAATATACTTATTTGCCGGAAAATAAAAATCTTCCGCACTAACTGTGTCCATAATATCGTTCAATAACTCGGGACGCAAAAAAGCGCCGCTCAGAACCGCTGATTCCGCGTCAGCATTGTGGGGCGGAACACGTTTAAACAAATCTTCTTCTGTTTTGGACAAATCCGCTCCGGTATTGTTTTTCCGTTTGTATGAGCGTTTTTTCGGCTCATTCACAGGATTGTTCATATAGTCGCTTAAATCAGACATTCTTAGCCTCATTACTGAAATGATGTATACTGTACCTAAATTTCCTCCATTCAGCAATAATAATATTATCAAACGATATTATATGGTTAGTTATCATATGAAGATAATTTCAGATAACAAAACTGGCAGCATGCAGTTGTCATAAAAAAGACAGCAGGTTAAAACCGAAACCCGTAAGAAACACAATAGGTATTGATTCCGGAATTATGGTCGCTTATGCCCGCATTGGAAAAATGGGCAAAATCAAATTGAACACTATGCCTGAAATTTTCCCCAAATTGAATGCCCGCTCCGGCTTTTGAACGAAATTGGAAACTCATTCCAAAATTTTTATCATCAAACCGAGTATCAGAAAGAAGGCTGCCGCCAAATGTTGCAGAAAGATACGGGCGCCACATGCCCTTGCGTTTAAAAACAGCAGCTCCGCCCCCGGCAAGCGTTCCCCCAAAATCGTCAGCATCAGAACTGTGCCGCCAATAATGCAGTGAAACTTCCGCCAACGGATAAAGAAAAAACATATCATTTTCATAAATACAATCAAATGCCTTACGCAACGTCATATCAATAACTGCCGATTTGCAATCCCCTGTACCAACACTTGCGAAAAGCCACCATTCGCCGGAAAAAGCTTGGCTTGGTATAAAACAACACAAACTCAACACTAAAAAAATTTTTTTTAGAAAAAACACCATGTCAATTATACCTCTCTTTAAATATACATACAAATTTTAATACATTGATATAAAGAACCGGTAAATTTTGTTATCATTTTCTTTCGTTAATATATATATATATATTGTCAACAAATAAAATTCCCTCCAGAGTAACGTTTAAAAAACAGTATGAACTGAAATACGTCAGCATTTGATAAAGAAACACCCCAATGACAAAATATTGTACGGCATTAAACCGCAAACCGATTTTGCATGAGATGTATCATTAAGGTATACGCATCTTACTATAATCGATATAAAAATAAAGGGATTTTTAACCTCATAAAATGACTATCAGAAAAATTGCGACACTGATAGGTCATTTCCGAAAAAATCATGAAAAAATGATTATTGTCACGCAATTACAATCAATTCCATACTAAAAAACATGCCAGCTTTAAAAACAGTTATTATTGAGTTTATGCAGAAAAAATGAACGTAAACAAATGAGTTTTATTACGGCTTAAAGGCGAAAAACATAATACTGGCTTGAGCCTCAAGGCGCTTTGAATGTGTTAGCCAATCGCATTTCATTCACAAGCTGCTTAAAGCAGTTTACCTATTGCCTTAGTTATTCTTACAGCCCGTAAACAGGTCATAATATTCTTTGAGCGAATATTGGTCAGTCATTCTGTCCTCATTTAACTTATTTTGAATATACGCTTTTATTCTTTCTGTATTTTTACCTACTGTATCCACATATTAGCCCCTGCACCCCAAATGTCTGTTGCCATATTTATATTTTAGATTTGCATGTCTATCAAATATCATAAGAGAGCTTTTTCCTTTCACATAGCCCACGAATGATGATACGCTTACATTTGACGGAATAGCTACTAACATATGTACATGATCTGCACACATCTCCCCTTCTATTATTGTTACTTTTTTCTGCTCACAAAGTTGCCTGAGAATTTTTCCTATATCATTTTTTATTTTCACATAAATTGCTTTACGGCGAAATTTTGGTGCAAACACGATATGATATTTGCAATTCCAACGTGTATGGGATAAGCTCTGGTTCTCATTCATAAAAAACTTTCCTTCTTTGGTTTCGATTGACGAACACATCAAATGTATACCCAAAAAGGAAAGTCTTGTATCTAAAAATTTTTTATTCCACCAGGTTAGCTGGTGGTTTTTTTGAGCTAAAGCGTACAAAAAAGCCACCCGATTGGGTGGCTTTCATTTATTTATTATTTGCAATTTTTAGTCGCATGATGGCACGTTTCATTGCATTTTCTGCTCTGACAATATCTATGCCGTCTTGGTGCTTTGCATTTTGTAAACGTTCTTCTGCTCGAGCTTTTGCTTTTTCTGCTCGTTCCACATCGATATTTTCTGCCAATTCGGCAGCTTGTGCTAAAATAGTTATTTTATTATCAGCTACTTCGGCAAAACCGCCGGCAATAAAAGCCATATAATCTTTATTGCCAATCCTGTATACCAAAGTGCCAATACTAAGAGCAGTAAGCAGAGGAATGTGACCAGCAAGAACACCAAACTCGCCGTCTACTCCGGGTGCCCCGACATACTCAACATCGGAACTGAGTACCACTTGATCCGGGGTTACAATTTCAAGACGAAGTGCAGCCATTATTGCTATCTCCTATGCTTATGTTTCCCGCCCCGCATTTCGCAGGGCAGGAAAAAATTATGCTTGAGCTTGACGCTTATTATATTTTTCGATCGCCATTTCAATTCCGCCTACCATGTAAACGTCATTTTCTGAAAGGTGATCGTATTCTCCGCTTAAAAGACCTTTGAAAGCCTTAATGGTATCTTCAAGTTTTACATAAACCCCCGGGGTTCCCGTAAATACTTCCGCAACGTGGAACGGTTGGGATAAGAAACGCTGGATACGTCTTGCACGGGCGACAGTAAGCTTATCTTCGTCTGACAATTCGTCCATACCGAGAATTGCAATAATATCTTGCAGGTCTTTATATTTTTGCAGAACCATTTGCACTTGACGGGCGATGGAATAGTGTTCTTCACCAACAACTTGCGGATCAAGAATACGGGAAGTCGAGTCAAGCGGGTCAACAGCGGGATAAATGCCAAGCTCGGAAATCGCACGGGAAAGAACAAGGGTTCCGTCCAAGTGCGCAAAGGTCGTAGCCGGAGCCGGGTCCGTCAAGTCGTCAGCGGGAACATAAACCGCTTGCACGGAAGTAATGGAGCCGTTGGCTGTTGAGGTGATACGTTCCTGCAAACCGCCAAGGTCGGTACCGAGAGTCGGCTGATAACCAACGGCGGAAGGCATGCGGCCCAAAAGAGCGGATACTTCAGAACCTGCCTGCGTGAAACGGAAAATATTATCAATAAAGAGAAGAACGTCTTGGTTTTCATCGTCACGGAAATATTCCGCACAAGCAAGGGCTGTCAAAGCAACACGTGCACGAGCCCCCGGAGGTTCGTTCATTTGTCCGTAAACAAGCACTGCTCTTTCCAAAACGCCTGCGTCTTTCAGTTCATGGTACATGTCATTCCCTTCACGGGTACGTTCACCGACACCTGCAAATACGGAGTTTCCGCCGTGCTGTTTTGCAATGTTGTTAACAAGTTCCATAAGAACAACTGTTTTACCAACACCGGCACCGCCGAACAAACCGATTTTTCCGCCCTTAGGGAACGGAACCAAAAGGTCAAGAACCTTAATGCCGGTTTCCAATAATTCAACTTTGGTATTAAGTTCCGTGAAAACCGGAGCGGCACGGTGGATAGGAAGATATTTTTCAGCCTTTACCTCACCAAGACCGTCAACAGCTTTACCCACAACGTTCAAAATACGACCGACCGCTGCTTTGCCGACAGGCGCCATGATCGGAGCGTCCGTATCAACAGCTTCCATGCCGCGAACCAAGCCGTCGGTTGAGTCCATGGCGATAGTTCTTACGATATTATTACCGAGATGCTGCGCAACTTCGCACACAAGCTCGGGGGCATCGGTATTATTCGGGTTATTGATAACAAGTGCGTTCAAAATGTTGGGAAGCTGCCCTTCAGGGAAGGCAACGTCAACAACAGCACCGATAACCTGCACTATATGACCTTTATTACCTGTCATACTTCAAAGCTCCTACTTACTGACTTTGCAGTGCATTCGCACCGCCTACAATATCCATGAGTTCATTAGTGATCGCCGTTTGTCTTGTTTTGTTGAACAACAAGGTCAGCGAACCAATCATTTCATCACAGTTATTGGTTGCATTGTTCATAGCAAACATACGGGCAGCGTTTTCACTTGCGAAATTATCCAATAAACCGCGATAAATTTGCACATTCAAATACCGCGGCAAGAGTTCCGCAAGAAGTACGCCCACATTCGGTTCATAAACATACTCAATATCGCCATTCGCTTCTTCGTTTTCAGAAGGAACAACAGGCAGAAGCGGCATACTTGTGGGAACCTGACGGGACATGCTCACAAATTCGCTATAAACAAGGTACACTTCATCAGCATTATATTCTGTATAGGAATGAGAAATATCATTTCCAAGCGCAGTCGCCACCTGAAAATTAAGACTTCCCATAACATCAGTCATTGCGGAAAGAATTTGGTAATCGGTTTTTCTGACTGCGTCGCGCCCTTTGCGACCGACACAGATAAAAGAAACCGTTTTTCCTTCCTTTTCTTTCTCTTTAGCTAATTTCAATGCGGTATTTATCAAATTGACATTAAACGCTCCGCACAAACCACGGTCGGAAGTGACAAGCAAGATAAGAACGTTTTTCTTATGTTCATGGTTTTCCAAAAGAGCATGGTGAGCCCCTTCGGTGCGGGCGGCTAAGTCGGAAAGCATCGCATTGAACTTATCCGCATAAGGACGGAAGCGTTCAATACGCTGCTGCGCACCACGTAAGCCGGCAGAAGCGACCATTCCCATTGCGCGGGTGATTTGCTTCGTTTTTTTTACGCCGGCTATTTGCAGTTTAACATCTTTCAAGGAAGGCATAAATTACCTCCGAGCCACAAAAGATGCTTTGAACTCTTTAATGGCGGAACTTAAACGTTCTTCCAAATCCTTATCAATTTGTTTACGTTCACGGATATCAGCCAAAGTATCAGCTTTTGACGTGCGTAAGTATTCCAAAAGACCCGCTTCAAAAGGAAGGACGGAAGAAACTTCGATATCGTCCAAGAAACCGCGGGCGGCAGAGAAAATGGAAGCCACTTGCTCTTCTGTCGGCATTGGCTGATATTGCGCTTGTTTCAACAGTTCTGTCATTCTGGCGCCGCGGTCAAGAGTTGCTTTTGTCGCTTTGTCAAGGTCAGAACCGAATTGGGCGAACGCAGCCATTTCACGGTATTGGGCAAGGTCAAGACGAAGCGTACCTGCGACTTGCTTCATAGCTTTGATTTGCGCGGCACCGCCGACACGTGAAACGGAAATACCAACGTTGATAGCAGGACGGATACCTGCGTTAAAAAGGTTGGATTCAAGGAATACCTGACCGTCCGTAATGGAAATTACGTTGGTTGGAATATATGCGGAAACGTCACCCGCTTGGGTTTCAATAACCGGAAGAGCGGTAAGGGAACCGCCGCCGAGTTCATCGGAAAGTTTAGCGGCACGTTCAAGCAAACGTGAGTGCAAGTAGAAAACGTCACCGGGGAACGCTTCACGTCCCGGAGGACGGCGGAGAAGAAGGGACATTTGACGGTAAGCGACAGCCTGCTTGGATAAGTCATCGTAAATGATAAGAGCGTGTTTGCCGTTATCCCTGTAATATTCAGCCATCGTACAGCCGGCATATGCGGCGATATATTGCAGCGGAGCGGATTCAGATGCGGATGCGGAAATAATGGTGGTATATTCCATCGCACCGTGCTGGCGAAGCTTTTCGGCTACAAGAGCAACGGTAGACTGCTTTTGACCGATGGCAACGTAAAAACAATGCACATCAGTATTTTTCTGCGCTAAAATGGCATCAACACAAACAGCTGTCTTACCGACTTGACGGTCACCGATGATAAGCTCACGCTGACCGCGTCCGATAGGAGTAATCGCGTCAATAGCTTTAATACCTGTAACCATCGGTTCATGAACACTTTTACGTGACATGAGCCCCGGAGCTTTAAGCTCGACCGGACGTGTTTCCGTAGCTTCAACCGGTCCCAAGCCGTCCAAAGGCTGACCGAGCGGATTTAAAACACGACCTGTAACGGCTTCACCGACCGGAACAGAGAAAATCTTGCCTGTACGTTTTACAGGATCACCTTCTTTAATGGCTCTGTCATCACCCAAAAGAGCGACCCCGACGTTGTCCTCTTCAAGGTTCAGCACCATTCCCATAAGACCACCCGGAAACTCAAGGAGTTCCATGGCCATAGCATTTTGAACACCGTAAACACGAGCAATACCGTCACCGACATAAAGCACGGTTCCCGTTTCGCTCATTTCGACACGCTGGTCATAATTACGGATTTGTTCTTCAATAATTTTACTAATTTCTTCAGCCTTTATTTGCATGGCCTACTCACCCCTCTTGATGGATTCTCTGAGGTTATCAAGCTGTGCACGCAAACTCGCATCATACACGATATCTCCGACTTTCAGAACAATACCGCCTAAAATCCGGGTATCGACCGCATAAGAAAGCACAAGCTTGCGACCAGTTTGTTTTTCAAGCTGAGATAAAATCTCAGACTTTTTATCATTATCAAGTTCAATAGCAGTGGTGACAAGTCCACGGCTAATGCCTTTCGCTTCATCAAGCATCGCTTTAAAATCAGCAACAATGACAGGAATTAATGCAAGTCTTCCTTTATCGGCAAGAAGAGAAAAGAAATTTTTCTCCGCAGTCCCTGCCTGACATTGAACCAGCATACTCATGATTATCGACTTTTTTTCTTCATGCGTAATGACAGGGCTTATCATTAATTCTTTCAATTGCGTGCTGTTTTCAAGAGCATCTGCAAGAGCATCAAGAGTTTCGGCAAAAGAATCCAATGTACCGTTTTCTTTTCCTAAATTGAACAACGCACTTGCATAACGCCTTGATACTGCATTACCAATCATGAGAACACTACCTTTGATAAGGATTTTTCTATTAAAGCATTGTGACCGTCTTTATCCAAACGTGACACAATTTCTTTTTCCATTTGAGCAACAATTTCCTCTGCCATTTGGGCTTTGATTTTTTGCACTTCATTGTGAACATCTTGTTCGGCGGCAAGCTTCGCCTGTTCAATGATGCGTTCGGCTTGCTTTTCCGCATCGGAAATAATGGCAGATTTGATTGCTTCAGCCTGTTTTTTACCGTCTTCAAAAAGTTTGGCGCATTCATTTTCGACTGAACGGAGCTTGTCTTCGGCAATGGATAAATTATGCTCGGCTTTTTGTCTTAACGCTTTGGCGGATTCCAACTCTTCCTTTACCTGCGCCTGATGGTTCGCAAGAAAAGTTTTCACCAATCTTCCGCCAGCGTACCATAAAATACCAAGAAATATCGCAACGTTCAGCATTCTTAATGCAAAGTTGCCCCAAGGAAGTTCGTGTCCGTCAGATGCATAGGCAAAATCAGCAACAGCACAAAATAAAACAGCAAATGCAAAGGAACTAAGATATTTCACGTAACACTCCTAAAAAGTGATTATGCTAAAATTTTTGCCAATGCTTCTTTTGAATAAGAAGAAACATCCGCCTGCAAAGCCTGCAAAGCTTCGGAACTTTCGTTTTGAATTTTTTGTGTTGATTCCTGACGGATAGCGCGGGCTTCATCAGTTGCCTTGCCAAGAACGCCGCGGGCGAACTCTTCGGCGTTTTTTTTGTATTCATCACGTTCTTTCGCGATTTGAGCGCGGACGGAACTGATACGTTCTTCGTATTGAAGATTATGGATACCCATTGACTGCATGAAGTTTTCCGTATCCTTGTTATCGGCGTCGATAATGGCTTTGCGCCGCGCCATATTGGAACGGATAGGCTTAATAATAAGGTAATTAATAATAAGCAATGAAATAAAGAAGTTAATAAGCTGTATGAAAAGCGTGACATCAAGACTTATATTCATATACGATCCTTTTTCTTAAGCCATAGTTGTTTTCTATGCAAAGAGTATACTTTTTTCAATTGCGTGTCAATACAAATAAATAAAGTTCATTTAATCACGGAACTAAAGAATTTCTTGTTCTTCCACCGCACTTTTCGTCATTTGAATAGTGCCGTCCAAAACAGCGCCGTCTTCCACGATAAGAGCCGGGGTTTTAATTTTACCTTTTAAAATACCGTCCCTGTGAATGGTCACATTTCTTTTGGCAATGACATCGCCGGCGAAATTACCGGAAAGACTCATTTCGCCGACATTGATAGTGCCTTCGATTTTGGAATCTTTTCCGACCAAAAGCACGCCGTCGGATTCGATTTCACCCAAAAATTCACCGTCGATACGGACAGTGCCTTGAAAATTCAATTTACCGGTAAAAAATGTTCCCGCACCCATGAACGCATTAATATCGTCTTTAGCCATTACCATTTCTCCTCTAAGCTTTAAAAACGAATCTATTAATTGACACACTAAGGACAATGCCAATAAAAATACAATTGACAACCATGGCGGTCCCCCCATAGCTGATGAACGGCAGCGGAATGCCCACAACAGGCATAATTCCAACCACCATACCGGTATTGACCATTACCTGCCAAAAAAAGTAAAAGAAAATGCCGGCGCAAAGCGTACTGCTGAACCTGTCCTTTGCTTCGCATATTGTACTATAAATAAAAAATAAAAAAAAGCAAAAAATTACCACTACGCCCACACTGCCCACAAAGCCCCATTCCTCACCCAAAACAGCAACGGCGAAGTCCGTATGCTTTTCGGGTAAAAAGCGCAATTGACTTTGCGTGCCTTCCTGAAAGCCTTTTCCCGTAAGTTCGCCGGAACCGATAGCGATCTGCGACTGGATGATGTGATAACCGGCGCCTCTCGGATCACGGGTAGGGTCCAAAAACGTTTTTATCCGTTCCTGCTGATAATCATGCAAAACAAACCAGCTTAAAGGCATGAGCAAGGGAATGACCACCAAACAAATACGCAAAACTTTCCATTTTATTCCATGAAAAAGCGCCATACCCCCTATAAGAAACAATATGGTCAGGGCAGAGCCGAGATCAGGCTGTTTTGCAATAAGGGCGAAAGGCAGCAGGCCGATAAAAAGCAATTTGAACAGGCGCATCCACCCCAAGGTGTCGCCGTCCTTTGACAAGTATTTCGCCCCCATCAACAAAACGGAAAATTTTGCAAATTCACTTGGCTGTACGCTAAAAAAGCCCAAATCAAGCCAGCGCTGCGCCCCGTAAACAGTTTTACCCATAACAAGGACAAGCACAAGCAAAAACACGACAAAAATATAAAAAGCAAAAGAAAACCGTTCCAAAAGCTTATAATTGATAAGCGTAACAGCAAAAAGAACAACAAAACCCACGCCTCCCCAGACAAGCTGTTTTTCATAAAAAGGAGTATGGACAATACCGTCTTCAAAACGAATGCTGCTTGCAGAATACAAATTGACAAAACCGACACAAAAAAGAATAATCGTGGTGATGAATAAAGCCCAATTCATATCCAAGAACATTTTTTTATTGGGAGTATTAAAAATTTTCATTGCTTTTTCTCCGCCGGGAACAAAAGTTTAATAATATCCCTTGTCACAGGACCTGCGGCGGAAGAACCGCCTCCTCCGTGTTCAAGCATGGTGATGATCACATAACGGCGGCCGTCTTTTTCCGCAAACGCACCGAGCCACGCATGGTCGCGTTCTTTGAAATCCATCTCATAATTTTTCTTTCTTCTGTCACCCTGCATTTTAACTTTCACAACTTGCGCGGTTCCCGTTTTCCCGCCGGTGATGACACCTTCCGTTTTTATTATCCGTGCGGTGCCCCGGGGCTCGTTTGCTGTCGCAAACATATAATCGACAATCATTTTGCAATGTTCTTGCGAAATAGGCGTATATCCGATGATTTCAGGTTCAGCACCTTTAATGAGCTGGGGTTTCAGCAATTTTCCTCCGTTCAGCAAAGAACTGATGTATACGGCAAGCTGTACCGGCGTCACAAGCATATATCCCTGTCCGATGGAAAGGTTCACGGTATCGCCGTTTTGCCACCGCTCATTAAACGTTTTTATTTTCCACTCCCTGTCGGGCATAACGCCGCGGGCTTCGTGGGGCAGTTCAATACCCGTTCGCGTGCCGAAACCGCATTTTTTAGCAAAATCGGCAATATAATCAATACCCAGTTCCAAAGCTTTTTCGTAATAATACACGTCGCATGAATACATGATGGAATGTTTCAAATCAACATATCCGTGCCCGTATTTGCTCCAACAGCGAAACTGCGAATTTCCCAGCCGGAAGACACCGCTGCAAAAAACAGTATCTTTCGGATTGACTCCCCGTTCAAGCAACGCTGCCGCCATAAGCAGTTTCCACACGGAAGCAGGCGGAAAAACACTTTGAATGGTTCTGTTTTGCAAAGGAAAGCGGGGGTGGTTTCTTACGGCATCCCATTCTTTTTTTGAAAAGCCGGTTACAAAAAGATTATTGTCATAAGACGGCAGCGTCACAAGAGCTTCAAGCGCTCCCGTATCCGGGTTCATGACAATGACAGAGCCCGCATTGTTCTGCATGATGTGTTCAATCTGCTTTTGCAGTTCAATATCAATCGACAAATAGATATTCTGCCCGGAGTAAGAGGTGTCGAGCTCCTTTCTTTGCAAAGAACGCCCGAAAACATCAACTTCCATGGCGGCTATGCCTTTTTTTCCGCGCAGCTTATCCTCAAGCACAAGCTCAAGCCCTTGCCTCCCCACAATATCCCCTAAGCTCAAGGCATCATCTTTTTTCAATTCTTCCTGCGTCGCCTCTGCCACATAGCCCATGATATGGGCGACAGTATTTTTCTGCGGATAATGCCTGCGCGCCTTCGGAACAATATGCACTCCCTGCCATAAATGTAATTGCGACTGAATTGGCGCAATCATTTCAAAAGGCAAATCGGAAACAACGATGATAGGGTCGAAAGAACGGGAAAGATACCTGCTTTCAGTATAATGCTGCACCAATTCTTCATAGGAAGTATTGGTCCATTCGCTGATTTGGGCGAGAGCGGCGTCCACATCGGGCGTATCTTCACGAATAATCGCAATAGCGAACGTGATATAATTTTCCGCCAGCGGAATACCGTTTTTATCGAAAATTTCACCGCGGGCAGCATCGACACGAGCGATTTTCGTTCTGTTTTCAAGGGCTAAACGGGCAAATTCCTCGCCTCTGTGAATTTGCAAATACCAATAGCGCGCACAAAAAACAACAAAAAGCAACGCAATTAAAAATTGCAGCAAAAACAGCCCCATACGCGGCGGTTCATAGTTTTTGGCTTCAATCTTGTGGGACATAACGAAAACCTCTTCTCAGGTAATTTGCCGTATGCCACATGATCGGCGTTAAAAACATCTGATACACGCTTTCATCCTGCAATGATTTGTAATTGATATAAATATCCTGAATTTCAGCAAGCACGCTGATAATGAAATAATGGGAAACGGCAAGAGCCGCGCTTAAAAGCAAAATAAACGTGAAACTCTCTATTTCAAAAAACCAGCGCCACGAATAAAAGAAAATGATTGCAAGGGAATACCATAAAAAGACATTCCCGAAAGGCATTGTGCCGATACCCTCTTGGATAAGGACAAACAAAAGAAAAACAACGCCGAACTGGGTTATTTTCTTTTCCTGCAAAGCGACAATTATCCCGGGAAGAAAAAAATCCACTCCGGAAATGAAAAGCTGTAAAAAAATCGCTATGCAAACATACGCGAGCCACCAAAACACATTAAGCACTTTCATGGCTAATTTGCCCCATTGGCGCTTTTATTGGCTTGTTCGTCAAAGGCTTTCTCAAAATTCTCGTTTTCCTCCGCACGGACCAGCAAAGGCGACTGCATAGGCGAAAATAAATTATTCGGTCTTGGGGAATAAACGGGACTGCCCTCCGGCAAAATATGCTCGAAAGGATTTTGCAAAAGAAGAACTTCCTCAAGTTTGTCAAAAACAACAAGGGGTTTCACTTTTATATCAAGCATGGAGTTTGCGCTCAATTCAACACTGACGACTTCCCCCACCGGTATTCCCTTTGGAAAACTCAAATCCAAGCCGCTGGTGATAACAAGCTCACCGATTTTGACTTCTTCATTCTGCTTGACAAAGCGCATGGAAAGATACTGATTATGCCCGTTGCCCTGCACGATTCCGGAAACTCTGCCCTTTTCGGTGATGACGGAAACACTGCTTCCGGAATCGGTTAATAATAACGCAATGGAAGTATACGGTCCGGCTTTGAGCACGCGTCCGACCAACCCGTCAGCATTTATGATAGGGGTTCCGACTTTTGAACCGCTGAAAAATCCTTTGGAAAGCACAAAGCTGTCGAAAAAATCATTTGCTCCGAGCCGCCATGCTAAAATTCTGACCCCGACTGTTTTCCAATCGGAAACATATTCTATGGAAAGAAGTTTCCTCAAACGGTCCAGTTCCGCTTTTTCTTCTTTGGCGAAACTCAGTTCCCGTTTTATTTGAAAAAGTTCTTCTTTCAGCTCTTCATTTTCTTCATTGACACTGACAAGACTGACATAATTATTCCAAAAATCGGAAATTGTTGTCTGCACATAAACAACGGAACGCACAAAAAAACCGACAACCTCAATACCGACATTGGTACTGATGGCGTCAAGTTTGTTTGTCCGTTCATTCCATGTGTATATTCCCAAAAAAAACAGAAAAAGTAACACGGAAACAACAATCAAGCGTCTTGCATTCATGCCTGTCCTAAAAAATAAAATCGGATTAGAAAGCTCTAATCCGAATTATGCACTATGAAATCCTGCTTAGTCAATGCAAACTTCGCGCAGCAAATCCAAATTATCGAGAGCGATGCCTGTTCCCATTACAACTGCCGCAAGCGGGTCATCCACAACAAAAATAGGCAAGTTCGTTTCTTGGCGCAAACGTTCGTCAAGCCCCCTGAGCAGCGCTCCGCCGCCGGTAAGGGCAATGCCTCTGTCCACGATATCCGCGGCAAGTTCAGCGGGGGTCTGCTCCAAAGCAACGCGCACAGCCTGCACAATAGCTTCCACTTGCTCGGAAATCGCAACACGGATTTCTTCACTGGTGACAATGATAGTATGCGGAATACCCGTTACGAAATCACGGCCTTTCACTTCAAGCTGCTGTTCCGGTTCCATGGGAAACGCCGAACCGATTTTCTTTTTTATCTGTTCCGCAGAAATTTCACCGATCAGCATATTGTATTTACGGCGGATATACGCGGCTATCGCCTCGTCCATCTTATCACCGCCGACACGTATGGAACGGGCGTAAACAATGCCGGAAAGCGCAATAACAGCGACTTCCGTCGTACCGCCGCCAATATCGACAACCATGTTGGAAGTCGGCTCCTGAATAGGCAGTTTCGCTCCGATACTTGCCGCCATCGGTTCTTCAATCAAATACACTTCCCTTGCGCCCGCGCTCAGTGCTGATTCTTTCACAGCCCTTTTTTCAACCTGCGTAATGCCGGTCGGAACGCAAATCATAATGCGGGGGCGGACTAAACGGCGTTGATTATGAACTTTTGCAATAAAATGCCGGAGCATAGCCTCCGTAACCTCAAAATCGGCGATAACGCCGTCTTTCATAGGACGGATCGGCTCAATATTTTTAGGAGCTTTGCCAAGCATGCTTTTTGCGTCAGTGCCGACAGCAATAACTTGGCTGTTTCCTTTTCTATCACGTTTGACGGCAACGACAGAAGGTTCGCTCAGCACAATACCGTGCCCTTTCACGTAAACACAGGTATTCGCTGTTCCAAGGTCAATCGCCAAATCATTTGAAAAACAACCGAGCAGCATATCTAAAACTTTAGCCATATAAAAAATCCCACTTCATTTATAAAATCAATAAAATAACTATACGTATCTTTTTTTCTTGTCAATAAAAATACATTATGAAATTTTCGAGCCGTTGGGAGCGACAGAAGTCAATAAACTCAAATGCTCATCTTTTTCAGCCGTCAAAATCATACCATGCGACACCAGACCGCGGAGTTTCCGCGGAGGCAGATTGGCCACCACCACGACTTTTTTTCCTACCAATTCGGCAGGGTTGAAAAACTCCGCAATTCCGGAAATAATCTGGCGCGGTTTTTCTTCGCCCAAATCAACATCGAAACGAAGCAATTTATCCGCATCGGGATGTTGTTCCGCGGCGATAATTGTTCCCACGCGCAAATCCAATTTTTGAAAATCCGCAAATTCGATACAAGAATTATCGGTTTTTTCTTCATTTGATTTAGTATTATTTTGTTTTGCGCCTTTATTTGAACTTTGTTTTTTCTCAGTCTTTTCTTTGTCTTCCGCCGGTTTCTCGAAACGGGGAAATAAATTTGAAGTTTCGGAAATCATGCCGCCGGTCCGCAAATGAATTTTGCAGGAAAGCAAATCGTCAATAAGTTTTGCATGCATCCTGAATTCCTTGCCGAGCTGGGCCTGCATTTTTTTGCTGCTTTCAGGCATAACGGGATAAAGAAGCACGGCAATCTTATACATGTTTTCCAAAAGCACGCGCAAAACCGTTGCCAAGCGTTCAAGCTTATTTTCTTTGTACAAAGTCCACGGAGCTTGGCTGTCCACGTATTTGTTCATCAAACGGATAGGCTCCCAAAGCCCTTCCAAAGCTTGAGAAAAGCGAACTTCCTTAAAAAGCTGGATATAATTCCGTGCGGCATTTTCCACACTGGCAAAAATTTGCTCGTCATCCGGCAAAATCTCTCCGACAGCAGGAATTTCTTTTGCAAAATATTTTCCGTTCATGGAAAGCACCCGGCTGAACAAGTTTCCCAAATCATTAGCCAAGTCGGAATTTATCCGTGAAATGAGGGCTTCTTCCGAATAGGAAGCGTCAGAACCGAAATGCATATCACGCAATAAAAAATAACGAAACGCATCTAAACCAAAATGCTCGGAAGCAAAACGGGGGTCAACCACATTTCCGAGTGATTTCGACATCTTAGTATCTTTGACAAGCCAATATCCGTGCACATTCAAATGCCTGTAAACAGGCAAATCAGCGGCTTTCAGCATGGTAGGCCAAAAGATGCCGTGAGGTTTCAAAATATCCTTGGCAACCAAATGCTCGGCAGGCCAATACTTGTCAAAATCCGACAAATCGCCGATATTGCCCCAGCCAAGGGCGGAAATATAATTTGCCAAAGCGTCGAACCACACATAACAAACGTAATTGTTATCAAACGGCAGTTCGATTCCCCATTCAAGACGTGATTTCGGACGGGAAATACACAAATCCTCAAGCACATTGCCTTCAAGCATGGCGAGCACTTCATTCCTGTACCGTTCGGGACGTATGAAATCCGGATTATCAAGAATATATTGTTTCAGCCATTCCTGATACTTGGACATCTTAAAAAAATAGTTCTTTTCGCTGATGTATTCCGGCTTTGTTTTATGCTGCGGGCAAAGTCCGTTCTCCAACTCTTTTTCGGTATAGAAACGTTCACAGCCAAAACAATAATGTCCGCCGTATTCACCGTAATAGATATCGCCTTTATCGTAAATTCTCTGCAAAAGCGTTTGCACCGACTTCTTATGCTTTTCATCAGTCGTTCTGATGAATTTGTCATAATCTATTTTCAAATCATTCCAAAGGGCGGCGAATTCATTGGAAATACCGTCGACAAATTCTTTTGGTGTCTTATTTTCTTTTGTCGCGGCTTTCACAATCTTGTCGCCGTGTTCATCCGTGCCCGTGAGCATGCGGGCATCATATCCCAAAAGAGCATAGAAACGTTTCAGGGTATCGGCGACAATCGTCGTATAGGCATGCCCCAAATGGGGACGGGCGTTCACATAATAAATCGGCGTTGTTACATAAAAATTAGACATATCTGCTCCTATTCATGGCTTTCGTCAAAAGATGCGCGCTTAAATTGTTTCTCTTTTTGCCGGTAATGGGGCTTAGGCTTGCGGTTATATCTGTTCTGACTTCGCTCTTCTTGATATTCATCATCCAAAAGTTTGGAAAAATCCATATCCTCGCCGAAATGCTCATCATTTCCCATGGACATATAATTGCCGTAGGCGGTCTGCTCATCATGTTCATGGCAATCGTCAAAGCCTTGCGTCTTAACCGGGTGCAGTCCCTCCCATCCGTCAACATCGATTTCCTGCTCTTGCCCTTGTTCATTAAGCACCGCAACGGTATTTTTAAACATGTTTGTCCGAACGACTTTCAATATTCCCATATCCGTCGTGTAGCGTTTGCCGATCTTGGGAGCCGCATTATGGAAAGCATCATACGTATCTTGCTCATAACTCAGACAGCAAAGCAGCCTTCCGCAAATGCCGGATATTTTAGCGGGATTTAAAAAGAGATTTTGTTCCTTTGCCATTTTGATAGTCACAGGAGCGAAATTTTTTAAATATCTGCGACAGCAAATCACCATGCCGCAGTTACCGAGCGCACCGAGCATTTGCGTTTCGTGGCGGACGCCGATCTGCCGAAGTTCTATGCGCGTTCTGTATTCCCGCACCAAATCCTTGACAAGCTCCCTGAAATCGATACGGGTTGGGGCGGTAAAATAAAAAATCATTTTACTCCTGTCCAAAAGGATTTCCACATCGACAAGCTTCATTTCCAGCCCGTGATTTTTTATGCAATTCCTGCAAAACTCAAAGGCTTGTTCCACAAGCTCTTCGTGTTCCGTCGCTTTTACGATTTCATCTTCCTGAGCCAGACGTATGGTAAAAGGATTTTGCGGCTTGCAAAAATCAATGCTTTCGGAAAGCTCGCTTTTTGCCCGCACCTCGCCGTTTTCCTCCTGATTTTTCTCATTCATCTTACTCAAAAGAAATTCAGGGGAACTTAATGAACTGCACTGCCAGACAATTCTCCCGAAAAAAATGGAATTGTCATTATATGCGACAACAGCCTGCCCGAAACAAAGCGTTTCTTCCCGTTCCACTATTCCGATACGGACTTGACCGTATTTGCTGCAACGAATACCGATATATTGTTTCATAAATTTTTCTTATCAATCCTTAGCAATTCAATGTTTATCCGTCCAATTTCAAAATATTGCGGACTATGCCCGTGTTTTGCTCTCCGTTATGGTGTTTATAGCTGTTATGCAAAAATTCCAAAGGAGCATGGTGGCATTTTTTCACAATGGCATGAGCCATTTTTTCCAGAACATCGTGCAATTCCGCATTGTTAATTCCTAAATGTTCCAAATTTTTCAACGTCTTCGCCACTTCTTCTTCGGCGATTTTATTGCCTTTATTTTCAATATCCAAAATAGTGGGCTTCAGTGTCAACGAACCGCGCCAAAACTCGAAAGCTTTTACTTCCTCATCGACAATCTGTCCCGCTTTCGTGGCTTCCTGCTTCCTGTTGGCGAGATTTTCTTCCACAACTTCTTTTAAGTCATCGATATCATAGACATAAACATTATCGAGATTGTTCACGGCAGGGTCGATGTCACGAGGCATGGCGATATCAATTAAAAACATGGGGCGTTTTTTACGTTTCTGCATAACCCGCTGCATGAGGTCCGGACGAATAATCGCCTCCATTGCGCCTGTGGAGCTTATCATGATGTCCGTATCCGCAAGACATTCTTCCAATACCTCGAAAGAAAAGGCTTCCCCGCCGATTTTCCGCGCCAGTTCTTCGGCTCTTGCAAACGTTCTGTTCACGATTTTCAATTCTTTGATTCCGCCGTTCATCAAATGCATGGCGGCAAGCTCCGCCATTTCGCCCGCTCCCAAAAGAAGAGCCTTGTTTTCACCCATATTGTCAAAGATACGTTTGGCAAGCTCCACAGCGGCATAGCTGATGGAAACGGCGCTTGAAGCGACAGCCGTTTCACTCCGCACGCGCTTTGCCACGGAAAAGGCTTTATGCAATAACCTGTTGATCAGAAGACCGGCATGCCCGGCTTGCACGGACAGACGATAAGCGGCTTTCAGCTGTCCCAAGATTTGCGGTTCGCCAAGCACAAGGGAATCCAAACTGGAAGCGACCCTGAACAAATGCCGGATAGCATCCTCATCTTCATAGTGATACATGCAGGCACGAAGTTCATTGATATCAGCACCGCGGACTTCGCACCAAACTTTGAGCAAATCTTCATAATCGCCGTCATAGACGACAATCATCTCCACCCTGTTGCAGGTGGACAGAATAAGCGATTCTTTAACCGCAAGTTTGTTCTGAACGGAAGAAATGCTGCGTTTATGGCATAAAAACGGCCATGTTTCAGGAGCGGTAAATTCCGTCAAAGTGAATTTTTCCCGTATCTCCACTTGAGCGGTACGGTGGTTTAATCCAATAAGATGAATAATCGGCATGGCTGATACACTGAAAACCTTATCTATTAAAAACTATGGTGCGTCGGTAAGAACGTATTCACGACAAAAATCGAAAACATGGCAACAGCAAATACGATTAAGGCAAGTTTTGCGGTTTTGCGTCCGTTTGTGCCGCGAACTTCTCTTTCATAAAATAAAAATCCATAAAGAGCAAGAATGAGCAGGGAAATAATTTCCTTTGGGTCGAAACTGAACAGACGCCCCCATGCCATATATGCCCAGATAAAACCAAAAATAAGTCCTATCGCGTAAAGAGGAAAGCCAAAACGGGCGGCAATATGGTTGACTTTGTCCAAAGCCCCGAGTGAAGGAATATTTTTAGGCAAATTCATGAGCTTGGTCTTATTTTTCAACAAATTTTCCTGCCACAGAAAAAGACAGCCTGCTCCGGCGGCGACCCCCATAATGCCGATACTTGCAAAAACAAGGGACAGATGCACAACCAAAACCGGTCCGACCACCAAATTATCCATGGGCTTTTCTTGGTGCAGAAAAATAAGGGCGGACAAAAGCAAAATGAAACAAAGCGGAGCGACAAAAACAAAAATTGTCGTATACCGCAGTTTATAATAAATAATGAAAGCAATCAGCAAAAGCGACCATGCAAGAGGTATCAAATACCAAGAACGCAAAACATAAATATCCATATCACGGATAGCGCCGACACACAGCAAAAACGAAAGCAATATAAAGCTGACCGCCAAACAGCAAATAGCTTTTTTCTGCACGGAAGCAGGCTGTTTGCCTTTGATTCCGATATAAAACAAAAACGTCGCCAAAGCGCATAAAAAGAGTGAAAGAAGCGAAAGGGTGACTAACATACGTTTTCCTCTTTATTTTTTTTAAGCATGGTGATTTCCTTATCGTCAATTTTTGAAACAACGCTTTGCGGCAAAATCTGCGCCAGTTTTCTATGCAGTTCATGAAATTTTTTAAGTTCAATCAAAGCCATGATTTCTTCCCGAAAATCCTTTGCCGCCAATGCCCTGAAAAGTTCCGCTCTTTTTTTTTCCTCAACATTGTCAAGAATAAGCGGGCGAAGAATTTGCAGCAAACGCAAAAAAGGCACATAGCCTTTCAAAACCCAATTATTTAAATCCTCTTTCAATGCTTTTGTAAATGCGGGACTTACGCCGGAACTGGACAGGGCGAAGATGAGGCTGTCATAATCCAAATGAGCCGGAACGATGAAATCGCCTCGTTCAGGACTTTCAACGGCATTGCAAAAAATATTATTTTCCGTACAGATTTTCAAAAAATCCCCGTTCACCTCCGAAGAATCCGTCGCCGCAAATGCTAAACGGACCTGCTCCAAATCCTTCGGACAAAAATTCCGCTGACAATAGGAAACCCTCGGATTGAAGCCATATTCATCAAAAAACGCCCGCATAAAATCTTCTTCGGGCAAAAATGGGTCGATTACGATTATTTCGAGAGGCTCGGCTTTAAGAAGCGCGGATATTTTTCTTCTTGCGACGCCGCCTGCCCCCAAAACCAAACATTTATATTTAGTGACATCTAAAAACAACGGATAATATTTCATAAAAAAAGTATAAAACTTTAAGCTATACTTTTCAAGATTAAATTGCTATAAAAAACAAACACATTTTTATACGCCCAAAAAGGAAACACCATGAAAAGCATTAAAACCACCCCGGAATTTATGAATTTGACAGAAGATGAAATCGTTGCGGCATTGGATGATTTTGAAAACCAGTTCGCGACGGAGGACGATGTCGACTCCGACATAGAACCGGAAAATCCGATAGTCAAAGAAGTTGCCAGACTTATCAACGAATATACCAACCGTTTTGACGAAATAATCGCGGAAGCCGGCGATGAAGGCGATTTGCCTGAAGAAATTTTCGAATATGAACCGGAAATCATCATCGAACGTGTCGCTTATGAAATTTTTATGGACGCCGTGCATGATTCCATGCAGGAAGCCGATGATTTTGAATAACAATCCCCATACCCCCATAACCGGGGGCTTTTCTTATGAATACCGTGAATACCGATTTTATTAATGTACCCAATGGAAAAACTTCGAAAGAGTATGTACTCCAAAACTTCCTGCTGATCATAAAAGAAAATAACAGCGAAGCCCTGCAAACGGCGGAAGACATTAAAGCATGGCTTGAAAAAAAATTCCTTTCGGCAACAATAGTAAGCGCTTTTATTCCTGAAGAAGAATTATTGAAGCATACCGAAACGCACGACATAGCCGTTATTCTCGGCGGCGACGGAACCATACTCGGCATTTCCCGCCGCATGTACCGAAACCCTGTTCCGCTGCTTGGCATAAACTTCGGCAAAGTCGGGTTTTTAGCGGATATTCCTCCCGAAAACTGGAAAGAATGTTTCAAAAAACTTCTTGCAGGCGCTTATCAGATTCAAAACGTCACCCCTTTGCATTTCGAACACATTCGGGACAGCAGGATCGTCAATTCCGGTATTGCCATGAATGATGTCGTTGTTTCCCGCGGGGCGGTGGCGAAATCAATTTTTATCAAACTGTGCATTGACGATATTTTCCTCACGAACCTGCACTGTGACGGGCTTATATGCTCCGCTCCTCTCGGAGCGACAGCCTATGCGGCATCCGCTCACGGACCGCTTGCCTTTCCCGCCCTTGACGCCCATATCGTCACGCCTATCAGCCCTTTTGCCGGAGCATTCCCCCCCCTTGTTCTGCCGAGGGAAAGCTCCATTCAGATAACATGTCTTGAGGACAGGGAAACCTTCATCACCATAGACGGGCAAGATTCCTATGATGTGCGTAAAAACGACACCGTCCTCGTGAAAAGCGCCGAGCATAAGATTTCCATGTTCGTAAGCGACCCGAGATGGTTTTGGAAACGCCTCAGGGAACGCGGATTTATTATGCCCGGACCCGGAAAATATACGAACCGGTAAAAATATCATGGCAGCATAAGCGCAGGATTTTCCTGTTTCATTATTTTGCTTGAAATTTTGTTCAAACCATATATAATTTTTTGCGAAAAACAAACTTGAGGTGCACACATGAGTTCAACGTTCAAAAGTGTTGATGAACAAATAAAAATTATCCGCCGCGGCATTGTTGATTTGATCAGCGAAGAGGACCTGCGCAAAAAACTTGCGCGGAACAAACCGCTCAATATCAAAGTCGGTTTCGACCCGACCGCTCCCGATCTCCATTTGGGGCATACCGTTGTCATCCATAAAATGCGTCATTTCCAAGAGCTGGGGCACAATGTGACTTTTTTAATCGGTGATTTCACAGGAAGAATAGGCGACCCCTCCGGACGTTCCGAAACCCGTCCCCCCCTTACCGAAGAACAAGTCATTGCAAACGCAAACACCTATAAAGAACAAATTTTCAAAATTTTGGACCCTGAAAAAACAACTGTCGCTTTTAACTCAAAATGGCTGAACGCCTTAACTCCCTCCGAGTTTTTACGCCTTATGAGCAGCTGCACCGTAGCCCGCATGCTCGAACGTGACGATTTTTCCAAACGGTATAAGGAAGAGCGTCCTATTTCCATTCACGAATTTTTCTATCCTCTCGCTCAGGCGTATGATTCCGTAGCCATGCAGACCGATGTTGAAATGGGCGGCACCGACCAAACGTTCAACCTGCTCATGGGACGCACGCTGCAAAGCCATTACGGGCAAGAACCGCAATGTATCATTACCGTACCTCTCCTGGAAGGCTTGGACGGTATCAGAAAAATGTCCAAATCTTACGGCAACTATATCGGCATTGCCGAAGAAGCCAAAGACCAGTTCGGAAAAGCCATGAGTATTTCCGACGAACTCATGTGGCGTTATTACGAGCTTCTTTCAAGCAAAAGTATGGAAGAAATCGAGCAAATGAAACAGGATGTCGAAAAAGGAACCCGCCACCCAAAAACCGTCAAGGAAGAACTCGCCTTTGAAATTGTGGAACGGTACCACGGCAAAGACAAAGCGGAAGAAGCGCGGCAAGGGTTCAATTCCGTTTTTGCAAAAGGCGGCGTACCCGACGATGCCCCTAAATACGAATGTTTGGAAGGCGACGAAAGCATGCCTGTCAATTTCCTTGCAGCCAGCGGTCTTATAAAATCAAAAAGCGAAGCGAAACGCCTTGTCAGTTCCAACGCTTTGTCCGTCAACGATGAGAAATATACCGACCCTTACGCTTCCCTTGCAAAGGGTGAATATACAATCAAATGCGGCAAAAAAGGGTTTTTGCTTTTGACCGTGAAATAACAGGTTATCATAAAATCCATAGCCCCATTTATTAAAGCAACACTTTGACAAATGGGGCTTTTTTATTATTCTTCAGCAAAATGAAAAAATAATGACTGTCCGCAGTTCTCCAATAAACGTTGTAAGAAAAATGCGCATGAGAGAATCAGGCAAAAAATAGAAAGGATTGTATATGTTTTTTTCACGCCGAACCTGTATACATAGTACATAGGAAAAAAATTTATGGTTCCGTTCATTGCAGGAGACGTATCATGAAAAAGAACGAAATTTCACGAAGAGAACTGCTTAAAGGTTCCGCCGTAATCGCTGCCGCCGCCGTGGCTGCTCCCTCTTTATTAACCGCGCTTCCTCGGCATCTTCAAGCCGCTTCTCTTGAAAACAGCCAAAAAACACCGCTTGTCGGTTCACGAAACGTTACGGGAATAAAAACGGAAGGCTCCCGTGCAAAAGTATATTTTACTTCCCATATCGACGCGGAACACTTAATCCGTCTTTATGAAAAAATCAATTCCGAAATTTACGGCAAGGTTGCCATAAAACTTCATACCGGTGAAAAAAACGGTCCGAACATTTTGCCCCGTGACATGGTGCAGGCGTTTCAAGCCCAAATTCCCAACAGCAATATAGTGGAAACCAACACTCTCTACGAAGGGGACCGCTATACGACAAAATCCCACCGTGAAACCCTGAAAGTCAACGGCTGGACATTCTGCCCCGTCGACATCATGGATGAAGAAGGCGATGTCAATCTTCCCGTCAGAAATGGTCTTCGCCTCAAAGAAGTAGCCATGGGCGGGCATATCATCAACTACGATTCAATGGTTGTCCTTACCCATTTCAAAGGGCACGCCATGGGCGGATTTGGCGGTTCCATGAAAAATATAGCCATCGGCTGCGCTTCCGGACAAACGGGCAAACGGCAAGTTCACGGCGTTTCCGGAAAAGTGCCTGAAGACTGGGGGGCATGGCCTGCAAAAGAGCCGCTTATGGAACTTATGGCGGATTCGGCAAAAGCGACGTGTGATTATTTTGGAAAACGCATTGTTTTCATCAATGTTTTGCGCAACATGTCCGTTGACTGCGATTGCGCAGGAACAAGAGCCGCAAAACCGACCATTCCGGATATCGGAATTTGCGCTTCAACGGATATTTTAGCTGTTGACCAAGCTTCCTGCGATTTGGTTTTCGGAAAACCGGACTCGGAAAACCACGATCTTGTGGAACGCATCCAAAGCCGCCATGGACTGCGTCAGCTTACGGCAATGGCGGAACTTAAAATGGGCAATCCGCAATACGAATTGATTTCTATTGACTAAAAAGCCTCTTTTTTGCAAAAATCTGATACGGTTAACAGGTATCAGATTTTTATTTTTTAAAAATGAAGTATACAGCCATGACGATACAAACAAAAGAAGCCAAGTGATTCCATTTCAGCTGCGTTTTAAAAGCAATCATTGAAAAAACGGTGAAAACAACAAGCGTTATCACTTCCTGAATGATTTTTAATTGCATGATGTCGAACGGACCGCCATTTTCCACAAAACCCAATTTATTGGCGGGAACCTGCAGGCAATATTCAAAAAATGCGACAGCCCAGCTGAAAATGATAATTCCGAGCAAAGGCAAGGACGCAAACCAAGTAAATTCCGTCCGCATTTTTAGATGTCCGTACCAGGCAAGCGTCATGAAAATATTTGAACCGATGAGTAAAAGAACAGAAAACACCCCTTGAGAAACCATGAGAAACTCCATAAATAAGATAATTTTCTCTAGCAATAAAAACCATAAATAACAAGAAAAAAGTCGCAAGTTAATTCTTGCAAAAAATGCGGGCTCTCACTATACTGTTGACATCTTATTCCAAGGGTTTCGTATGTTTTCAAGTATCATTGCAACAATTTTCATCATTGTTCTGTTCCTGCTGGTGTTTTTGAATTTTCTATCGCTTCCCGGAAACTGGCTTGTTGCAGTATTTATCCTCATCAGCGCTTTTTTCGTGCCGGACGGAACATACTATGCGTTATACTGGGTTTTATTTTTCATCCTGCTCATAGTTGGTGAAGTTGCCGAATTTTATTTGCAAATCCACCATGGAAAAAAAGCCAACGCTTCTTCTTCCTCCAATTTTTTCGGTATTGTCGGGGCGATTATAGGCGGTATCGTGTTTATGCCCTTTCTTTTGGGACTGGGGGCAATTTTCGGTACGCTCATCGGTGCGTACGCGGGTTCCTTTCTGGCAGAAAAATATATCGCCCGCAGCGATACGGAACAAGCGATCAAGGTTGCCTCCGCCACGGTATTGGGAAAATTCCTGGGAATTTTACTGAAATTCGGTCTTGGTATCTATTTAGTTTTCTTTACCGCAAAAACTATTTTCGCCGCTTTGTAACATGTTTGATTTACTCAATATCGTTCTTGTCGAACCCCGCTTCCCGGAAAATATAGGTTCTGTCGCCAGAGCTTCCGCCAATTTCGGTTCCGCGCCCATTTCCCTTGTTAAACCTGAAATGTGGGAAATAGAAAAAGCAAGCCCGCTCGCCACCAAACAAGGACTGCGGCTTCTTGAACAAATACGGGTTTTCGACTCTGTGGAAAAAGCGATTCAGGATTGTATTTTTTGTATCGGAACAAGTGCAAGAGTGGGCGGGGTTCGCCGTGAAACCGTCAGTCCGAAAGAATGTGCGAAAGAAATCATGCGGTATCTTGAACAAGGCGAACGGGTTGCCATGCTTTTCGGCCCCGAAGACCGAGGCTTGGAAAACCATCATTTGGAGCATTGCCATAAATTGGTCACCATTCCGGCTTCTCTGAACTGTTCTTCGCTCAATTTGGCTCAAGCCGTTCTGCTCATACTCTATGAAATTTACCAGCTTGCGCCTGAAAAAAGAAAAATGCGTCAAAAAGACAAAGGGGCGATTTCCCGCAGAATAAACAGCGCCGAACGGGAACTTCTGCATGGCAAGCTGAAAACAGTTCTGACAAGGCTTGATGTCATTCAAAAAAGCAATCCTGATTATTTCTTCATTCCCATGGCGCATTTTCTGGACAGAAAAGAAATACGCAGGCATGAGATGGATATGCTTTTGGGAATATGCAGACAAATCGAACGCCTGATAAAAACAACGGAATGATATGAAAAATCTTATTGTTCAAGCCCAGCGCCTCGGCGATTTAGTCATGACCTACCCGCTTTTTATTTGGCTGAAAAAGCAGGATGACAAAGAAATTTTTGTCTTGGCGGAAGAAAAATTTTATAAAGAGCTTTTACACATTTCCCCGCTTGTTACTTATATTCCGACCGACAAAATGGCGTACCTTAAAAATTTTTCCTATGATACCGTTATTAATTTAAGCCACAGGGAAGATACCGCAAAACTCGTAAGTACCCTTGATAAAAATAATTTTTACGGATTGGAAATAGAAAACGGCTGCAAAAAAATTTCAGGAAAATGGCAATTATACAGAACCTCGCTCACCCACAACAACCACTATAACCGTTTGCACTGGGCTGATTTGAATGCACTGGACTGCATAGACCCTGCTATCATGCATTCCACAAAATGGAAAATCCCCCAAGGGCGGCAAAACGGAAAAATCGGTTTATTCGTTGGCGCGAGCGAGGAAACAAAACGCCCCAGCGTCGATTTTTGGGCAGAGCTGGCTTTCCAACTGTGCAAAAAAGGCTACGACCCTGTTTTTATCAGCGGTCCGGGCAACGAAGAAAAAAGCATTGCCTATGCTGCCGCCAAAAAAGCCAACATTCCGCACGGCGTTATTGCCGGTTCGCTCAGCATATTTGAATTGATACATTTTTTGGAAACCCTGCAATTATTTGTCTGTCCCGATACCGGACCTATGCATATCGCAAGCTTCGCAAACGTTCCGACCCTGAACCTTTCCATCGGTCCGGTGAACCCATGGGAAACCGCCCCGTATCCCCCCTATCATTACGTGCTTCGTTCCGGCATTTCCTGTTCCGGGTGCTGGCAATGTACAAAAGAAGAACAGTTTTGCAGAAGAGCTTTTGTTCCCCATAGGATTGCAAATCTTGTGCACAGCTTGCTTCTGCAAAAACCTTTGCCGAACATTCCCTCGATAACCCTCTATAAAACAGGCAGAAACACTCTCGGTTTATATGAACTGGAACCGATTTTCGGCGAAAAGCACTATCATTCCCTGCAAGCTGATTTTTGGCGCTCTTTCTTTTTATACGTTTTATCAGAAAAAAGCAGCCGCTATCTTCCGGCTTATGAAAAAAGCAAAGCGGATTTGTTTTCCGCCTTGCCCAAACTGAAGCCTGTCATGCAGAAAGGACATATTAATTTGATAAAAACGCTTGTCATGACGGAAAAAACCAATTCAATATTGGAACCGGAAGCGTGGAAACAATATCCGCCTTTATTGCGTCCGCTGACAAGCTATGTTCAATTGCTTTTGGAAAACGGAAATTATTCAAAAGAAATACGTTTAACCGCCATGAAGCTTTCGGAAGAATTTCGCAATGCCTTACAGTGACGCTTTATATTCTTTCGCCTTTTCAAAAAGCCATGTGTGAAAAAGCAGGTTTTCCGTCAATTCAGGGTGAAAAGCCGTCGCTACGATGCTTTTTTCCTGCACAGCCAAAATCCGCCCTTTTCTCTGTGCCAAGATTTTCACATTTCCGCCCGCTTGCGCAATTTGAGGCGCGCGGATAAAAACAGCGGGGAAAACGCAATGTTTCTCCGTATCCTTTTCAGAAAAACAAGGGCAAACAATATCCAACTCTTCCGTGAAGCTTTCCTTTTGCCGTCCAAAAGCATTGCGGTTTACGGCAATATCAAGACAACGCAATCGAGCTTGTTCTTCAAAACCAATGATTTCATTGCTGAGCAAAATAAGCCCCGCACACGTTGCAAAAACCGGCATATTTCCTTGAATTAATTTCACAAGCCTATCAAGCATGGCGTTTTGCACAAGCAGCTTCGCCATGACGGTGCTTTCCCCGCCGGGAAGACATAAACCATGAAGATTTTCCATATCGTCCGAACCACGGATTTCCACAGGTTTCGCTCCCACAGCATATAAAGCCAGGCAGTGTTCCCGAAAAGCTCCCTGCAAAGCAAGCACGCCGATACGTACCTGCTCGTGCAAAGGAATATTTTCAACTTCTTCAATTTTCTTTTGCACATGAATTGAAGATAAATGCGTCAACATAATCCCTCCGTTACAAACAAAAAACCGCTTCTTACCAACCGCGTTCCTGCATGCGTTCGGAAGGTGCGATAGCTGAAATTTCAATACCATGCATCGGAGTTCCAAGCCCTTGCGAAATTTCAAGAAGTTTTTTTGCGTCATTATAATAGGTTACCGCTTCAACAATGGCTTTTGCCTGACGGGCGGGATCGGAAGATTTGAAAATACCGGAACCGACAAACACACCGTCACACCCCAGTTCCATCATAAGGGCGGCGTCGGCAGGCGTTGCAATTCCGCCCGCGGCAAAATTCACAACAGGCAATCTGCCTTCTTTTCTTGTTTCAAGGGCTAAATGCAATGGAATCGCATGTTCTTTGCAAAAATATACGATTTCATCTTCCGGCAAAGCGCAAAGGGCTCGGATTTCTTCATTGACAATACGGATATGTTTTACCGCTTCAACAACATTTCCCGTTCCGGGTTCCCCCTTGGTGCGGATCATGGCGGCTCCTTCCCCGATTCTGCGCAGAGCTTCCCCCAAATTTCTCGCCCCGCAGACAAAAGGAACGTTAAACGCTTGCTTATTGATATGAAACCTGTCATCAGCAGGCGTCAACACTTCACTTTCATCAATATAATCAACTCCAAGTTCTTCTAAAATCCTTGCTTCCGCATTATGTCCGATTCTCACTTTCGCCATTACGGGAATGCTGACGCAATCCATAATACGTTTCACAAGGCTTGGGTCAGCCATACGGGCAACACCCCCTTCCTTACGGATATCGGACGGAACGCGTTCAAGCGCCATAACGGCACAAGCACCCGCTTCCTGGGCTATATTTGCCTGTTCTTCATTCGTAACGTCCATAATAACGCCGCCTTTAAGCATTTGAGCCAAACCGCCTTTTAAAATTTCTGTATTCATGATATGCTCCTTATTTTGATTTTTTGTATTATGAACGGCATGACAAAACTTTCCAGTTTTTTCATTTTTCCTGAAACAATTATTATTATAATTGATACAATTCTATTTTTAGCTATGACAATATATAAAAATTTTCCTTATAAATCCAATATGATATATTCAGTTAAAAATTTTCTTGACCTTTTGTATAAGAACACTATCATGGCAGTATGCAAATTGTCACACTCATACAAGAAGAACTGGCTGAAAATCCGCAGCTTCCTTTTTATCTGAATTTTATCAAAGCCCTGCAAAAAGGAATTGCCGACAATAGCTTGCCCGTCGGCTCCGGTCTGCCTACGCACAGAAAATTAGCGGAAGAACTTTCCCTAAGCGTCGGCACCGTAACAAGAGCATATAAGGAAGCGCAAAAACATTCTTTGACATCTTCCGTTATTGGACGGGGAACTATTATTTCCAAGCCTTCAAAGCATATTGATATTGTGAATGAACAACAAAAATACTATGATTTGAGCTTTGTTTCGCCGTTTGAATATTTAAATCCGAGCTTGGATTCCGCCCTTGAACATATTGACATTCAAGATAAGGAACTCCTTAAATATCATGAACCGAGGGGCATGCTTAAGCATAGGAAAACCGGAGCGCTTTGGGCAAAAAATTTTGGATTGACGGTTTCCGAGAAAAATATTTTGGTTTGCGCGGGAGCGCAGCACGCCTTGCTCTCCCTGCTCATCGGACTTTTCAGAGCGGGAGATAAAATCGCGGCGGAAACGATAACCTATCCTCTTTTAAAAGAAATATGCCAACGCCTTTCTTTACAGCTTGTGCCTATAAAAATGGACGAACTGGGCATTATTCCGAAGCATTTCGAATTAGCCTGCAAAAATGGCGACATAAAGGGTTTATACCTCATGCCCTCTTGTCAAAATCCGACACTTTCGCAAATTCCGGAATTCAGGCGTCAGGCGCTTGTTGATTTATGCAGAAAGTATGATGTGAAAATTATTGAAGACGATGTCTATGCCCTGTCCTTGGAACAAAAGCTTCCGCCTCTTGCAAGCCTTTGTCCTGAAAGAACATTCTTCATCGCCTCAATCAGTGAGGCCCTGAGCGGGGGCTTACGCATTGCCTATGCCGCTTCCCCTGATGAATTTGTGCAGCGCATAGAACAAAGTATCGGTTATAGTATTTCCATGGCGGCACCTCTTATGGCGGAAATTGCAAGTTATTGGATAGAAAGTAAAATTGCGGAACAAACCCTTTGGGCGAAAAAAGAAGAGGCGGCAGCCCGAAATGTTTTAATCCGACGTATTTTGGACGGATTTTCCCTTGAAACGAGGAGCACGGGATTTTATGCATGGCTCAGTCTTCCGCCTCCGTGGACCAATGAACATTTCACCGAAACAGCCAAAAATAACGATGTTCTTGTTGCCGACTGCTCGCATTTTTCCCTGCTTTCCCCTCCTGCAAAAAACGCTGTCAGACTGGCTCTCGGAGGAATTGAAAAAAGGGAAGATTTAACCAAGGCATTGACTGTGTTGGCAAAAATTCTCCATTCGTCAATATAATCCAAATAAACAACAGATTCAAAAAGGAAATATCATGACTGCACTATGCCTCGCCACACCGAACCATGCCGGGCTCATTGTCGATTTCATGCATAAACTCGGTGAATTTCAAAAAATGAGTTCTGCCATAACCGTAACAACGGAAAAAATGGAAAAATTGCTTCAAAATAAAGACGGTGAAGCCGTGCTTGCGTTTGCAGACGGCACCCCCGTTGCTTTTGCTTATTTTTGCAAACACAGTTCCGCCTTTATCGGGCATACCTGCCTTTATATTGACGCCTTTTATGTTGAGGAAGAGTTCAGAAAACAAGGCATTGGCAGACAAATCATGCAATTTCTTGCAAAACTCTGCAAAGAACGGGGCTATGCCCGTATGGAATGGGGGTGTCTTGACTGGAACACCGATGCATGGGATTTTTACACAAATCTAGGCTCTGTTCCTTTTGAAATATTGACTATCCACCGCCTTTCCGGTGAAAGCTTAGAAAAATTATCGCAATAAGTTTAGCATAATATAATCATACCGTTATGAACATAAAAAGGGGCATTTCGCCCCTTTTTCAATACTTGCGCAACACCCGCTATTCTTTTTCCTGATCTTCAGCCGGTTCATCCTGCCGTTTCGCCGTTTCCGGGCGTCCCTCAAGAATATTTTTATGTCCGTAAATGATTTCATCAATGACTTCTGGTCTTGCAAGGGCTGTTGTGTCGCCGATATCGTCGTAAACATTGCCCGCGATTTTACGCAGCATTCTGCGGATGATTTTTCCTGACTGCGTTTTCGGCATGCTTTCCACAAACTGGATATATTCAGGAGAAGCAAGCGCGCCGATATTCTTACGGATCGCCTCTTTCAAAAGTTTTCTGATATCATCCGTCCATGCGATGTCATCTTTCAAAACAACATACGCGTAAATGGCTTCACCTTTTATTTCATGCGGCATGGAAACAACCGCTGCCTCGGAAACATACTGATTGGCGGTCAAAACAGCCTCGATTTCAGCCGTTGACAAACGGTGGCCGGAAACATTGATATTGTCGTCCATACGTCCTAAAATCCAAAAATAACCGTCTTCGTCAATTTCGGCGCCGTCACCGGAATCAAAATAACCAAAGCGTTTGAAATAACTTTGATATTTTTCTTCATCGTTATAAACGCCAAGCATCATGCCGGGCCAAGGCTTACGGATAACCAAGTGCCCTGCTTTCGTATTTTCATGACTCACGTCTTCCCCGTCTTTTTTCGCGTCACCCATGACAACCGCGTCAATGCCCGGCAGAGGGAAAGAGGCTGAACCGGGTTTCAGCCTTGAAGCATAAGGAAACGGGCTGATCATTGCCCCGCCTGATTCCGTTTGCCACCATGTGTCGACAATCGGAAGTTCGCCTCCGCCGATGACTTTATGGAACCATTCCCAAGCTTCGGGGTTGATAGGCTCACCTACGGAACCGAGCACGCGCAGGGTGCGCAAATCATAGCGTTCCGGCCACGCTTCCCCCATACGCATAAGGGAACGGATAACCGTCGGAGCCGTATATAAAATATTCACACGGAATTTTTCCACGATACGCCAGTAGCGGTCCGGTTTCGGATACGTGGGAACGCCTTCGAACATAAGCGTTGTCGCCCCGAGAGACAGCGGACCGTATACACCGTAAGTATGCCCCGTTATCCAGCCCATATCCGCCGTACACCAATATACGTCGTCGTCACGCATATCAAAAATCCATTGCGAGGTATGGGCGGCATACGTCAAATACCCGCCGGTTGAATGCAGAATGCCTGAAGGTTTGCCCGTACTTCCGCTTGTGTGCAGGAGGAAAAGCGGATCGTTCGCATCCATGGGCACGCAGGGAAAATCAACGTCCAAAGTAAAATCTTCCACTAAATCATGCCACCAAATATCACGGTTTTTAACCATATTCACATCTTGCATGTTCGCATGATGAACAACCAAAACATGGGCGACAGAAGGACATTTTTCCAAAATCGGGTCCAAATTCGCTTTCAAAGGCTTTACGGAACCGGCACGGATTACACCGTCAGCGGTGATGACGACTTTCGCCTTGGAATCTTGAATACGGCTGCGCACACCGCCTTCCGCATAGCCTGAAAAAATCGCGGTATGTATCGCGCCTATCCGCGCGCAGGCAAGCATTGAAATAACAAGTTCCGGAATCATGGGCATATAAAGGGCAACCCTGTCGCCTTTTTTCACGTGCAAAGAATTAAGCGCGTGGGCGACACGGCAAACTTCCGTATAAAGCATTTGATACGTGAAGCAACGCACATCCATTTCACGTTCGCCTTGCCAGATAAGCGCGGCTTTATTTCGCCTGCCGGAAATGATGTGTCTGTCAATACAGTTGAAAGAGGCGTTCAATTTCGCATTGGTAAACCAACGGTATTTATGATTTACTTCATCGGATTCCAAAACCTTGTCCCAGCGTTTATACCAATGTATGAGCTGCGTCGCACGGGCCGCCCAAAAATCATCAGGATCATCAAGAGCGCGCTGGCAAATGGCCCTCGCCTCTTCCGTACCGCTAATCCACGCACTAGACTTACCATGTTCGGGGGGTAAATAACTACGGTTTTCAGTTAATAAAGTGGTAATGCGCTCTTGTGTCATGGATTTGCTCCTATTATTAAATTGTTATCCTATTGCTTTGCATTTTCAATTTCAAAAATAACTTTGCAAAGGTTTCTCAGCCGTTTTTATGCTCAATCAAATAAACATAAATAATTCAAGTAGTAAGCATATTCCCTACTTGCCTTTACGGTTACACAGCATTTTTCTTGCGTCAATATGGTTTTTAAATTTTTTCTTTTAAAACCATTAAAGAATAATGGAACAAACTTTTTTATTCAGCGATAACACACTGATTATATTTGATTTTTATAGACAATACCGGCTAAAAATTTTTTCCGCATTTTCCGCATTGATTTTTTATTGCATTACTATTTATGAAATACATGCATTATATGCATGCATTTTAGCTACTTATGCATAGATTTTAATTCATATGATTAATGATTATCCCCTGCACTTCTTCTGATAATCAGCATAAATAAAATAAGCTCTTGACCATAATCTTATCAAAGATAATGGTTGAGAGCCGTTATTTTTATAAAAATCAAAGAAATAATACCGAACTGTTTTTTTTAAATGAATTTTAAATTTACCATAGAAAATCAGCATTGCCTCTTTTCCTGTTTTTTTGTATTCATAATGCTTTCATTCTAACTGTCAGAACGCACCAAACGCATCGACATGTATCTGCCGACATCAAAATAAACAGTTTCATCGATACGCTGTTCAGTGCACTCCGCAACGTATTCGGCAATAAAACGCTCCTTATTGGGCAAAGAGGCAATATGCCCCATAAAACTGTCAACGGCTCCGGGTCCCTCAAAGCCGAAACGCTCTGCCGCAAGCTCGATGTCAACGGACTTGCTTTTGTCGGAAGTAAAAATTGCATTGTACTGGGCTGGTCTTTGCCTGTGTGTTTCAACAAGGCTTTCCCTGTACTGCTCCCGTAAATCCTCGTCTATGTATATACCGCCCTCGTCAATAATCTGCTCAAGAAGCACGGTGTCCTTATCAAGCTGATAGGCAAGTTCCGCGTTGCTGTTCCATATTTTCTTATGCTCTTCAAGCTCCCTGCCTTTCTTCTCCGTCATGGCGCTGTATGCATCAATATCGGAATCCTGCGCAAGCGCATTGAACTGTTCTCTTTTTTCCGGGGACAGAAACGCCAAGTCCCGCTCCTGTACGGAACTCAAAATCGGGTTCGTTTCCGCAATGCCAAGCTTCTGCCGTGCCGCAAGTATTTCTTTTTCCGTTGCAAGCTGTCTGTCAAAAACTTCTTTCAATTGCGGGTTGATTTCAACGCCTGAATGTGAAATCTTTTCATATAATTTTGTCAGCCAGCGGGCTATGTTGGCAAATACCCGTTTCAGGTTCTTGCTTGGTGCTTCGCCCCTGTGCAGATATTCAAGAACAGCGTCGGCGAATTTTTCATGCTGCTCCCGTGTCCATGCTTCACCCTCTTTTGCGCCCACAAAGTCACAGGCCGTTTTCCAGTCCTGAATATCCTGCTCCCTTGCGTTTTCAAGCCGTGCTTTCTGTTCCATGGCAAACTGCATATAATGCCCGAACTCGTGAAATCCCGTGCTTATATCCGCGGAAGTAAAAAATCTGATAATGGCTTTTGCGCCCTCCACTTGTTGAATAGAGCCACGGATATTGGCATTGTCGTCTTGGTAAAACGTAGGGTATTGATTTTTTAACTTGACTAAATCGCTCTCATTATATATGTTAAGTCCAAGTGATTGGGACACATCCCAAAGGGAATTAGTCCCGGCGGACATGACCCCTTTCGCTTTAGCGCTTACGTCCTTTAGTAGGCGCTTATTTTTTTGCCAAAAATATTTATCTTTATTTCTATTCACATAAACAAGTTTTTCAGCTTGCTCTAAAAACCAATTCATACTTGGTTCATCTTTTTTATTATTTTTTGCAAAAACAGATAAAATAATATTTATTTCTGCTCTGTCTGTATTCCCTTTAAAATCAACAGGAATAACAACAGTTGCTCCTTTTTTATCTGTTATATCAGTAATAAAAATAAATCTGTTATTGTTATCTTTATCTTGATATACAGCTACAGGATCAGCCAATGCTTGAGGTATTTTTTTCAAAATATCTTTATCAATATTTGGATGTATATTGTGTTCTGGGTTAGTCTTTTCTGCTGGATATAATCCGTCAAAAGCATGAGGGGCAATATGCAGTTCTTTAAAATCAGCCCCAACTAAATGCATTGCCAGTGGTGTTTGCTTCAACATCAAAATATTGTTTCTTGGTTTCTTTTCTAAAGAGGTTATTACGTTCTCCCACTCTGCAATTTCGCCCTGTAATTTTGCTTCTGCTTCCTGCTGTTGATACAAGGCATTTTCTCTTTCCACTGCGTCTTTGTTGAAATTGGCAAGCCCTGCCTCTTGTCTCGCCCGTGCGATAATGTTTTCATAATCAGCCTTGCTTGCCACTGTCCCCAAGAATAAAGGGCGGTTCTTATTGAAAGCGTCCAGCAAAGGAAGATTGTAGTTTTCCGCCTCTGTCTTGATATTCGCCATGAATAAAGACGCTAACGTCCTGCTCTGCGTTTCATTGTAGGGATTGTCCGTCAGCTTGGTACTTTCCGTTATGTCGTTCGCTATCTGCTGCATAAGATAGTTTTCTTCATTGTACGCTTTGAATTGCGTATCAAGAACAGCCTGCACATTCTGCACTTCCGCAAACATTTCCGGGGAAAGTTCCGCCTCGTCTTTCAGCATGCTTTCCGTGTATTCGTCAAAATCGGAGTTTATCTCCTGCGTTTGGCTCTGCTGTGCTTCAACAGCCTTGGAAAGATTGTCAATTTTTTCTTTTTGCTGATACAGTGCGCCTAAAAAACTGTCCATACTGTCCGTTGCAAATTCGCTCGATATGCTGAATGCGTCATTTTGCAGTAAACGCCCGCCTATGCTTGTCTGCATGGCTTTGTGTATGTTCTCGCCTGAAATCTGCAAAGAGCCGCCGCTTGCAGCCGCAAACCCGTATTCTTCATGGCTGATACCCGCCTCATCAAGGAACACGTCAAGAGGCTGTTTGTCAAAATCCGTAAGTTCCGCGCTGCGTTCCTGCCTCAAAGCCTCTACTGCGCTTGCGGGAACGTATATATCGGGAATATCCACACCGCCGTTTTTAAGCTGTCCCACAAGGTTTTTGAAAATTTCGGGCTGTTCCTTGGCAAGTTTCTGTGCTTCCACAAGCCGGGTAATCTGATTGGCTTGTTTTTTATACTCGCTCTTGATGCCGAAAGCACCAAGACTGCCCCCCGCAACAGCCCCCACAGCCCCTTGATACAAAGCATCCTTTTGAAAGTCCGCGCTGAAAGCTTCGTTCAAAAAACCGCCTATTGCGCTCCATTCAAAATTATCAAATTTTCCGTACGCGTATTGCTTTGCCAAAAGTTCGGGGTACGCTTGTGCATATTCCGTAACGCCCTCATGTCCGGCCCCTGTGAGCCACGTTTTGAGGGCATGCCCCGTTGCCGTCTTAGGCTTTATGAAAGCTTTGCCAATCCCCTTGGCACCGAAGGCGTCAAGAGGCGCGCTGAGAAAAGCGTTTATCATCGCCGCCTCTCTCGCATTCTCCTGCAAAGCAAGCGGGTCTTGCCTGTATTGGTCAAGCGTCTGCCCGTAATTCATAACCAAACCGGTTAAAAACGGGGCTACCGTGCCGCCGCCTGTTGCCACACTTGCCGCAACCATGGGCGCAAGCTGGGCAATCCCTGCGGACACGTCAAAAATAAATTCGTTTATCCCTCCTGTCTGCTGTGCCTTTTCCAGCCACTTCGGAGCGTTTTCAAATAAATCCGTCGCCTGTTTTACAAAAGCGTCGCGATACCCTTTATACATATTAATCAGATTGTTCCGAGCTCCCTCATCGTCAGGATAAAAAGAAGCCGCAAGTTCCAAAATTGCCTCATCGGAAGCATTGCGCAGCTGTTTCTGCACATCTTCGGAAATATAGCTTTCATAATTCATCTTGGTAAGAAAATCATTGAGTACAGTCTGCAAACCCCTTTTGCCGCTGTTCAGTCCTGAAAGCAAACCATATCCTGCGGCTTCAAAGGTGTTGAAACCTTTTGGCTTACTTTGATATTGTTCTCCTAACCTTGAAGCTCCCGCTTCAAGAACATAGTTCCTTGGTTTTCTACTTAATTGAGCAAAATGCTTTTCCAGTTGCGCTAGCTGTTGGACATTATCCTGCATGTTCGTTGCAGATAAAAAATCGCTCATGTATATCCCGACAGTTACGGGAGCCTCTTTTTCCATATTGATAAAATCAAGGCTTTTCTGCTGTGTTAAAATGCTCTATAACAGCCTTTGTCTGCACCTTTTGTACTGGTTCCGGTGCGGGCGCAGGCGCGGGTGCGCTTTTTCCGCCTTTGCACAAAACGACTTCGCCGTCATATTCATAACTGGAACTTGAAATTTCTTTTCCGTTCCAATCAAGAACGATTTCAGTATAAATTTTCATGATAACACCTCACGCATGAAATATTCTTTGTTTATTTTAGAAACTACACCGTTTCTGTATTTTCCACGGACCAGACACGCCTTTTCAAGCGTGCATATTTCTTTCATGCCCACCCCGTGAAGAACAGGAAATACATGCCGGTAATTTTCCGGCGTAAGTCCCAAAATGTTTTCCAAATCTCCGTTCCGAAAAACGGTTTTAAAAATCATTTTGCCAAAATCCACCGTAAACCGCTCATATCCGCGCCATATGCAAAAATGGAAAAACGCGTTTTTACCCATAAAATCATTAAACGCCGTAAATCCCGCTTCTTCTCCGTCAACAATGGGGATATAAATCCATTGGTCTTGAAACAAGCCAAAGAAATTTTGCAAACTGTCATCAGAATAGAGAAAGATATTCAGCCGCCTTTCTTCCTGTAAACGTGCATAAATATCAAAGAGATTGTCTTTGTCGTAACTGTCCATGAGCTTTATTTCCAAAACAGCTTCCATTACATGCTCCATAAATCGTATTCGGTTTTCGCAGCATGCAGTACCGGAGCATGGGGCAAATAATTGCTTGCGACATCGGCATAAAAAGTCAGCGCCAAAGCGTCAGCCCTGTCCGGGCTTGACAATCCGCGCTTTTTCATGTCGTCCTTTTTCTTAAGCTGCAAACGGCTGGTATTGTCATAACCATATTCCCTATTCGTCAGCTGATCGCACAAAGCGCTGTCATCGGGAATGGAACCGCCAGCTTTCAGCCATTCCTTGACTTTGTGCCACATTTCCGCATTACGGTTGACAAATTCCTTATTGCGCAAAGCCTGACTTCCTCCGTTGCACTCATAAACACCCTGCACGCCCAAGGAACACACCTTATCGACAACACCCGCACCAATACACCCACTGCGTCAATAAAAACTGCGGAAGTCACTATTGGACTAGCAAAGAAAGAGGGTTGGTACAGCAAAAAGGACAAGTACGGAAAGGAATGTAGTAAGTGGCAAACCATGCCGGAACTCATGCTCCAATACCGCGCGGCAAGCCTGCTCATCAGAACCAACGCCCCGGAAATAAGCATGGGGCTTTCAACGGAAGAAGAAGTTTTCGATATGCAGCAAGACGAAAAAGGAAACTACATCGTCACCGATATTGAAAATGCGTATATCCCTCCGGCAAAACCGGTTGAAACCGCTCCCGATAAAAAGGAACTTCCCGCTGAAGCTGAAACGGTATCGGAAAAACCTAAAAAAGAAAGAAGCAAAAAAGAAACGCCTGCCGAAACCCCGGCAGAAGAAAAAAGCCCGTTCAGACAATACATGGACAGCATGTCCCCGGAAGAACGCCTTGCAGAAGAACAAAAAATTAAAACCGAAAAAGAACACAGACGGGAAGAAAAAATAATCCAATCCAATTTCGTGGATGATGATTCTTTCTATACGAACGGTAAATAAATTTCATGCGGCAGCGCATGCGACAATACCTCCTACCTCCCCCAAAAAACCTAATCCCCAACATATGCCTATTGCTTAGAAATAACCAATAGGCATATTGATAAAAGAACAAAATCATGAATAATACAATACGGTTCATCATAAATACCGCTCCCACCACCCAAGCAAGACCACGCCATGCAGTACGCAGCGGGTTCAGCGTCACATACAAAAGCGAACAGCAAAAAAGCAACGAACAAACCCTTGAGGCCCTCATCGCTCCTCATGCTCCAAAAGAACCGTTCAAAGAGGCCGTTACCGTTCTTTTCGTCGCCCATATCCCCGTTCCGCAAAGCTTCAGCAAAAAGAAAAGGGAGCTTGCGCTTGCAGGAAAAATCTGTCCCACCAAAAAGCCGGACATCGACAACCTCTGCAAACAGCTCTTAGACACGCTAACCCGCCTGAACTTCTGGTTGGACGACAAACAAGTCGTCGAAATATCCGCTAAAAAAATGTATGCGGAACACGGAAAATGGGATGTAATGATAACAGGCTATAACGACAAATTAAATGAAAATAACAAGTAAACACAATTTACTTTTCCTTTTAAAATCGTAACACACTGCAACTAGTAACTTTTATTATGTTTAATTACAAGTTCATTTAATTAATGACAAAAATCAATATTTCGAGTAGTATTATGAAAAAAACAAATAAGGAAAATTCTCAAATGAGTATAACTACAAATTTGCAAGGAAGATTAAAAAATACTTCTTTAAAAAAATCACATGCACTTTTTCCTTTATTTGAAGCTGTCATAAACTCTATTCATGCCTGCGAAGAAAGAAAAGACATTGAATTATCAAAATGTGCTATTGATATTCAAATTATACGAAAAACAAAAACCGAAGAAGAATTGTCATTAATTAAAAATGAAACAACAAAACCCCCTTTGCCAGAAATAATTGAATTTCATATTACTGACAATGGCATCGGTTTTAATGATACAAACTTGGATTCCTTTAATACATTGGATTCTGAGCATAAAGAAAAAAAAGGCTGTAAAGGAATTGGAAGACTTTTATGGCTTAAGGCTTTTGAACAGGTTGAAATATATAGCCAATTCAAAAAAAATAATACATTTTATTGCAGACATTTTCATTTTACAAAAGAAACAGGGATTACCCCTGAGCTCCCGGAAAAAAAAGAAAGTTTTGATCACAATTTTAAAACCGTTGTTAAATTGTTAAATTTTAAAACTTCTTACAGAGAAGCTGCAAGAAAAACAACCTCAGCAATTGCCAATGACCTGCTTGAACATTGCCTTCTCTATTTTTTCAATAATTCATGTCCCGTTATTACAATAATTGACAATGAAATGAATGAAAAAATAAGTCTGACTGATTTATTCTATGAAATAAACACAAATGAAGTTATACAAGAAAATTTTTTTTGTGAAAAAAGTAATTTTAAACTTTACATTGTAAAAACAAGAAAAAGCATTGCTCACACTATTCATTACTGTGCTGCCAACAGATTGGTAAAAAAAATTGATTTATCAGGAAAAATTGATGGATTATATAAAAACCTGCAAGATAAAAATGGAAAATTTTCTTGCCTTTGTTTTTTATCTTCACCATATTTAGATGAAAAAGTAAGGCAAGAAAGAACAGATTTTGATATAGAAGAAAAAAGTGATCCTCAGCATAACCTCCTTGGAGAGCCTACAATTGAAGATATTAACAAAAAAATTTATTCCATATTAGAAAATACCTTTAAAGATTCTATTGAGCAAAACAAAAAATTAGGGCAAATACGCTTACAAAATTTTGTTAAAGATAACCCAAAATATAAGACTATTCTAAAATATTGTTCAAATCTTAACATAGATCCGGAATTAAAAGATAAGGATATTGATTTAATTCTATATAAAGAAAAAATAAAACTTGAGGACGAAATAAAAAAAGATAATGGAAATATTTCAAGTATTCCTCAAAAATTTTCTGAACAATATACCCAAAATTTAAATCACTACCTCTCACTGATAGATGATGTAAGTAAGTCTACCTTGGCTGAATATATTTCACACAGGAAAATAGTTATTGATTTTTTCGAAAAAGCAATAAATTCATTCAAAAATGAACAAAGTATGGATGAATATGAATTAGAAAAAATCGTCCATTCACTTATTATGCCTTTAAAAACAACACACAATGAAACAAATTTTGATACAGCAAATTTATGGCTGATAGATGATAATTTAACATTTTACAGCTATTTATCTTCTGATCTTCCACTAAACCGCTGCGAATTAATTGATACAAAAGAATCAAAGCGCCCTGACATTTTGGGAATTAATTTTTTTGATAACCCACTGTTAGTAAATAATACAAATGAAGAAAATTTAGCTGCAATAAAAATTATCGAAATAAAACGACCAATGCGAGATAATTATACAATTGATGATAATCCGATAGATCAAGTGTTAGACTATTTGACAAAAATTAGAGATGGAAAAATAAAAGATCATAGAGGAAGGCGTGTTACAAGCAATATAAACTCTCCTGCTTTTTGCTATATTTTGGCTGACGTTGAAAAAACATTAAAAGACCGAGCTATGCGATTTGGATTAACTATAACCGAAGATCAACTGGGTTTCTTTGGATTCAACGCTAATTATAATGCCTATATTGAAATTATCGGTTTTGATAAGTTATTAAAAATAGTGAAACAAAGAAATAAAGTATTTTTTGATAAGCTAGGATTATAATTAACGCTACCTGCGTTATTTTCCTCAAAAATGCAAAACCACTTTACAGAAGTTTGTAAATTGCCAGAAATACACTCTGCCGCACGCGCAACAATCTCACCTACCGCAAAGACGAACTGCGCAACGAAGTCCAGCACTCCATACGCACACTCAGAAGCATTGCCAAACTACTTGATATGTAAACAATAAAGGGCGGATTATCCGCCCTTTATTGTTCTAAAATTCCTTGAAAACAGGACAAATAAGCCACCCGCTGAGCGGGTGGTCTTCTCAAGTCCTAGAAGGGCATGTTACTGGCTTGTGCCTTAGGGCACTTTGAATGGTTCACCAATCGCATTTCATTCACAAGCTGCTGCTAAAGCAGCTAACCAATGCCTTATTTATTCTTACTACCCGTAAACGGGTCATAATATTCTTTGAGCGAATATTGGTCAGTCATTATATCTTCATTTAACTGATTTTGAATATACGCTTTTATTTTCTCTGTATTCTTCCCTACTGTATCAAGATAATACCCCCTGCACCAAAAATGTCTGTTTCCATACTTATATTTGAGATTTGCATGTCTATCAAATATCATCAAAGAATTCTTCCCTTTCAAGTACCCCATAAATGACGATACACTAAGATTGGGAGGAATAGACACTAACATGTGAATATGATCTTTACATGCATTGGCTTCATGTATTTCTACTTTCTTTTGTTCACAAAGCTGACGCAAAATTTTGCCAATATCTTCTTTTAATTTATTATAAATTATTTGACGGCGATATTTTGGGGCAAACACTATATGATATTTGCAATTCCATTTGGTATGAGATAAACTTTGATTTCCAGTCATGGAAATGTCCTCCTTTGGTTTTGATTGACGAACACATCAAATGTATACCAAAGGAGGACATTCTTGTATCTAAAGATTTTTAATTCCACCTGCATAGCAGGTGGTTTATTGTCGCTAAAGGCTACAAAAAAGAGGACTTATGAACAAAACGCCATAAGTCCTTGAAATATGTGGTGGAACCTGCAAGGGTTGAACTTGCGACCAACCGGTTATGAGGCAAAAAGCAAAGAAAAATTTCTTGTATGTTCTTGTATATTTTTGTATATAGATTTTCAATATGCATTGAAATACCATATATTTTTTGTATATTGGGACATATTGAATTTGTCGCAGGCGTGTCGCAAATGGTCATTTTTTACTCCAAATTGTCGCAACCAAGTCGCAAAGTTAAGGTATGTTATTATGGCAAAAAGTGCAAGTCAAAATAAGAGAAAGTCCTCACGTTTCCCCGGCGTGCAGATACGGGAAAGCAATGTGCGGAAACACAACGGAAAGCCCGACATTTGTTTTACGATTGATTACATCGACCCGCAAACCAAGAAGCGCATCCGCAAGGACATCGGCTGGGCGAGCGAGGGCTTTACGCAGGCCTATGCCGCGCAAGTTCGAGCCGAGCATCTTTCCAAAGGAAGGCTTGAACATAATGCCGAATTTCGCAGCATAGCCCCGAAGCAAAGCTTTACTCTGCAAGAAGCCTTTGAAAAATATGTGAATGAATGGCTGCTGCCGCGCGGCAAGCGGCATAAATCCGATGTAAGCCTTTTTCATACCAATCTGCCGACGCTTGTTCATACAGACATCAATAAAATTGACGTTTATTTCATGGACAGCCTTATTGCAGACCTCACCCGGAAAGGGCTTGCGCCGAAAACGGTTCATTACATTATCGGCATAATAAAGCGTGTTATCAACAAAATGGATGACTGGGGGCTGTATCATGGGACAAAGCCTTTTTCCAAAATCACCCTGCCCAAAGTGAACAACCGCCGCATGCGTTTTCTGACCCCGGAGGAAGCTCACGTGCTTCTTGACGAACTCAAACAGCACAGCCTCGCCGTTTATTTGCAGGCGCTCATCAGCCTGCACTGCGGTCTGCGTTTCGGGGAAATTGCCGAACTCAAAATCAGCGACATAGATTTTTACAGCAAAAATATTTACGTCCGAGATCCCAAAAACAGCAAGAGCCGCCACCAAATCATGACCCCAACACTTCAAGCGGAACTTGAAGCATATATCGCTTTGACAAAGCCCCTTTCCTATCTTTTTCCGAACCCGAACGGCGGCAAGGCTGCTTCCGTGAGCAAGACCTTTGAACGGACAGTCAAAAAGCTCGGACTGAACGAAGAAAACGGCGTACCCATAACCGACGCACGGCAAAAAGTCGTTTTCCACACCCTGCGTCACACGTACGCAAGCTGGCTTGCCCTCTCCGGGCAGGGGCAAGCCATGATAGCCGAGCTTATGGGACACAGTTCCATAGAAATGAGCGCCAGATACACACACCTTTTCCCCGATGCGAGAAAAGCCACGGCAGTTGCTATTGACAATATTTTCAAAAAGGATGTTTCTTAACATTGATTATTTCCTAACATATTATTTACTTTTTCCATTCTCTCGAAAATCCATTTTAAAAACAGGCACGGCGATTGAGTTTCCCAGGGATCGTTTGCTTAACGGGCTGTTTTTTTTATATACAATAAAGCTTCTACGCTGTTAAAAAAAAATGTAGTGCCTATTTTTTGTTTTAATTCTTTTTCAGTTATTGTAAAATCTTCACACCAAAAAGGCTCCCACCTGACGCTTGAAATCCGATATAAATAGCATGACCTTCTTTTGAAGGTGCCTGAAATTCTACTTTCCACAACATGTCTTTCATTTTCTTTTTCATGTATCACATAAAATCTTTGGTCAAAATTATAAAGTGGTTCAACTCTCATAATTACCCTTACTAATATGTCTTGACTTTCGCTTTTTTCAAATAATAATCGAGGTCGGCTTTTGCATAGGTGATGACCGAACCCGTTTTGCTGTATGCCGGACCAATGCCCTGCACACGATACTGACGCAGGGTATTGGCAGAAAGCCCCAAATATTTTGCAGCTTCCTTTTCCCGCATGACTTCGGGTGCGATAGAAATAGTTTTCAGTTCCTCACGCACGGCTGACCGCACACTTTCATTGACAACTCTCTTAAAATCCTCAACCTGCATAACTATTACCTGACTCATAGTGTCCCCTGCCATTCTTATCCGTTTATAGATTTCATATAGTGTTCATGCATGTTAATAAGCTGCTGTTTTGATACTTTTTTTGAAAATTGAATAATCCAGGTTCTGATGTCTTCTGTTTCTTTTTTCCAAGCTGTTTTATCAAGCCGTATTTTTATAAACTCGTGATAGACAATATCAAAATATGCCTTTGCCCGCTCAAAAAACTGCATTTTTTCCAGCAAATGTGCATCAAATTCTATTTCTTCAAAAGAGCTGCGCTCGGAGTGGCGTCCTGCCACCCGCTCGCTCTCACTCACAGAAAGCGTGGTTTCTGTTTCGTTCGCTCTCCGAGGGCTCGCACTTCCTGTGCTATAATTATTTTTCCAGCCAATAATCGAAAATGAAGAAAAACTAAAATTTTTCGCATTGAGTGAAAAAATAAAGGAAATATCCTTATCAGAAAGGACAATGCAGGCATTGTTTACCTTTTTGCCTAATCCAAGCCCAAGGCGTGCCTCATCCATGGGATTATTACTGCCGCTCAGACTTGTCAGCAAACTATTTTCCCCATTACTGCCGCGCACGGACATTTTGTTTTCAAAAATGACATAAAATTCCTTACCGGCTTTTTCATCAACAAATTGAAAATGTATATTCATATCTGCCCTGTACCAAAGCCAGGTCAGAAACTCTTCGCCTAAAATGCGGTTTTCATTTCTGTCAATATCAAAAGGCTGTGTGCCTGAAAAAGCAGTCGGAAAGAGTTTGTCCAGTTCGTGTGCCAGCTCCTTATTGTCTTCTGTCAATAAAACCCAACGGTTATAAGGGGTTAGCTGATAGAGTTTTACATCGCAGGAGGGAAAATAAGAAGTATTTTCAAAGTCTGCAAAGGTCAGCTGTTCGCCTTTTTCTTTGGTTTCAATGCCTAAGGTTTTTAAAAAATAATTGCCAAAAAGTTCAATCATCTTTTTATTGGTGCAGGCAAAATAAATAATGTTGCAGGTAAAATCCCAAATAACCTCATACACGGCAGGCGTGGGCAGTGTTTTTGCCAGAAGTTCAAGCTTGACCTGCTCTTTGATTTCTTTTTTGCGTTCTTTTGAAATATAGTTATGTCCTGTTTTCGCAAGTTCTCGTTGTTCCTTTTCCAAAGCTAACTGCAAATACCTTTTAAAGACCGCAGGGGCTATATTTCGGCTGTCTACCCGGAAAGCAAAATAAAAATATTTATTTATTTCAAAAGAATTTATAAACTCATAATCTTCCATGTCTTCCATGCTTGTCCAGCCGTAACTTCGCTCTGCGACAGTATCGTCAATGGGCATGAACGCGAATTGACGCAGTTTTTCACCAAAACTGCCGAGTATGCCGTCGGGGAGATTTTCAATTTTAAAAAGAGAAAAACTTGTGGTATTTTTTAGAAAACTCATATTTTTGCCTTATGTTAGATGTGCTGCCTTGAATTCAGGAGTTTTAGAGAGATAAAATACAAGACAGCACGCGGGCTAAAGAGTGTTGCTTTTGGATTTTTAACCCTTTGCCGGAGGCTGAAAAGCTTTTGTGGTGTAAGTGAGTTTTTGCTTTTCAATCCCAAAAATTTTTTTTACAATGTCTTATTAATTTCATTCATTTCATCAAAGTCCTTTGCAAAATCGTCAAGCCGAGTTAAAAACAACCAATTATAATGATGTTTTTCGCAATAATTGAATGTCCAAACTTTACAATCATTTTTTGCACAATGACCTCTATCACAAAGCTGCATGGAACTTTCCTCAAAACTTTCGCAGTTTTCACAGCATCTCTGCATTTCAATTTCTATTCTTTCTTGTTCAGCATGTTCTTTGCTTTCTTCTGGCGTTAATAACTCTGGTTCTAATGATTTAATTTTATCATTCATTACCGTACCACCTTGCCAAAACCGTTCCAACATCAAGAAGCTCTTCCTTTGTCCTTTCCAGAGTTTCTGTGTAAAATGCCTGTCTGACTTCTTCATATTCTTCCTGCAGGATTTCAAGTTTCTGTTCTTCATAATATGCAAAAGTCGGATGTTTCGCTCTAGCCCGCTTAGTGTTTTCCACCAAAGCAAGCACGAAGTCTTTGCCCAATGTTTCGTAAATAATGCAAAGCTGTATTTCTGCGTCAAAAGCTTCATCAAACATTTTATCAAAAAAATCCGGTTCGCTTTCGTTTTTTGTTTGTTCAGTTTTTTTATTTACAAAATCATCAAAATCTTTATTTATGTTCATTTTTGCCTCCGTATTTTGATTTTGTTTTTGTGTTTGGAAAGGGTTTCCATAAGCTCGCAAAGCGTATATCCGGTTATGAGCCCCGAAAGAAACGCTATGATATACATCTGAGACTTCGCAAAAGCTGTTTGAGATTGTCGAATGTGCCGATAAATTTTAAATTGCGTCCGTTTACCCGCACATTGGTGCAAACTCTTGAAGACTTGGGCGGTCTGCCCATAAACTTATTGCCTGCGGAACTGTCTAAAAGAATGAGTTTTTGCATATTGCTTGACAACGTGGCGGGGAATTTGATACAAATTGCTTGTCGCATGAAAGGTATACTCCTTTTGTGATTTGTTAGCCCTAAAAGTTCCCGTTTTAGGGCTTTTTTATTTGATATTTGGTTTCGGCAAAACGTTTTCCGAAAAGCCCTGTTCCAATAATTTTTCATGATATTCCTTTTTGATGGTTTCCCGCTGAATTGCCATAATACTGCCTTGCTTGGATATACCTAAAAGTTTTGCTATATCCGTCCACTTTACGCCTTTTAGAATCATTTCACTTCTAAAGCTTTGATATCTCGTTACGCTATTCATCCTAGACCTTGTCAAACATATAAAAAATTGTTATTTATTAGTTACCTTGTTCAAGTAAATAAATAAGAACTTGTATAAGAATATTACTAGCTAATTTTTAGGATTATGTCAATCAATTTTTAGGATTAAAATACCAAACTTTAGTATTTCTGAAAGGCGATATATTTATGCAATTATTTGAAAGAGTTAAAGCCTTGGCAAAAGCGAAAGAAAAAAGTGCAAATGCTCTTGCTCAAAAATTAAATATTCCTCAAACTACCTTTAACGGTTACCTGAAGGAAAGCAGGCAAAACAATTTATGGGAAATATTGCCTAACATTCTTGAGCTTTATCCTGACGTATCCCGTGACTGGCTTTATTTCGGCGACGGCGACATGCTTCTTCAAAATGAAAAGGCGAGCCCCGAAAATATCCGGGAACTCAAAAACAAAATCCAAGAACTGGAACAGGAACTTTCAGAAGCCAACAGACTGAACAGACAGCTTACAACAAAACTGCTGATTGAAGGTACTGCGGACAAAGACTTAGGCGGTATTGCCAACGGCTAAAAAAACAAAAAGCAGCGATTATTAAATTTGAACCGATTAAAAACCAAGGAGAGTAAAAAAAATGGCTCAAAAAATCATCTGCCATTTTTGCAAAGCGGAAATTGACGCAGAAGCAAAAATTTGTCCGAACTGCAAAAGCAATTTGGCAAACATAAGGACAAACAAAAAAATATTCAAAATTTTTGGCGTTGTTTTTGCGGCGATATTTGCTTTTGCCGTTTTCAGCTATGCTTTTTTCGGGGAAACGGAGAGAGAAAAAGATGCTCCGATTGCCGAAACCAAACAAACCGAACTGCCCGGCACGCCTTTGGAATTTTCTCTTCTTGATGATTATAAGGTAATAAAAAAAGCCGCCACAGGCAGACACAGACTGGAGATGACCATTCTCCCAAAAAGCGGGCAGGAAACAGCCACACAAGCCGACCTCATCAGCACGGTGATGCATGTGGCTCATGAAGCGTACCAAAGAACCGCCGCTCCCGTGACCATCGTCAACATGCTGGCACAAAACACGGGCAATGCGTGGGCGGACAGGCAGCTTGCCTTTATTGTCTATATTCCCGACCAAAAAGGCTTTGACGGAAAAACAGCTTCTAAAAAATGGGAAAACGCTGCCGCCTGCGAACGGGGATTTACAGCCGACGAGCTCACCTATCTGCAGTTATGGGGGCAGCTTCGCACAAAATATTTTGATCCGCAGACCGGCGGAGTGCCTCAAAACAAGGAAGAAGCCCTTACAGCGGAAATTGAACAGGTTATGGGTAAAAAACTCGATACCGACCCCATGTTTAATGTCATGTGGCCAGTAGATACAAAATAACTTAGAAGAAATAGTATGTACGCTTATATTGATGAAACAGGAAATACAGGATTAGATATCTTTAATGAAATGCAGCCATTCTTTATGAATCTAGCTGTAATGAGTGAAGAAGATATTGCTATCAGTTATCAAAAAGAATTTAATCAAATTTTATCAAGATTACAAATTGAAGAACTTCATGGAAAAAAACTACAAAGTTTTGAAGTATATGATATGGCAAGTAAATTATTATATAATTTTTTGCTAAATAAAGATATAAATTTTACTTATACATTTGTTGATAAGGAATTATTTTCTATAACAATATTATATGAAGCTCTTTTTGATTCTGGTATTAATGAAGCCGTACCATGGCACAGTTATAATCTACGGGAACTACGGTTGATTCTATTATTAAATTTTATTGTTTTAATACAACAAACGCAAAATGTTCATAAACGATTTTGGAATGAGTGTATATTTGGCAAGGACATTTCAAAAGCAGATACTTCTTTTATTTCATGTTTAAATAATATGTTATCAGAATTAACAAATATCAATTTAGATAAACGCTCCATTGAAATATTCTATGATGCAATTTTTTGGGCTAAAAAAAATTATGAACAATTCGAATACAGAATTATATATAATGATAAGGATAAAAAGCATAAAAATATATATCTTCCAACTTATTGTTTTTTTATTTCATTAGTAAAAAATATTCAACAAAAATTTATTAATACAACTTCTGAAAACTGTTACTTAATTCACGATAGACAACAAGAGTATCAAAAAATTATTGAATTAGCACATTCAATAATTAGTAACCCTGAAATAAAAGGATTATATCATACAATTTCATACTTTCATAATACAGAAATAATGACATTACCTACAAGTTCATTAACTTTTGTTGAAGCTAAAAAAAATATCGGCATTCAACTAAGTGATTTTTGTGCCTCCATTTTAAGTAAAAAAATAAAAGGAAAAAAAATGACTTTGAATATGACTAAGCTTTATGAGCTTATCCAAAAAAAAACTACGACACAATATATTTTTACTTATGACGCTTTGTATACTGAAATTATTTTATTTGAAAAAAAATTACAACAATACGAATCTCAACTTGAGATAAATACATATCAAAAACAAATTCAAAACGCTAAAAAAATAATTGCACAAGAAAAAGCGAGAATTGATACAATTATATCTGAACTAAACTGAAAAAGCCCTCATTCGAGGGCTTTTCAATTTTTGCTTATTTTGTTTTCATATTCGGCAGGATGTCATACAGATACGGTTCAAAATCAACGCGGCAGTCCATGAGGTTCGATTTGCTCACTGTCCAGCCGGTAGACCAAATGCCCATGTTCTCTCCCATGATTTGATAGCCGTAATATTTTTCAATTTTGCAGTTTTCCGCCAGTTCTTTTGTCGGTTCAAACAGTGCCGCGAATTTTTTAAGCTCCCTTGCGTCGTTTCGCGTATGTTTTGAAAAGCCGAGCAAAACGCGTTTTTTAGTCACCGCATGGAAATAATCAGTCATAACATCGCTGTCGTCAACTTGGTAGGAAGCCGTTATGATTGATTTTGCCCAGCTCGGAGTATGCTGTTTATAAAAGTTTTCCCGATATTCAATTTGCTGCTTGTACATAAATTCTTGGATTTTTCTTGTACGTTTGCGCTTTCTGTCCGCTTTTTTGCCAAGCTCGTAAAGCGCATGGCATTCATCAATGTTTTTCCTGTAATAGCCGACATTGTACGCCCAATGAATGATTGTCGAATTGGGACGTGCGATATTGCTTGCCAAGGTATAATGAGTCATGCGTTCTTTTTGCTCCTCAACATCATAATTGCAGACAAGGTAAAGCAGAGCGTCGTTTTTATACGGTCGCCCGTGTACGTCACACTGCCGGCATGACACTTTTTTAGTCGCGCTGACGACCGTGTACATGTGATTATAAATTTCCACCTGCCGACCGATGTAATCCGTTTCATCGGCTGACAGATATTCGCCATAGCCAAAGTCCATTACGTGCTGAACCATAAAATCCGATTTTGTCATTTTTTTGCTTCTCTTGTTTTTAGTTTTACATACAACATATTGAAATAACATAACTTTCATACTACATCGTTTTTATCTTGCGTCAAGAGGAAATCCAAAAAAATTCGCATGGTTATAAAAAAAATCCCTCGAATGAGGGACTTTTCAGCGATAAGATACTTTAATTATGCTTTCTTCTTTTGTGCATTTTGTTTTTTTACTTCACGAAGACCAAGAAATCCGAAAACCTGCTATAACAGTCAAATACCAATAAGGATATAAGAGGTCATTTCTTACTTAGCCTTATTCTGCTTTTCAGCCTTATGCACAATATAAACGGCAAATGCACCCACAGCGACAGATAATGCGGTTATAAAAATCCAAATAGGCGGCATAATTATTCTCCTCCTAATTTTACACTGATAAAAACAGCAATTAATATAAAAAACAATCCTGAGATGATACCATACCAAACAGACTGAAATGCTGAAACAGCAAAACTTGCAACTGCAAAGTTCACACTGAAATCTTTTATTGTTATAAGTAACGGTTTATAATCCATCTTTTTTTCCTTTCCGATTAAATCATAAGCATTTTTTCAACTATTGACAATCATTAATTTTTAACAAACAATATGAACAATTGATTGACACAGGTAAAAGGAATAAAGAATGCTGACAATAAATATTCCCCCGCATTTGGAAAACCTTCTGAATACGCTGGCAAAAGAACAGGGACAGACAAAAGATTATCTCATCTGCTCCATTTTGGAATCATATTTTGAAGACCGGGAAAACGCTTTATCCGCTGATAAAGCGTATGCTGAATTTTTGGAAAACGGCAAAAAAACAATTTCTTTGTCTGAAATGGAAAGCCGTTTAAAATTTGAGGAGTGAATTATGCCAGTATGGACCGGAATTTTAATTTTCATTATCTGTCTTGGAAGTTTTGGCATTCGGCCGGCAAAAAAAAGCCAGCCAACAGTATAAAAACAATATTAAATAAAACAAACCCTCATTCGAGGGCTTATTTTAATTCAGCTTATTTTTCCTATTTTATAAAGAAAATATAAGACTCCTGCAATAACAGAAGCTCCAATAATTATATATGTATAGGGATTCATTTACTACCTCCTTTCAATAAACTTAAATAGCATAAAAAAGCTCCTAAGATAACACAAAATACACCGGCAAAAACACCATACATCCGCGTATCTGTAAAAATAGCGGTGGCTATGATTGCCGACCCTGTTGTCATAAAAGCGTTAGACCAATATTTTAACATCTTTTTTTCCTTTCTGGTTAAATCATAAGCATTTTTTCAAATTATGACAACTTAATTAAAAGAGAAACCCTCGGCAAAAATCCTGCCGGGGGCTTTGTTTATTCCATGCTCTTTCTTATCGTATTCAGCCGGGCGTTGCAGAGGGTGAGGTTTTGTTCAAGTTCCAGAGCATAGAGAAGCAAGTCTTCATTTGTTGTGTCTTGGTTTATCGGCATGACGGGCATGGGGACTTCCTGCAGGAGGATTTCAGGCACGGGCTGTTTTACGGTTTCAGTCGTGTAGATCGGTGTTTTTGCGCAGGAAACAAGACAGAAGAGCAAAACGCAGAATATTTTTCGCATGAAAATTTCCTTATGATCAGCTTTTTTGTTAAAAATTTAAAATCGCCTGGTTAGGTTTTTTATCGAAACAAAGCGGAAATACACATTCGCTTATACTTCTTCCGAGGATATGTTTTGCACTGCTAAAAAATAACGCTCTCGTGCGGCTGTGAAACTTGCTGTTTTTGCTTTATCAAAATTTCCAAAATAGCTTGCGGTATTTTTTGTTCTTTCCAAGTCCTGCTTGCTTCGTCCGTGCTTCGGGTAAGAGCCTGCCTCTTGGCTTTGGTTTGTATCTCAAGCTCTTGCCTTTGCTTTTCCAAAAGCAAAAGCTGTTCTTCCTGCTTCCTGCTTTGTTCCAAAAGGCTCGCCATGGCGTCTTGCTGTTTATCCGCAATCTGCTGTAAATTGGCAATCTGCGTGTCTTTGAGCTTGTTTTTCGCCTGCAATGTTTCGATTTTTTCCTGCAAAAGCCAGACAATAAGCCCGGCTAAGGCGATAAAAACAAACTTAGCCATGATACTGCCATTGAATAAATACTTCATGCACATTATACCATTCCCTTGAAAAATTCCCGCACATCAAAGCACGGACAGGCTTTATTAGCAAACTCATTATGACCGTGCAGGGTGGCGTTCGGGTATTCTTTTTTGAGTTTTGCCGCAAGGTTTCGCAAGGATTGAAACTGCTTATCCGTAAAATTGTTCTCCGCCCTGCCGTTTTCGTCAATGCCTCCCGCAAGGCAGATACCGATTGAATTTTTGTTTTGTCCCTTGCAATGCGCCCCGGCAATTTCAATATCCCGCCCCTTTTCGGTTTCCCCGTTCCTGCGGATCACAAAATGATAACCGATTTCATCCCAACCCTGCTTTTTATGCCACATGTCAATTTCCGCCGCCCCGATGTCCTGTGTGGGCTTTGTGGCGGAACAGTGGATGATTATTTTATTGATTTTTCTCATTTATTCCCCTAAAAACTTCCTTATTCCTTATTATTAAAACTTTGTCCTATTTTTTTGTTGATTTCGCTTTCAAGCCGTGTTTGCAGTTTTCCCGTGTATTTGAAAATGATTCTGTCCAGCCAGCGATTGATTCCGAAACCGAAACACGCCAAATGGTGGTTAATGCTCGCAAGGTTCAGCAAGATAAGCACGCACAAAAACAAATCGAACCAAAACGTGCCGCTGTATTCAAAACTTATGCGTTCCTGCACGGTCAAGTCGAACGCCTTGCAGGCGAAGCCCACAATCAAAATCGCCAAATAAAGGCTGACCACTTTTTTAAACCCTATCCATGCCTTGAACCATGAAAAACGCCTGTTCCGCTTGGCGCGAAAAGCCCCCAGGAAGAAATCCGCAAAAATAAGGTATTGGATGAGGGCGAGCAGATACTCGCTCGCCCCGAAGTGATAGGAAATGAACGCGGCAAACGCCGATACGGAAATTTTTATTTCCACATCATGCATGAACGCCAAAACATACTCGCAAAAAAAGAACATAGCATTCCTGTGTGTAACGCGGTTGTTTTTTATATAAAAGAAATTTTATATTGTTTTTGGGAACAGTCCCCAAGATTTTTTAGTGGGACCTTATCCCACACCCTAGAAAGAGGGGGACACTCCGGGGGATACTCCCCCTGTTTGTACCCCTCTTTCATCTCCCCGAACAGCCCCCCATTTCACTCTCTTTCAGCAGGAAGCTGACGCTTCCGCTTCCAGAGGGTGAAATCCGCAAATCAAAAATATTGCCGATATGAAAAACTGTACAGTAAAGCTGAACAACTTAATACGCATTACGGCAAACCTACTCAAACATGGCTGCCGCTTGACTTGCCACATCCTCAGCAAAAACCGCCTGCACATCCACGGCTTCCACCTCCGCGAGCGTTTTCGCCGTATTCAGCAAATCCCGCACCCGTTTATAGCGTCCCAGATACAGCCCGCGAACCGGGGCGAAGTCTTTGGCGTTTTCAACGATTTTTCGGGCAAGTTCGGTGAGTTCCACTTGCGAACCAAGGCTTATTCCCGTGATAGTCGGAATTTCGGCTTTATCAATTCCATTGTCCGCCAGATACGCCGCGGCTTCGCTTTTCTGCACCTCGAAACTCTCGCTTTCCGCCCGCGGATAAGCGGAAATTTCCGCAAGCTTGGCATTGAGCAATTCTTCCGCCTCGTGCAGTTTCACGGCTTTCAAGTCGTCCGCCTTTTGCGCGTCGCTTTTCATGGGGGCGAAGCCCTTTTCATACCAGCCCCAGTCAACATCGGACTGTTCGATTTCGCTTTCCCCGCGGGTCAGCGTCCAGCCCAAGTCCTTGGCAATTTCTTCACTTTCCGTGAAACTGCCCAGTTTGTGATTTTCGATGTTTTCTATGTATATCATTTATTTTTCCCCTATTGCATAAAAGAATTGTGCTTTTATGTTTTTGCAATTTTGAGTGCCTGCAATAAAACTTTGACCTTTTGATACCGGCAAAACTACTCCGCATTCAATATTGGGAGCTCCGGCATTACTGCTGGCAAACACGCTACCGACATGAAGCCAAACACTTGAATAAGAAGCATTCGTCTCATTTGCTTGCCCAAAAACATGCGCCCAGCCATTTGCAGAAGCGGTAAAATTTGCATGATACCTTTTACTTTCAGGATTATAACTAAACTGAATGTCAATATGTTTAGCCGAATTTAGCATGCCTATTCCTGCAAGATAACTGTCCGTCAATTTTCTTGTTGTTTTCGGTTTTGCCATAATTTTCGAGGCGTCAAATTGCACATCGAACGGAAATTCCGCATTGCCCGGGTTTTCCGTGATTACGCAGGTCGTGTTATCCGCATATTTGGCGTTATCGCCGAAAATCTCGCTTACCATAGCTTCGGGCATTCTGATCGCCCCTAATCTTTCCAAAGCTTCGCCGTCCGCCTCGTTATCCACATTCAAAATCGTCGACGCGCCTTTCGCTATATATATATATATATAGGATTTGCCCATTTCTCACTCCTTTGTTTATTGTTGTTTCAAATCAAATTTCGCCTTGTGCATAGATAAACCGTGCAGTTATATTGTTACAGTGCTGAATCCTTAGATCATACCCTACACGTTTAATTGCAGGTACAAGTGAAGCACAATATCCTGTGGGAGCTGCAAATGAACTGCTCATGCCGTAAATTCTTTTACTTTCAGTAACATAACTTGAGGAGTATATGCTATCGGTGCCAGTAGCATTTCCAGCGATATAAATCCAACCGTTTGCCGGAGCAGTAAAGTTTGCAGCATAATATCCAGTAAAATTATGCAAGTTTTCTATTGGCACATATGTCAAGGGGATATTTATGTAATTGGTTATTTGCGGAAAACCAAGTTTTGACATATAACTATCCGTCAGCAGTTTATCCGTTTGCGGTTTTGCCATAATTTTCGAGGCGTCAAATTGCACGTTGAACGGAAATTCGGCATTGTCAGGGTCTTCCGTAATTACGCAGGTCGTGTTATCTGCATATTTGGCGTTATTTCCGAAAATTTCGCTTGCCATGTTTTCGGGCATCCTGATCGCCCCGAGTTTTTCCAAAGCTTCACCGTCCGCCTCGTTATCCACATTCAAAATCGCCGGCGCGCCGTTCGCTATATATATATATATAGGATTTGCCCATTTCTCACTCCTTTGTTTATTGTTGTTTCAAATCAAATTTCGCCTTCAGCGTAAAAAAAGTAACCAAATCGTGCAGATGTGTCACGTGTGACAAAATGAATACATTCACCTTTCTTTATCGGAATACCCGCACTAGCAGAACTCCCGCCGCTTCCCAAAGCAGTTGAACGAATTACAGGATTACTGAAATTGCTCACACTAACTAAACAGTTTTTACCTGCCGCCGGTTCGGCACTGATAAATGCCCAGCCATTTGCAGGAGCGTCATAAAATGCTCCATTCCAAGTAGATCCGTCGCTTAGAACAGGAAGATTGATAGTTATATATTTCTTTGTAGCTGGCATACCAATTCCTGCAAGATAACTGTCCGTCAATTTCCTTTTGGTTTGAGGCATGGCGGGGATTTTAGAACTATCGAATTGAACATTGAACGGAAATTCCGCATTGTCAGGGTTTTCCGTAATTACGCAGGTTGTGTTATCCGCATACTTGACATTCTCCCCGAAAATTTCAGTTGCCATGTTTTCGGGCATCCTGATTGCCCCGAGCTTTTCCCAAGCTTCGCCGTCCGTTTCGTTATCCACATTCAAAATCGCCGGCGCGCCGTTCGCTATATATATATATATAGGATTTGCCCATTTCTCACTCCTTTGTTTATTGTTGTTTCAAATCAAATTTCGCCTTCAGCGTAAATAAATCTTCCAATAGGACTATTCAGGTTTTGAATATAAAATTCACAGCCATATCCTTTTTTGATCGGCAGAAAACAGTCGTGCCAAGCTTGAATTTCCGTATGGTCATGCCCCTCGGCTGAATAAATAGCATTTTTATTTTCATCCAAAATATGTAATCCTAAAATTCCTGTTGTTTTATAATTCACTTTAGTAGCACAAACATGGATGTAACCATTGGCAGGAGCCGTATAAACAAAACCACTATACGGAGTAAACCGAATAAATTTATTGCTTGGCATACCAAGCCCTGCAAGATAATTTTCCGTCAATTTCCTTGTTGTTTGCGGTTTTGCCATAATTTTCGAGGCGTCAAATTGCACATTGAACGGAAATTCCGCATTACCTGAATTTTCCGTGATTATGCAGGTCGTGTTATCCGCGTATCTGGTGTTATTTCCGAAAATCTCATTTGCCATGTTCTCAGGCATTTTAATCGCCTGCAACGCTTCAAAATTTGCCATATCACGAGCATTATCAATATTGAACAGCACAGGAGTATTGTTCACTTCTTTTATATACGTTGCCGTATTCATAAAAACCTCATTTTTTCAAGCGAGAGCGAGTGACAGGAAGCCACTCCGAGCGTCATCTCACTGGTAAGCATAAATCGTTGTTGCGGTTGAAATTTCAAAAACTTCCAAAATCAGCACGTCATTTTTGGGAATAATTGTCACAACGCCGGAACTTTTTACGCCGGTCAGCTCGTCAACCCCGAGCAAAACCGGCGTGCGCTCTTCCTGCACCGCCCCGTCTTTGGGCATGAAATACGCCCTTGCGTTGATGTTGCTTGGACTGTGCAGATAAAGAAAAAGCGGATTATCGGGTGTCACAAGCAAAGTCCAGCCGCCCGCCGTGCTGCGGCTGCCGATGAGCGTCAGCTGAGCGGATAACGCAATATCGGCTTTCAGTTTTTCAACAATCTCTTCGTGGGCGTTCGGGTCGCTGTCGTGTTCGCCAAGCATGCGCTCCACAAATTCGCGCGTTGCGAGAACTTGGGCGGGGTCTATAAAAATTTCAATGGTTCCTGCGTCCAAAACACGAATAATCATACGCACCAGCAAATCAGTCGCCGCGCCTGACTGAAGATCGGTTTTTTCGGTCAGCGGCGTATTGCCGACAGCGAACATGGTTCCGTCTTCAAAAAACAGTCCCACTTCCCGAATAAAAAATCCACCGACGACTTGAGGAATAAGAAGCTCCGCCGTAAATTCGCCTTCAACGTCTTTATTGATGACAATGTCGTTGATTTGCCCTCTGTACGTTTCATGCACAAGGCTTGTCATGGTTGAATCAGGTTCAATGGGCTGCCCGCTGCCGTCACCCACCGCCATATGCGTAAGCTTTATGCTTGTGCCCGTGGCATGCGCCATTGCCACCGCATTCCGCCCGAGATTTGTAGTGACTGTTTTAAATTTCTGAGAATTGGATAATTGCGTCATATATAACTTTGCTCCTTTCCTGCTTTTTTCTATTTTGCATACACTATGCGAATAATCGCTCCGCGCTGCTGTTCTTCCGCACTTGGCAGGATGGACAAAATGCTTTCCGTATGCATGGCTTGTACCTGCCAACTTTGATTTTCTTTCGCACCAAGTTCTGTAACAAGTTCAGGCTCAATAATCATGATATTTGCGATTGCCGTACAAAACCCGTATTTCGTTTCACCCTGCGAACCTATGGCAACGGTTATTCCGTCGCAATGGGAACGCAGGCTTTTTGTTGTTTCAACAATCCTTTTCGCCCGCAAGACATGGTCGAACAAAAGCTCTTCGCCAAGCACCGTGAGTTCCGCCTTGAAATGGTAAGGACTGCCGTTATAATCAGCCTCAAACCATTCCTCTCCATGACGCTCGGTCAAGCATCCTGCCTGACACTCGCTCTCGCTTGCGAAAAGCGTGGTTTTCGCTTCGCTCGCACAGCGTGGCTCCGCACTTCCTGTGCTATTATAATCCGTTTCAAACCATTCTTTTATCCGAAGTTCCGTGTCTTGCAGGGCTGCCTCGACAGCTCGTTTTACCGCCCATTTCGTGCCTTTTTTACGGTGAATTTGGATACTTGCTTTCACCATTTCAAGCTTTTCCCGATAATTTTTCGCTATATCGTAATCGTCAACATGGAATTGCCACGCAAGCAGGTCGAGCAGGTTTTCCTCCAAAGGACGATAGCCCCCGAGCGAGGCTATTCTTTGCAAAACTTCACTTGCATTTTCTGAAATCCCATCCGTATCGAAAAGCCTTGAAAGCAAGAGCAAGCCTGCGATGCGGGCTGTGCTGTCCGAAAGCTGCTGCTCAATGCCGGCAAGGCTTGCCTGCATGCTTTCATCATTTCGTATACTTGGCGGGAGTACATCGGATAACGGCGTATCGGAAAGAAATTTGCTCATTTTTACTCAACCTCGACCCCTCCGAAAGTCACCTGCACATTGGTTTCTTTGGCTATTTGAGTTTGCTCAATTTTTTCAAAAGCAGGGCTTGTTATTTCCACGCGCTTCGCCCCTGCCTGCATGATAAGCCGCGTCAGTTCGCTTGGATTGATGTCCCGTCCTGGCTTTTCTTTCTGCCACAAGACATAGTTTTCAACGGCTTTGTTCACAGCCGATTGAATAAGGGCGTACTGCGCACTGTTTTTTTGTTCCAAAAACCACGTGCAGGCAATTTCATACTCCACAATATCGGGGGCTGAAACCTGCACAAAATCCGTCAGAGGCCGCACATCTTCCGCTGACAGATAATTCTGCACAAGCTCAATCATGGCGCTGTTCGGAAGTTCTCCGCCTTTCAGCACAAAACGGATGTCCACAATTCCGGGCGTGGGGCTTGTGGCGGTGACGGCTGAAATTTCGCTGCTTGCGTTTTTGGTTTGCGCAACGTAGCTTTCCATGCTTCCCGCGACTGTGAACGTTTCCGGAGCAAGGCGTATCCGCTCCCGAAGGTGTTCGTCGTCTTCCGTTTCATCACCGTTTGTCACGTCTTCGGAATTTTCAACAACCGTCACATAGGGCAGGGGGTCGACAATTTCGCTTATTTGCCCTTGGCGCAGTCCGTTGGCTTTTTCATTGCCAAGACTGCATTCCGCCAAAATATCCGTATTTGTTTCCCCTGCCGCAAGAACGCCGTTTTCAAGGGTTTGGAAAATAACCTCGCCGTCCTTGGTTGCGGCGCGCGTGCCTTTGGGAATGCTGACGTCAAAGCCGAGCGCCTCGGACAGACCGAATTTAAGCAGCGTCTTTGCAGGCTTCGCTTCCTGTCGTTTCACGCCCATCAGCTCGCCCAAATGATCCAAATGCAAACCCGAAGCATATGCCAATAAATTTTGCTTGGCTGCGTAATCAATCACCGCATTTTGCACGGAGAGCGTATAGGCAAGGGATTTCAGAAACAGACGCACGGGGTCGGCAGGGTACAGGGTTGTTCCTGCCAGTTCCTCATAGCGTTTGATGATATTGTTTTCCGTTTCCTGCGGGGTTCTTCCGCTTTCCGCGGTTAAAAATGAAAAATCATCGGAAATCATGGGCGTATTCCTCACGGATGACCTTTACGATAACGTTTCGGAGCTTACGTCCTGTAAGCTCACTGACTGTCGCTTGCAATTTATGCGAAAATTGCTTCGCTCCCTCTATCTCTGCTGTCCATTTGCGTAAAGTTCGCAAGCTCACTAACGCAAACAGCTTTGCTGCCTTCGGTGGCGCGAGGCACGCACATCCTGTGCTTTCATGAAATAAATTCATTTTTATATTCCTCACGAATTTCAAAGGTTATTTTCGGAAACAGCTTGCCGTTCAGATTGAATTGATTTTCAAAATCAATGCCCGTCACCTTTATACGCGGGATATATTTTTCAAGCTGTGTAACCAGTTCCGCCACAATAAGCGGTCTCGCCTCGTTTATGGGGCTGTCGATAAAATCCCACGAAACGCCGAAATCACGATCAAGGGGAACCGTGCCTTTGCGCGTTGATAAAAGCGTATTGATTTCCTGATACAGCCCTTGCAAACCTTTCGCCCCGATTTGTATGGCTTTTTTATTATGCAGATATTCCATGCTAACGCCGCCTTAATGGTATTCTTTCAAAGACACAGACAAATCCATTCTTGTTATAAGATTGCCAAGTATTTCCCTGTCTTTTTCGGAAATATCTCTTATGACAAAATTACCCAGGTACTTCGTGCCGATGACAAGGGCGAAGGCATTACCTGTTTTCGCCATTGCGGCAAGCTCGTCCCTTTGTTTGGAGCAGTCTTTCGGCAGCGGGTTCAGCCCACGGTCAAGGACCATGTCAAAGGTGATTTCTTCCAAAGCCTCACCGGCAAATTGCAGATACGGTTTGCCTTTTACCACTTCATGCTCTAAAAAATTATAGTTTCTCTTGCGTGCAAGATTTTTAAATGTCGTAACATCAAAAGAACTGGTGCGAAAAAGAAAAGTGCCAAGACTTCCAACCAACATAAAAAACTCCTTGCATAGATATGGAGCATGATAGCAGAGTTTTATCTTCCTGTCGTGGACACTATGGACGCTATGGACACTATGGACAAAAATTTTTGAGCTTTATTCAATAAAAAAAGTGCGTTACGCACCTTTTGAAAGAATTGGATTTTTTATTTTTATACAATATAAAACTATTTCATAAGAGTGATCAAATAATAACTTATTGCTAAAATCATATAAGTAATTATTACGCCTAATGGACTCAATAAGATACTGTTTACAAAATATAAACAACATTTATTGTGCTTAGTTTGATTTTTCCAAAAATTATATGTAACTTTAATTGATAGATATAAATATATTATTCCTATTAAAGTAGGTATAAAATATTTTATATCTACCTGATAAAAATCATAATATTCTTTTGCGTTAATTAATCCATTGATGAAAAAGGAATAAATACCTTCATAACAAGCCATGATACACTGTATATAACTTTCAGACCTATGAAGTATATTCTTTAACAAACCAAACAATAAAATATAAGGCAAAAAAATTAAAGAAAAAGACAAAAAAATATGAAATTTTTTATTTTGTGTAGTCATTTAATGAAAAATACTAAATAATTGCAAATACGTCAATTATTTTTTGATTAGATAATACTGTAAAATCATTCCCAATTTTATTATATTCTCTCAACTCTCTAAATCTGCCATTCGTCATTAATTCACCATCAATAACTTCATAAATATTCATTTGCTTATCTGCACAATTCCAATATCCTAAAATATCTTTAAATGGATTTTCAGAACTCTCAAAATTAAATGTATCATGTACAAAACCAGCTATCTGTTCTACCTTAACAGAAAAATTATTCTCAAAATATTCAATTTTTCCTTTAGCTAAAAATTTAAACGTAAAACTTCCAAGTGCAACAAATAATCCTGTAAACTGGGTAAAGGCTTCCACAATTAAATTCCAATCATAAAAATTAATAGAAATATGCTGATAATGATGTTTATCCCATTCTGAAAAAGGAATATTAATAAAATCAAATTCCGTTCTTTTTTCTGCAATATAGCCCAATTCGTGCAAATATTTTTTTATCTGCTTAATTGCATTTTCATTTAAAATTAGTGTTTCTATTGCATCATTCCATTGTTCTTCAGCTTTTTCATACGACAACACCCAATCAATATCCACCCAAAAGGGATTGGGATTGTTTTGCGGAACATCATTTGCTTCACCTGCAAGCCATTTATAAAACATATCCCGCAGATAGTGCCAGCCTATTCTGTCTTTTTCATTGGCTTTATTTCCCATTGCGTCGGCAATCAGCGGCAGGCAGAAGAAAATATCATCTTCTTTTCTTCTTGTATGCCGTGTAACTGTTTTTTTTAATTCATACCCTGCTTTATTCAAAGCTTTCTCATTCCCGTTGCCAATAATGAAAAAACTATCTCCCTCCGCCACGGTTCCTCCGCAGCTTATGGGATCGCCTACCCGCCCCACTGCTCGCCCATTGACAAAAAACGAAGGACTGCCGCCTGCGAGTTGTCCTTGATGCGGACTATGCACCAAACAACCGTGCGAAGCGTATTTATCGCCAACCAAAACAACGGGCTTGCCGTTGACTAAAAAATTATTTGCACCTTCGATCGCTTCAACCGGGGCGCAATTATCATGCCCCGTACTTTTATCGCCTTTTCTTGTGATTGCCGGCATAGTTTACTCCCATAAGTGGTTTACTACTGCATTAGCAAAGTTTTATTTTCCTGTCGTGGACAATATGGACGTAGTGGAGAATATGGACAAAAATTTTTGAGCTTTATTCAATCAAAAAGGTGCGTTACGCACCTTTTTGAGAGAGAAAGATTTAATACAAAGTTATTTTATTATCTTCCACTACCAATAAAACCCAAAACCTCCCAAAAAAAGAAACCTGGTATTCCCCACACAATAATATAGAAAAAATAAAAGAAAAAAACCGTTATGTTATTTTGTTTTTTGAAAAATGCTATTGTTACAATGAAAGTTATTATTAATAATTCCCAAAGGACACTATTTATTTTATATCCTAATAAATCAATATATTCACAAAAGAAACTACCTATACCACCCAAAAAATATAAAAAGAAATTATAGTGTTCATTTCTTGCAATATATAAATAAATAAAAAAAGATAAAAAAATAAAAAATTGTATTAATAAAACGTTACGGATATGAAATATTATGTTGTTCATAGTTATAATTATACATATATTCAACAAAATTGTCAATTAATTTAGGCTTTGACAACACTAAAAAGTCATTGCCAATTTTATTGTATTCTCTAAAATCCCTAAACTTTGCATTACATATTTTTATATAACTTTTATTTGTAAAGCCGGGAATAGGACTCACATCTTTTTCCTCACAGCTCCAATAACCTAATGTATCAAACCCAAAAACTGCATCTCCTTCAAAGTTAAATAAGTCATGAACAAAAATAGCCACTTGTTCAAGAGTAACTTTATATTGATTTTCACCTAAATATTCAATTTTTCCTTTTGGCAAAAAGCGAAACGTAAATGTTGCTAAGGCTGCAATTATTCCTATTTCAACCAAGTGACGCTCTTCCACATCAAAACGCTGATAATAAAGCTTTTCCCATTCCTGCCACGGGCTATTGATAAAATCAAATTTTTTATTCTTTTCTTCAAAATACCCCTCACGGGCAAGAATAATATTTAATGATCTAATAGCCTTGTCTGTTTTTGCTTTGAGAGGAAAGGTAATAGTTAAAAATTCTTTTGGAAAATATCTTAACACCCAATCAATATCCACCCAAAAGGGATTGGGATTATTTTGCGGAACATCATTGGCTTTGCCTGCAAGCCATTTATAAAACATATCCCGCAGATAATGCCAGCCTATTCTGTATTAGCAAAGTTTTATTTTCCTGTCGTGGACACTATGGACGCTATGGACAAAAATTTTTTGAACTTTATTCAAATAAAGACCACCCGCTGATCGGGTAGTTTTCTCAAGCCCTAGAAGGGCATGTTACTGGCTTACGCCTAAAGGCGTTTTGAAGTGTTCGCCAATCGCATTACATTCACAAGCTACTACTAAATAGCTTATCATTGCCTTAATTATTCTTACTGCCCGTAAACGGGTCAAAATATTCTTTGAACGTCATTTGGTCATTGATTATGTCTTCATTCAATTGATTTCGAATGTATAATGTCTGTTGCCATACTTATATTTTAAATTGGCATGTCTATCAAATATCATCAAAGAACTCTTCCCTTTCAAGTACTCCATAAATGACGATACACTAAGATTGGGAGGAATAGACACTAACATGTGAATATGATCTTTACATGCATTGGCTTCATGTATTTCTACTTTCTTTTGTTCACAAAGCTGACGCAAAATTTTGCCAATATCTTCTTTTAATTTATTATAAATTATTTGACGGCGATATTTTGGGGCAAACACTATATGATATTTGCAATTCCATTTGGTATGAGATAAACTTTGATTTCCAGTCATGGAAATGTCCTCCTTTGGTTTTGATTGACGAACACATCAAATGTATACCAAAGGAGGACATTCTTGTATCTAAAAATTTTTAATTCCACCTGCATAGCAGGTGGTTTATTGTCGCTAAAGGTTACAATAAAAAAGGTGCGTTACGCACCTTTTTGAGAGGATTGGAATAAATTAATTATATTATAACTTGATCAAACATTTTGCTATATAAGAATATGTCTCTTTTATCAGCTTATGTGATTCTTTATATTGGTCCACCTTTATAGGATTACCATGTTCATCTTCTCGTTTACTTGGAACAGTTTTAGGAAGTTCTTTTGGTATTAAATCAAATTCAGACTTTCCTAAATCTTCTGCGTTTGTCCGTATTGGAAGTGTAAAATCATAGGATATACCTAAAATAAACGGTTCATATTGAGGAAATATTTTTCTGAATTTTTCTTCAGAAATTGCTCTGTCTACATTATAAGCATAGGAATAAAAATCTTTTATTCTTGTATTCACAAGCTCAATCCATTTATCCGTTGTTCCTGTTGGAGCGGTTATTCCTTTTGTTGTTCTTCTTTTTACTGCTGAAATAATCAGTCCTAAAAATTTGGGTTTGAAACTCAAACCATGCTCTGTAGCTGTCTGTTTTTGATTTTCTAATACAGAAGACCAGTTTTTTATGACATTTTCAAGGTTTTCAACTGCTTGTAAACTAAATAAAGTAGGAAAAGTCGGAACAATAAAATAATCTGACATCATCATCAGAATACCATTGATTATACTACTTGCACTTGGGGAAAAATCAATAAGAATAAAATCATAATCTATTAATTGTTCACGGAAAAATTTTTCAATATTATAAATTCTTCCTTTATCAAATGTATTATTCCGTTTAATAATATCAACTAAATCGGTCTCCAACTCCGCCAAGCGAAAAGAACTTGCTATAAGATTGATTGATCCGTTTTTTTTACTTTCAAATTCTTGTAAATAAAAATTTATTGGAGTTTTTTCACCTCTAATTACAGAATAAATTACTTCATCAAGTGAGGTATATTGGGCATTAAATTCCCGCCATTCTGTGCCATCTTCATCTTTATATTCGCTTTCCATTGAAAAACCAGCAATACGGGCTGTTAAATTCATTTGTGGGTCAGCGTCAACAACAAGAATTTTTTTACCTAACTCACGCAGTGCACAAGCAATGTTGTGTACATTCGTTGTTTTGCCTACTCCACCTTTATGATTGAAAAAAGAAATAATTTTTGCCATATACCAACCTCCTCAAGACCTTTATTTCTTTTTATATCTGCATATCACATTTTGTCAAGAATAGGCTCCATAAGCCTTGCATTTTCAAATCTGAAGATTTTGCGACACTATGGACAAAAATTTTTTGAACTTTATTCAACAAAAAAGGTGTGTTACGCACCTCTTGAGAGAGAAAGATTTAATACAAAGTTATTTTATTATCTTCCACTACCAATAAAACCCAAAACCTCCCAAAAAAAGAAACCTGGTATTCCCCACACAATAATATAGAAAAAATAAAAGAAAAAAACCGTTATGTTATTTTGTTTTTTGAAAAATGCTATTGTTACAATGAAAGTTATTATTAATAATTCCCAAAGGACACTATTTATTTTATATCCTAATAAATCAATATATTCACAAAAGAAACTACCTATACCACCCAAAAAATATAAAAAGAAATTATAGTGTTCATTTCTTGCAATATATAAATAAATAAAAAAAGATAAAAAAATAAAAAATTGTATTAATAAAACGTTACGGATATGAAATATTATGTTGTTCATAGTTATAATTATACATATATTCAACAAAATTGTCAATTAATTTAGGCTTTGACAACACTAAAAAGTCATTGCCAATTTTATTGTATTCTCTAAAATCCCTAAACTTTGCATTACATATTTTTATATAACTTTTATTTGTAAAGCCGGGAATAGGACTCACATCTTTTTCCTCACAGCTCCAATAACCTAATGTATCAAACCCAAAAACTGCATCTCCTTCAAAGTTAAATAAGTCATGAACAAAAATAGCCACTTGTTCAAGAGTAACTTTATATTGATTTTCACCTAAATATTCAATTTTTCCTTTTGGCAAAAAGCGAAACGTAAATGTTGCTAAGGCTGCAATTATTCCTATTTCAACCAAGTGACGCTCTTCCACATCAAAACGCTGATAATAAAGCTTTTCCCATTCCTGCCACGGGCTATTGATAAAATCAAATTTTTTATTCTTTTCTTCAAAATACCCCTCACGGGCAAGAATAGTATTTAATGAATCAATTGCTCTTGCGGTTGTTGCATTGAGAGGAAAAGTAATAGTTAAAAATTCTTTTGGAAAATATCTTAGCACCCAATCAATATCCACCCAAAAGGGATTGGGATTGTTTTGCGGCACATCATTTGCTTCACCTGCAAGCCATTTATAAAACATATCCCGCAGATAATGCCAGCCTATTCTGTCTTTTTCATTGGCTTTATTGCCCATTGCGTCGGCAATCAGCGGCAGGCAGAAGAAAATATCATCTTCTTTTCTTCTTGTATGCCGTGTTATTATTTCGTTATGCTCACAAAGAAGTTTATTTCTTACTGTAAACACTATTGATAAAAAAATTTTGACTTTAATCAATAAAAAAGGTGTGTTACGCACCTTTTGAAAGAATTGGATTTTTAATATATTCCTGAGCCGTTTCCGGGCATGGAGGACACAGAAAATAAAATCCCCCTGTAATGTCCAAATAACAGTATAAAACACATAAAATGATTACCAACTAAAAAATAAATTATATCTCAATGATAAAATGTATCTTATTAAGAACCATAATAAAAATGATTAATATGTTTCAAAATTATCTGAAAAACTATCCATGTCAATATTACCCCTATTGGACTTATCAAAAAACTATTTACCAAATACAAACGGCGTTTATTTTGCTTCGTCTGATTTTTCCAAAAATTATACGTCACCTTACTTGATAAATATAAATATATCATTCCCATAAGAGTAGGAAAAAAACACTCTATAATTAATGTATAATATGCACTAAAAAGATAACAATACCCCCAAGCTTCTTCAAATTTAAATAATCCTTCAATAAAAAAATAATATAACATAGCATAACAATCTACAATAAGAAACTCATTATAACCATGATAAAAATAAAGAAAAATATTGAAAATTCCTACAAGGATTATATAAGGTAAAAAAATTAAAGAAAAAGACAAAAAAATATGAAATTTTTTATTTTGTATATTCATTTGATGAAAATACTAAATAATTGCAGATAGGTCAATTAATTTTTGATTGGATAATACTATAAAATCATTTCCAATCTTATTATGCTTTCTAAATATTCTAAATCTTCCATTAGTCATTAATTTGCCATCAATAAATTCATAAATATTCATCTGCCTGTCTGCGCAGTTCCAATATCCTAAAATATCTTTCGGACGAAATTCTGAAGGTTCAAAATTAAATAAATCATGTACAAAACCTGCTAGCTGTTCTATCTGAACAGAAAAGTCGTTTTCATGATATTCTATTTTTCCTTTAGCTAAGAACTTGAAAGTAAAACTTCCTAAAGCTACAAACAACCCTGTAAATTGGGTAAAGGCTTCAACAATTAAATTCCAGTCGTAAAAATCAATAGATATATGCTGATAATGATGTTTGTCCCATTCTGAAAAAGGGATATTGATAAAATCAAATTCCGTTCTTTTTTCTGCAATATAACCCAATTCTATCAGATGAGATTTTATTTCTTTTATTGCGTTTTCATTTAAAATTAATTCTTCTATAGCCTTATTCCATTGTTCTTCGGCTTTTTCATAACTTAACACCCAATCAATATCCACCCAAAAGGGATTGGGATTATTTTGCGGCACATCATTTGCTTCACCTGCAAGCCATTTATAAAACATATCCCGCAGATAATGCCAGCCTATTCTGTCTTTTTCATTGGCTTTATTGCCCATTGCGTCGGCAATCAGCGGCAGGCAGAAGAAAATATCGTCTTCTTTTCTTCTTGTATGTCGTGTAACTGTTTTTTTTAATTCATACCCTGCTTTATTCAAAGCTTTCTCATTCCCGTTGCCAATAATGAAAAAACTATCTCCCTCCGCCACGGTTCCTCCGCAGCTTATGGGATCGCCTACCCGCCCCACGGCACGCCCATTGACAAAAAACGAGGAACTGCCCCCTGCAAGTTGTCCTTGATGCGAACTATGCACCAAACAACCGTGCGAAGCGTATTTATCGCCAACCAAAACAACGGGCTTGCCATTGACTAAAAAATTATTTGCGCCTTCGATCGCTTCAACCGGGGCGCAATTATCATGCCCCGTACTTTTATCGCCTTTTCTTGTGATTGCCGGCATAGTTATCCCTCTTGAGCAATGATTTGTGAAGCCAGTAAGTTGATAATACCCTGTGCCTTGATAGAAACATTGTCTGCATTTATTTTCATATTATTTTGCGCCGTAATTTCCACATCGCCAACGCAGGAAGCAAACAGTCTATGCTCTTTCCTATTGTATTCTATATACGTCCCGTCCTTGAACGCATGGCAATAAATATCACCGTCGGTTTCGGGTGCTTTTCCCTTCGGGTAATACGAGCCTAAAATAAAGCCTTCTTCGTGCCCGTTCGGCAAAAAAGCGCAAAGCACCTTTGAGCCGATGTCAGGCAAATCGTAATACGTGTCGCCATGGGCACGGGTAACCAAAACAGGAAGCCAGTAAGAGGTTACGGCGTTCGTTGGCGTATCTGAAAAAGTCACCCTGCAGCACATATTTTCGGGGTCTTTTACGGTAACCGTTCCGACCCTCAATAATTCCCGTATATCCATTTCAATACTCCAAACAGAGGTTGAGTTTTAAATTTTGCAAAAGCGTTTTCCCGTCAAGGCTGTAATTCATCTCCGAAACGATAAAGGTTTCTCCCAAATACGCCACGGGGCTGAATTCAAGCCTTGTCCCGCAACGGATAAACGGATTGGGATAAATTTTCATGGTAAGCTCCACAGCCTTTTTGTTTTTTTCCCTAAGCCGCGCCTTAGCCACCTGCTCCGCTTCCGCAAAGTTCTTCACCCTGTCATTGAGTTCCAAAACCTTGCCAACTTTCGGGGCGTTTTGTGGCGTAAATTGATATTCAAAATCTTTCTCTTCCAAGGCATCGTAATATTTTATATGCACGCCGTTATACACGTCCTGACTTTGCACGCGCACATTGAACGAGCAATAATCGCTTTGGGTTATGATTCGTCTTTTTTCCTGCTCTTTGCTTTCTTCGATAATGATTTTGTTGTCAGCAACTTTCAGGCGCAAGCCGTTCTGCCTGCAAACGCCCGCCAAAAAGACAAGGTCGGACTGGTTTTTCTGGTCCACACGCCGTAAGAGAATTTCCTTCGCTTGGTACAGCAGTTCCACGCCCTGCGTGTTCGCTATGTCGCCTGCGACAGCAGAGAGTTTCACATTTTCCCAAGCCCTGTTTTTTTTCTGTCCCGCCAATGAAGAATTTACCAAAGCCGGCACAGCCTTTATACTGATAATCTGCGAGCCCAAGCTGTTCTCGATTTCAAACTCGTCCACTTCAAACTCACCCAAAGAAACTTCATGGATTTCGTCTTCTTTATACCAGTGTTCAAAATACAGTGTCGGAATGAGCGTGTCCCCACGGTCAGGCAGGAAATGCTCATAAATGAATGTTCCGTACTTATCCAAAAAAGAAAGGGAAATATCGTCAGCCTCGCCGTCAAGCCGTTCCGTATACTCAAATTTTGCGATGAACTGCGTGATGTCCCTGGTCAGCTCTTTGTTTTTATACAAAATTCTCACATAAGCGCGACGCGTTTTTTGTGTAAGCATAAGCAAACCCTCTTTTATTGTTTTCATCATATCTACCAAAGAAAAAAAGCTTTGTCGTGGACGTAGTGGAGAATATGGAGAATATGGACAAAAAATTTATTTACAAAAATATTTATTGTTTCAAAAAATATTGACAATACGTAAAAATTTACGTATTTAATATAAAACTAGGAGAACGTATGAAACGCAAGGATATACTCCAAAAATTAGCCGAAGCAGGGCTTATTTTCAAAGAAGGAGGAAACCATACTAAGGTTTATTCAAAAGAAGGTAAATTTTTAAGCGTAATAAGCAGACAAAATGAAATAAATGAATTGCGTGTCCGTGATATCGAAAAGCAAACAGGCGTAAAACTTAAATAATAAGGACAAACACTATGAAATATTATTATGCATATATTTTAAAAGATAAAAAAACTGGATATACCGTATTTTTTCCAGATTTTCCAGAAGCTACAACTCAAGGCGATACTATCGAAGAATGTCTTGATTTAGGAGATGAAGCTTTAAATATTACACTTGAAGAATATATTAGAGAACGAAGAAATGTGCCCGAACCTTCCAAACTGAACGAAGTAAAGAAAAAAGCTAAAGCAAAAATGAAAGAGTATGCAGAATTGCTTGATTTATCTTTTGAACCTCTTATCCAATTTTTTAAGGCTTCTGATACCAGTCAAAAACCAGTAAAAATAACCGTGAGTTTCCCAAAATCAGCTTTAGAAAACATCGACAAAAAAGCCGAACAATTAGGGCTTACCCGATCAGGATTTTTAGTAAAAGCAGCTCTTGCTTATGAGTAAAAAATAAGCCCAAGAAATTGGGCTTATTTTTTACTCATCATATTGATATTTTTTATTATTTTATATGGGGAGGCTATTCTTCAAAAGAAATTATAAAAATCCTGGAGCAAGACGGCTGGTATGAAGTGAACTGCACCGGCGGTCATCATCAATTCAGACATCCGACCAAAAAAGGACGCGTAACCGTCAGCCACCCTTATGAAGATATTCCCCCAAGCACGCTGAAATCCATTTTTAAACAAGCAAACATCGAATTGAAATAAGGTAATACCATGAAAACAAAACAAAAAGACATATATGTTTATCCCGTTATTTTCAGAAACGAAGGTGAAAAAGGAATTGCAATACTTGTTCCCGATTTGGACGTTGCAACCTGTGCGGAAACAGAAGAAAAAGCCTTTTTGGCATCAAGGGAGCTTATCAGCATCACTATCATGGGATTGGAGGAAGACGGCGAAAGGATACCGCCTGCAAGTTCTGTTTCTGAAATAGCTCTTGAAAAAAACGATACGGTCAGTCTTATAGATGTTTTTATGCCTGCCGTCCGCTTGGCAAACAGAAATAAAGCCGTAAATAGAACAGTTACCTTGCCCGCATGGCTCAATGCGAAGGCTTTGGAATATAACATTAATTTTTCACAATTATTGCAAGAAGCTATAAAAAAAGAATTGCATTTATCATAACGCCATACCATCAAATAACACACCCTTTAAGATTTATTGTTCGTTATTCCCCATCATTCCCATGTGGCGGGGATTTTTACCGTCGTTTTTTCTTTCTCCGGCTCTTTGTTTTTATACAAAATTCTCACATAAGCACGGCGCATTTTCTGTTTAAGCATAATCAGTGTTTCCCCATGGACAAAAAATTTATTTACAAATGTATTTATATGTATTACATATAATATACAAACATATACATAGGAGAAAAAGCCATGTCACAAAGCCAAATCGTCCAAGCCCGCATAAATAAAGAAATAAAAGAAGAAGCAAGCACGGTTTTAGCCAATTTCGGCTTATCCATTTCCGACATAATCAGAATTGTTTTAACCCGTGTCGCCCATGAAAAGGCTATTCCGTCAGCACTGTTCACTTCCAACCCCGAAACGCTGCAAGCCATACACGACGTTGAAACAAAAAACATTCATACCGCCTCCTCATTGGAAAATATGTTCAAGGAATTGAATAAAGATGGCTGATACCCCCATTCAATGGACAAACGCTTTTAAAAAAGATTATAAAAGGGAAAAAAAAAAAAATGCAAATCTTGATGCTCTTCTTATGCCCTTGCTTGCAAAGCTTGTTAATAACGAACCGTTGGAAGAACGTCATCACGACCATTTGCTGACAGGGGATAAAAAAGGGTATAGAGATTGCCATATTAAACCCGATTTACTCCTCATTTATCAAAAGCCCGATTTGGATACCCTCATTTTAATCAGACTCGGCTCGCATGCCGAAATATTTTAACAATCATCATTCCCATGTGGCGGGGATTTTTACCGTCGTTTTTTCTTTCTCCGGAACATTGACGGGAATGTTGCCGGAAAAAAGCAGCGTATCCAGGCACGCGGGATTTTCCGCTAAAAGCGTGTGCATTTCATACTCGGAGCCATATTTGCTTTTAGCGATGATATCCCATGCTTCGCCCTGGATTGTTCGTTTTGTCTGCATAAAATTTTCCTTAGTTTGCAAAACTTATCCTTTCTTTCTGGTGTGCTATTTTTTCCATGACTTTTCTGATTATCTCCTCAATGTCGGGACGGGCGTGTTCCATTTGTCTGCGAAATTCGTTTTGATCCAAGCCTTGGACGTTGAACGTCATAGGCACGGAAATCTGCATATCCTGCGCATTGGAAAAGTTTTGTCGATATTCCGATTGACTGATGAAATCCTCGGCGGCGGCGGAAGCGGAAAATACCGAAAACGGATTGGCGACCGCATCGGCGGCGGGACTTAATTTTTCCGACAGATTTTTATTCACCGTCAAATCAATGTCTTTATCTTCGTCAATAAGCCCGACAGCCTGCCCCAGACTTTTCAAACCGTTCCATAACATGACTATCCCGTCCCATATTTCCTTGACAAAACTCGCTATTCCGCTGAAAACCCAGTCGAAAGCCTTACGCACGGGCTCGCAGGTTTGATACAGGGCGTACATGGCGGCAGCCGCCGCTCCCAAACCGACAATAATTATGCCTATGGGGTTTGCCGTCAAAGCGGCATTTAAAAGCCATTGCGCCGCCGTGCCCGCCTTTGTCGCCGTGCTGGCCGCCAGCATGGCGACTTTTTGCGCGGCTAAAGAATACGTCTGCCGCTGTGTCATAAAAGAAAAAGCGTAAGCGGCATTTCTTCCCGCCCAGTGGGCGGCTGTGCTTATTTTTGTTGCCGCCGCGCTTGCCAGCATGAAGGCTTTCTGCCTCGCAAGTGAATATGTTTGTGTTTTCACCGCAAAAGAAAAGGCTGTACCAGCTATTTTCCCCACAGTCCAGACGGTTCGCAAACCGTTTATGGCATACCTTGCGGCAAGGGTTGTCATTTTCAGACCGAGCAAAGCCCCTGCCGTACCGACGATATTTTTTACAACTTCGGGATTTTCTTTTGCAAACTCGGCAAAATTGGTAATAAGCGGGCTAACGCCGGCTATGGTATCATTTATCGCCGGAAGCAAGGCAGAGCCTAAATTGATAGCGACTTCATTTGTTTTATTTTTTAATGTTTGCAGCTGCCCGGCAGTTGACTGCCACCTAACGCCTGCTTCTTTTGCCATTGCTCCGGCATATTGTGTTTCATCAGCACAAATTTCTAAATTTCTTGTTACTAAATCAAGCTGTGAAAGCAAGGGAGAAATAACGTTTAAGCTTTCTTTGCCAAAAAGCGTCTGCATTGTTGAAAGTTGCTCATGCTTAGGCAATTTTTTCAAAGAATTTAATAAGGATAAGACAGCATTAGGGGCGTCCTCCTGCATAGCTTTGGCTAGTTTTACAGTATCAAAGCCAAGTTTTCTAAAGGCAATACTTTGTTGTTTTGTGGCAGCATTACCTGAGGTCATGGTTAAAAGAAAGTTTTTTATACCTGTTGCTGCCTGTTCAGGGGGAACTTTCATACTGACAAGTGTTGCGGATAACGCTGTCATTGGTTTTACTGCCATACCTGCCTGACCGCCAAGGGAACCAATACGTCTGACAACTTCCGCAATATCCTGTTCCGTTGCCGAAGACATGTTCGCAAACTGGTTCATCAAATCAAGCATAGAGCGAGTTTCCTCGAAGCTGAGCCCCAAACTCGCCCGATAGCCGCCGATGGCGTCCGCCGCCTGTTCCTGGCTTATGCCGAACGCCGTTGCCATTTGCGCAGACATGGTCACAAATTCCTGAATATCGGACAATTCCGTCAAACCCTGCTGTCCGGCGGCAGCGAAAAGGCTTGCAATTTCTTCATGGGACAGAGGAATTTGTCTTGCCATGTTTTTAACAGCCTGTTCCATTTCATAATATTTGACTGTCAGATTGCCGTCATCGTCACGCATGCCGTCCATGGTTTTAGCCACATCCGCCATGGAAGCTTCAAATTCAACAGCCTGTTTTATGGGCAAAGAAAGAGCAAAAGCAGGAACAGCGGTTTGCATCATTTCCGCCTGAATGGACGAACGGTTCGCCCTGAAACGCTCCTGCTTTTCCTGCAGGGCTTTAAACCTGTTTTGAAAGCTGTTCGCCTTTTCCATTTCAAGAGAGAGATTGGCATATTTTGCCGCCAAACCGGACACGGAACCTTGCGTATTTCTGATTTGGGCTATATTTCTTTGATAGCTTGCAACATTCCTGTCAAGAGCCTGTGAAAGCCTGCTGACATCTTTTTCCGCTTCCTGAACCTGCAATTCAAAAATCTTGGTATGTTTGCCCGCTTCTTTGCTTTGGTTTTGCAGAAGTTTCAGTTTTCCCTCCGCTGTTGTCAGCTCCTTTCCGAGATTTTTAATATGCTCTTTCTGCCGTATGAACTGCGAACCGATTTTATTGGTATCCGTTTCTTCCAGTTCTTGGATTCTTTTGGCAATTCCCGTAAATTCCCTTTTCGCACCTGTCACGGCAGACCTGAAACTTGAAGATAAGGCTGCGCCTATCGCGAAACTGTATTCAACTTCTTTTCTGCTCATTTTTTATTCCTGGCGATTAACATATCGATATACCCGGCAAATTCCCGGATTGTCATTTCATTTATCACGTTGATTGGCGTATACAGAGCAATGGCAAATTCAACTTTCGCCCTGTACAGGCTTTTTAATTGTTTTACTGCATCAAATTCTCTTGTTTTTCCGTTTCGCCCGTTGCCTGCCGTTCCGTCAGTCCCGCTGTCGGAGTTTTTGAAAAAAAACGGTTGTATGCGCCTTTTATGAGGTTATAGTCGTAAGGGTGCAGATTTCTGACATCATCATAGGTAAGACCTGCGGCAACCGCCAAAGAACAGATTTCCGCAGTTAAAATATTGGTCGCCTTGCCAAGCATGATACACATATCAAGGGCTTCCTCTTCCATGCCTATGGTGATTTTTTCTTTCAGTTCTATATCTTTGATTGTTTCGCCGTTTTTCATATAGCCCTGAGCTAAAGTGATTTTCATATCATATTCCTTTGTTTGTTCTTGATTGAGGCGAAACCGCCCCAATCAAGATACTGTTAATATTTTATATTAAAAAGCCAAACCAAGATTTGCCCGGACGGGAAGCATAATTGACTTTAGAGCTGCGCTCGAAGTGGCGTCCTGCCACTTACTCGCTGTCGTTTGTGTTTTATGCGAAAAACACTGCACTCCCGCTGCGCGGCTTCGCACTTCCTGTGCTGGCTTAAAAAGCCAAACCAAGATTTGCCCGGACGGGAAGCATAATATCAATACCGTCAACAGCATAAATCATGTTGGTTTTGTCAAGGAGCAGTTTCTGTTTGCCGTTGACGGTATTGATAATGCGTATCGCCTCGATTTCCGTTTCATTTTCCATTTTCTTGTTTGTTTCAAAAGAACCGGTGCTTGCTTTCTTGGCTGTGCCGAATACGGTTATCTCAACGGGAACGGTGTATTTTGCACCCGTATTTTTGTCAGCCCGCTGCTGCGAGCCTTTGCACTCGAGCATGAGCGGCACAAAAGGATTGAGCATGGTAAAAGCCTTTTCCGTTTGACTGATCCATTTGAGCGTTACGCTCATGGAAGAGAATGCCCCCATGGCGGGACTTTCGTATTCGCCGAGCACACCCGTACCTGAAACGGTTTCGGTAAGATTGGAAAGCTCCGGCAGCTCCACGCTTGCAACGCCGAGTAAATCCGAGCCGTTGGCATAGATACGGAATGCGATTGTCTGTTCTGGAATGTAATTCATATTTTACTCCATTATATTAAGCGGAAAAAAGTTCTTTTAAATATTCGGGGTCAAGTTCAAATGTGCCTTCAATCGATTCCGCGGGAATGGGCGGCATGATGTAAATATGGAATCGAAGCAGACCGTTCAGCAAATCCGTCACGGGGTTTTCATCTTCCAGGAATGAAATCCTGCCGCCCAAGATGACTTCGCGGGAGGTGAAGCCGTCAAGGTCAAGCTGGGCTGAACCCACGATTGTCTTGATAAGCCGCTTCGTCATGGGAGCGTCGACTTTCTGGAAATAGGTCAGAATGAAGCGCGCCATGTACCAGTTGAAAAACCTGCGGCAGCATAAGTAGCTGTCTTTCGGGTCGGTAATGCCGGGGTATACCGCAGTCCTGTTGCCCCAAATGCGCCATCCGCCGTCAAAATTAAGCGTCGTCACAACCCCCTGGGAGTTCAGGTAGTTCGCATTTTCCAAAGTAAGCCAAACTTCCTTTTCCACGCCGTCGATAACGGTAATCGAACGGTCGAAATACCCCGTCTTATTGCTCGGGCTGACTTGCGGCGTACCGCCTGCGGCATCATCCTCCGCGCTGATCCTGCCGACAAGCTGCGTTGACAGGTGATAAACCTTGTCCCCAAGCGCAACCTTAGGCCAGCAAAGCGTTAGACCTGCCAGATTCAAACCGTTATTTTGCTTGTATTCGCTGATGTCGGCGTATTTCCTGCATTTTTTCGTATCGATGTCCGCATATGCCATGGCAGTGAACAGCCCGAGGATTTTTTGGCTTTTCGCCGCCATGGTCTGCGCGACTGCGATGTCCGTGGAAAACTTGGGCGCGACAATGGCGAACGGCACAAGACCGAATTTCGTAAAAACAAGGTCTATGCATTCCAAACCGGTCGGCTCGAGGGTGTTTTCGTCAATGCCGCCGATAATGTCGGCAGTCGTTACTTTTGATGCGTCGGGCTCGTCGTTGGTCTTATGTTTTTCAGGGTCGAAAACATTGACACAGACAATGGGAGCCGCGCCGAATTTTGAAAAATGGCATTCAGCAAGTTCGCATAAGGTGTAATTTATCCAATCGTCCGAATAACCCATTTCTTCGACAAATTCATCATAGGAATTGTACATGCGGGGCTCGTTGACGTAGCGTTTCTTGCCTTCGTCCAGCTCATGCACGGGGGCCGTGCCTACCGCAAAAACAGTGTTCGTCGCCACTATGCGGGGCGGAACTATGCTTGTGGGCATTTCTTTCGTATACACGCCGTGTTTGTATTGGCTCATAAGATATTACCTTCATTTTCGTACTCCCCGCCAAGCGGACGGGGAGGCAAAGTGTTATGGGAAAAAGTCAGTTCCATGCTTGAAAAATGGTATTCGTTCCATTTCTTTTCAGGTTCGGCTTGTTTTATTTTTATGGGAAGCTTTGTTTCAAAAAAAGTTCCCGTTATCCTGTTGTTGTAAAAAACCGCCGTCAGCGCATCGCAAATTTCAGCCAACAATAAGCCCGCATTTTCCTGCGAGGAGTCATCATTGACGCCCAAAGCGAAAACAAGCGTGCTTTCCGTGTATTCCCCGTTCAGTTCCTGCTCATCGAAACGGAGAATGACAAACGGAAAAAGACTTTCACTGTCCGAAACTTCCTGCACGGGCAGGTTATGGATGAACACGTTCAGATTTATTTCCGAATATGTTTTCAGATGTTCCGAAATATGGGCTTTAACAGCCAATAAAAGTTCTTTGCTTCTCATGATGAAACCTTATTGCAGAACCTTACAGCAAAATTTTGTCCAACTCTTCTTTGAATAAACGGGAAAACGCTTCGTCCGCATGGCTTTCAAGCTCCTTGCCCGCTCCGAACAAAGCATAGATAAGGCTCGGACCGTAAAGTCTTTTCAGTTTGTCCCGCCCGTCACGGTAAAAGATATGCTTTTTGTTATCGGCTTTGGCGACAAAAGGCGAACCGTGATCGTTGAAAACCCTTCTTTTTCCGTCACGCCGAACCTTGTTTGTCACAAACTTCTTTCTTTTTTTCGGGGCGACGCCTTTCCAGGAAAGGACGTTTCCGGGACGAGAAGCGAAATTGATAAGCCCTATGCCGTTTCTGTCCTTGATTTCAAGACATGCATATTGGCGTTTCGAGGTCGCCTTGGTTATTTTCGCCCGCTTTTTCAGGCTACGAGGATTTGCCGTATAGGTTCGCCTGGCTATTTTGACCGCTTCATTCTTAATAAGCCGAAGTGTCCTGTTCATGGCTTTTGCCGAAGCCTTGTTTATGGTTTCAGGGGCGGCGTCAAGCAAACGCCGCATTTCCCGCACCACTTCTTCCGCATTGGGAACTTCCACGCGCAAATAGGAGGACATCAGGCTTTTTCCCGATACAATTTGACAATCGCAAGCCCAAGCTCAACGGAACTTTCAAGCACATACCAGACTTCGCCGTTCAAAAGACAGCTCTTATGGGGGACATATTCATACTGCAAACAGACCGCATGCAGATAAAGCGTCCGCCCCTCGAAAGACACGCCCTCACGGGAGTTGTCGGGAGACAATTCCAAATCCTCGACAACCGCGGGAACTTCTTGCCCGTCCAGGTCAATTTGCTCCGCAAATTCCCGAAGATTGAGAAAAATTGAAGAAATGTCTTTTTCAAGCTGTGTGTTGAACATTATTTCGCCTTTTGCCTTTTCGCCGCTTCTGCCACATTTGACACATTCGGCGCACTTGGCTCATTTGCTCCGTTATCCTGCTGTCCGTCGGTTTTATCCGCTTCACCGGAATTTTGCCCGTTTTCGGCTTGAGATCCGCTTTCATCGGGATTTTTCGGAGCGTTTTCCTTTTTCGGGCTTTCTTCTTTTACAGGAATGGCAAGACCTTGTTTCACAAGGAGGTGAAAAAGCTTTTTATCGCAGTCGAGAATTTCGCCTGCATGATAAAAGCGATCGCCGTTATGGTGACCGTATTTCAATATTACTTTCATCTTCTAACCCTCCGTGACCTTTACGGAAACAGTCGCTCCCGCATGCTTCACCTGCGGAAGCGGGCGGCTTTCCGCAAGCGTGAAATAGGCTGACGGATCGTTTTCCTTGTATTGCTTGGCAAAAATTTTCGTGGGACCTGTACAGTCAAGATCGGACGGCAGACCGTAATCGATTTCAAGCTTTGCGTCCCTTGCCACGAACAAAGCGACGTCGGCGGGGATAAACATCTGCTGCTTGCCTGCCAAATCCACATAGCCCGCATTGATTGTCCAGATGTTCAGCCCGTTCCAGTTGCCGCGGTAAAGGCTGTTGGTGTGCAGGTTCAATTCGCCGATATGGATATTCCGCATATCGAGCAAATCTCTGACGTCGGCATGCTTCAGAAAAAGCGAAAACGCCTTTGTCCCCATGATGACGTCCGTTGCGCCGAAACCGCCCGTCGCTTCCATGATCATAGCTGAATACTGTTCAGCCTGCTCCCGGAGTTCGGAAGAGGGGTCGCTCCATACGGCAGTGCCGGACAGCGTCACCGTATGGCTTGCGGGGCGGTTGTAGTCAATTTCACCGATTTGTCCGACTTTGCCGTTCACGCTGTTCCAAAGCGGAATTTTCCCGTTCACAAGGGCGTTCGCGCACATGATTTCTTTCATGTATTCGATGTCGGAAATGTGGGCGTCCATGTCTTCCGCAATGGCTCGTTCGAGCGGGTCTTGATGGTCATAGGGCGTCATGCCTTTGGAACGGACAAATTTATCCGCCGCGGTGAAGGTTCTTTTGGGTTTGAAAATAGGCGCCTTTACGGCTGAAAGCGTTCTGACTTCGCCGTCGCGCATGGTGCCTGCGTTGTTATAAGACAGGGCGGGAAGCATTTTCCGTCCCTGATAGCTTGTTTCAAGCTCGAACACGTCCGTTTCGCTCGGGGCGTTGTCCTGAAAAAAGGAAGTGAACAGACGTCTGTTTACGGGACGGATATTGATGACCCCCGTTAAAACGCGCGGGGTGAATTGTGATAACGGCATATTTTGCTCCTAATAAATATATACGCCTTGCCCGCGAAGCGCTGCAATGGCTGTTTTTTGTTTGTCTGCGGAAACGCTGTCATCAAAAATGATGTTTTCCAAAACCATGTCCGCATGGACATACATTGAAGACACGGCATTTCCGCTTGCAGGAACGGTCACGTCTTCCACCAAAACGCCGATAGGTTCCTCGCCGTCAGCCGCCTTGTAAACCCCGATTCCGGTAGCGCTTTTTCCAAGCACGGCGCCTGCCAAAAGCGTCTGTTCCTCAGCCTGCGAAGCAAGCTCGACCTTTACCATGACCGGCGGGTGGTCGCGCAAAAAAGCTTTTCTTTGATAGGTTTCAATATGCTGCATATTCTTATCCTTTCATGTTTCCTATTCTTTCAATGAGTGTTTGCTCTTCGTCCGTTGCTTTGTTCATGTTTGAAGCACTGTTTACGGCATCGGGACTTGCCGCGATAAGCGCCGCCAAGATTTGCTGATTGGTTTCCCGCACCGCTTCCGCATTTTTTTGTTCCGTTTTTACGGAAATCACGGAGCCGAGCGCCTCAACCTGCGCTTTTGTCAGCCCTGACTCCGCAAGCGTTTTGACTTTTTCCGCATTGTCCGCTCCGCAAACGGTTTCAATAATAGCAAACAAATTTTCGCTGATTGTTGAAACCGTTTGCTGTGAGGAGGTCTGTTCATGGGAAATTTTCTGTTCCATGTTAGGTATCGCCATTGTTTTCTCCTGTATGTTTTCAAGAAGACAGCTCATCGCCTCTTCTTTTGTTTTTACGATTTTTGAAACCAAGCCAAGAGCGACGGCTTCTCTTCCCAAAAAGACCCTGCCGTCTGCCCATTCCAGTTTCTTATCCAGATCAAGCCCCATATTTTGCGCTGTTTCCTGCAAAAACACGTCATAAATGCCGTTCACCTGATTTTGCAGGTACATTTTGTCATCTTCGGATAAAGGCGTTTCGCTCGCTCCGACGCTTTTTTTGCTTCCCGCAGTGATGTGGGTGTATTTCACTCCTGCGCTTTCAAGAAACTTGCTGGCGTCCGCATGTTTCAGCACCACGCCGATTGAGCCGAGTTCCGCGCTTTGTGTGGCGAAAATTCTGCCGGTTGCGGACGCAAGCCAATACGCCGCGGAACAGCACATGCCGTCGACAAAAGCACAGCTTGGTTTTATGGCGGCGGCTTCCTTTATGAAGGAAGCAAGCTCCTGCGTTCCCGCGACCGTCCCGCCCGGAGAGTAAATATTGTAAAAAATGGCTTTGACTTCATCGTGTTGCAGGGCTTTTTCAATTTCATTCTTGATTTGCTTATGGGTCATTCCCGGCATAAACCAAGATTTTTTACGGTAAACAGCTCCTTCGATGCTGATGACGGCAACGCCGTTCCGCACAGTTGTTTCAGTATGCCTTACCTGAGGAAGCAACGCATTCAAAAACGCCGCATTTTGCAGAACCGCTTTTTTCTCCGTGTCAATATCTTCCAAAACAGACGGCAAAATCGCCCATACTTTACTTGTCATGTTCTTCCTCTGAGTTTTCAGATTTTATTGTATCTTGCAGATTTGTTTGTTTTTTATCCTGTACGGGATTTCGTAGGCTCCGCAATTTTTGCATACGCCGCTCTTCATATTCACGCTGATTTATGGTTTCATCAAAATCGCTGCCGCGCTCGGCAATGCTGTCCGACATAGTCATGATGTCATGGTCTATCGCCAGTATGTTCGCCTGAACCTCTTTCAGCGGGTCGATGTAACCGCGGGCGGGTCCTATCCAGCGGCAGTTGCATAAAAACGGAAGCGCTTTATAAAAATCCATTCCGGCAGGCAAGTTCAGATATCCCCGCAAATACGCCTCTTCCATGACCATGTTCCAAAGCGGCTGGCAGTAATGCCGACGGAAAAACTCACGGTAAATGCCGTAAATCCGCCACGCACCAATCATAGCCGCACGGGCGGACGAATACATCGTCTTTGAAAAATCCTTGCTGACTTCCTCGTATGGCAAACCGAGAGATGCGGAAGCGGAGCGCAGAACAAGCTCGCAGAAACTCAAAAAGTTCTGGCTCGGACGTTTGCTTTCCAAAATTTCCGGCTTTTCACCCTCGTTGCCGTACATGATTGAGCCGGGATTGATTTCCTGAAAATAACGGGGATTTTCTTCCTTTTTTTCGAACCCGACGCCATAGGGCAGTTCCTGCTTGTTTTTTTCCAGGCTGATGAACACGGGAAAACTTGCGGCTATTATCTGAGCAACAAGTTCGTAGTCGATAGCGTCATTGAAATGCTTGAAGAATTTTATGCCGGCGGAAAGGTCTGAAATTCCCCGATACTTCTCTTCCTCATCCGGAATAAAAATATGAAAAATCCCTCTTCTGTGCCCAATTTTTGCGGGTATTTTCCTAAATTCGCTTGAAGAGTAATTTTGTTCAGTCAAAATAATATTGCTCGGACGGGGGCTGCAAATCCAATAATGCGTGGGAATGCCTGTTTCCGTGATTTCCACTCCGTCGTGAATGAGCGGATTTGTCTTCTTATCGCACGGCGTACAGAGCCTGTGAGGTTTTATGTCTTGGAGCTTCAGAGCGAATTTGTTTCCGGGACGAAACTCCATGACAGGCAAGTGCAGAAACTCGCCGTTGCGAACCAAAGAACGCACTGCCAAAGCCTGCAGGCTGTCAAAGGAAAGACTGTTTCGGTAATGGCATTCTTCCGTCCATTCGTACCACAGCCATTCCATTTTGCTTTGCAGCGCATTCGCTTCTTCAGGGGACATGTCAAGTTCCTGGTACGCAATGGCTGACTGCGGCGTAAGCCCCGTGCCTACGCTGTTCGTCACTATGGCGTTTGTCGCGCTTTTCGCCGCCCAGTCGTTGGCGACCAAATCATCGGCACGGATACTGGACAATAAACGTTCGTTTTCCTCCCATTCCTTGGAATAGGTGCGGACGGGAAAATAGCCCGCTATGGAGCCTCGGTTCGAGCCAGCCTCATAACTCGTGCTTGGAAGTTTCCTGCCTTGTAAAATCGCATTCGCCATGACTACCGCCTGAAAGAACCGTGGATTTTAGCTTGTACGATAAAAGAAGACTTCACCTTATCCAGCTTATTGAGTTCTTCTTCATAATAGCCGAGCATTTCCCGAATTTCGGGAATATCGGAACGGGTCAGTGAACGGGAGCCGACGGAATAAGACTTGCCTTGCGAACAGGAAAGCAAAGCCTCTTTATAGGCAGCTATGTGCGTCTTTAATTCTTCTTTCGTCCAAATACTCATAATATGACAAACTAAAACATTTTTTAAAACTTGTCGTGGACACTATGGACGCTATGGACACTATGGACAAAAATTTTTGAGTTTTATTCAATAAAAAAGGTGCGTTACGCACCTTTTGAGAGAGTTGGATTTTTAATATATTCTCGAACTGTCACTCTGTATGAAAAATACTAAAAAAAGAATTAGATAATATCCCGGACAAGCCCAAACAAAGGTATAAAAAAAATAAAATAAAAAAGTTAATGTGTTATTTTGTTTTTTTATAAAGAATATTGTTATAAAAATTGTTAATAATAATAGTGGCCATAAAATAAACTTTAACTCTGAGTTAAACATATAATAAAAACCTAAGGGAATACCTCTAAAATAACCTAATAAAACTTTAAAAATATTATCGTCATTTGGTAAAATTTTAGATAAAAAAAAGTTAAAAACTATAATAGTTATAACCTGTATTACTAAACAATTTTTTATAGTGACTAATATTTTATTCATGGTTATAATCATAAATATATTCAATAAAATTGTCAATTATTTTAGGATGTGACAACACTAAAAAATCATTACCAATTTTATTATATTCTCTAAATTCTCTAAACTTTGCATTATTCATTGCTTCATAGCGATTATTTTTAGGAACACCACTTACATCTTTTTCTTCACAACTCCAATAACCTAAATAATCAAAAAAAAGAGTTCCTTTACCCTCAAAATTAAAGACATCATGCACAAAAACTGCAACTTGTTCAACGATAATTTTATATTTATTTTCGTCTAAGTATTCAATTTTTCCTTTTGACAAAAAGCGAAAAGTAAAAGTTTCCAAGGCTGCAATTATTCCTATTTCAACCAAGTGACGCTCTTCCACATCAAAACGCTGATAATAGTATTTTTCCCATTCCTGCCATGGGCTATTGATAAAATCAAATTCTTTATTCCGTTTTTCAAAATACCCCTCACGGGTAAGAATAGTATTTAATGAATCAATTGCTCTTGCGGTTGTTGCATTGAGAGGAAAGGTAATAGTTAAAAATTCTTTTGGAAAATATCTTAGCACCCAATCAATATCCACCCAAAAGGGATTGGGATTATTTTGCGGCACATCATTTGCTTCACCTGCAAGCCATTTATAAAACATATCCCGCAGATAATGCCAGCCTATTCTGTCCTTTTCATTAGCTTTATTTCCCATTGCGTCGGCAATCAGCGGCAGACAGAAGAATATATCGTCATCCCGTTTTCTGGTGTAACGGGTCAGTATCTCGTTATGCTCACACATAAGCTTATTTCTTAATTGTTCGTTTCCGTTGCCGACTATGAAGTTACTTGCTCCCTCCGCCACGGTTCCGCCGCAGCTTATGGGGTCGCCCACTCTGCCGACAGGTTTGCCGTTTACAAAAAAGCTAGGACTGCCTTCCGCAAGTTGTCCCTGATGCGGACTATGCACCAAACAACCGTGCGAAGCGTATTTATCGCCCACCAATACAACGGGCTTGACAGTGAAAGCGACAAAATTATTCCTGTTAGGAAAGAAATGAGCCTTACAGAAATGGAAAGCGAGGATACCATTGACTAAAAAAGAGGTCCCTGAAAATCATTAATAAAATAATACCGATAATGCCTAACAGTACACTATTAACCAAATACAACCAAGATAAATTTTTTCTCGTTGGGTGCTTCCAAAATTTTATGGTTCTATGTACAGAAAAGAAGCAAAGAATAATATGAGTTATTAAAAAATAATACGGTTCAAAATAAGATGAAAAAATAAATTTATAAAGCCTAATTGAGTTTTTGATGCAAAAACCTATATCATAACCAGTAAAAAGATAACCCAAAAAATTAATAATTATTGGTAAAAAAATCAATATGTATGAAAAAATAATATGAAATATTCTTCTATAACTATTCATAATTATTATTTATTATTTGTTATTTGTTATTTGTTATGTCAATCAATTTTTGCTTTGATAATACAACAAAATCGTTGCCCAGTTTATTATGTTCTCTAAAATTTCTAAATCTTGCATTACTCATCATTTGACCATCAATAAATTCATAAATATTCATTTGTTTATCTGCACAATTCCAAAAGCCTAAAAAATCTCCATAATAATCTTCATCAAAATTGAAGACATCATGCACAAAGCCTGCAACTTGTTCTATTTGTATGTCAAAACCATTTTCAGTATACAGAATTTTACCTTTGGCTAAAAATTTAAATGTAAAACTACCAAGAACAACAAATAAGCCAGTAAAGTCATTCCAAAGTTCTTCGATACCAAAATCAGTTATTTTAAAAGAAAGATGCTGATAATGTTCGTTATCCCATTCTGAAAAAGGAATATTAATAAAGTCAAATTCTGTTCTTTTTTCTGCAATATAGCCTATTCTTTCAAGTTTGGCTTTTAATCCATTTTGGGCAACATCATTTAAAATTTTCTCGTCTATTGCTTTGTCCCATATTTTTTTTGCATTTTCATAACTCAGCACCCAATCAATATCTACCCAAAAGGGATTGGGATTATTTTGCGGAACATCATTGGCTTTGCCTGCAAGCCATTTATAAAACATATCCCGCAGATAATGCCAGCCTATTCTGTCTTTTTCATTGGCTTTATTTCCCATTGCATCGGCAATCAGCGGCAGACAGAAGAATATATCGTCATCCCGTTTTCTGGTGTAACGGGTCAGTATCTCGTTATGCTCACACATAAGCTTATTTCTTAATTGTTCGTTTCCGTTGCCGACTATGAAGTTACTTGCTCCCTCCGCCACGGTTCCGCCGCAGCTTATGGGGTCGCCCACTCTGCCGACAGGTTTGCCGTTTACGAAAAAGCTAGGACTGCCTTCCGCAAGTTGTCCCTGATGCGGACTATGCACCAAACAACCGTGCGAAGCGTATTTATCGCCCACCAATACAACGGGCTTGCCGTTGACTAAAAAATTATTTGCACCTTCGACCGCTTCAACCGGGGCGCAGCCGTCATGCCCTGTGCTTTTATCGCCTTTTCTTGTGATTGCCGGCATAATTTTCTCCTTATATTTTTTTCTTTTTGAGATAAGAAAGACAATCTTTTTTATAGACCCTGACACCCTGTTTTTTCCCAAGACGTAACCCCTGCAAAACGCCCGTATTGACAAGATTATAAAAATAGGAGCGAGAACAGGAAAGTATTGTACAAGCCTGCTTCCAGTTCAACAATTCATTTTCAACGTTACTCATAACAATTCTCCCTTATCTTCTCAATTTTGCTAAAAGGTTGGTGCCGTTTCTGCTTGGTGTAGGCACAGGCGGCGCGACGTGATGAGCACCGTTTGCTTTTTGTTCGGGGCGGGGAATGTTTTTTATGTTCAATATCCACACCAAAGCGAATTGCATATATTCGCAGTCAAAAGCATGATTGGGGCGTTTCCGCGGGTTTTCCCAAATGTGTTTTTCATCGTTCCAAACCTCGGCACACATTTCTTTTGCGTAACCGTCTAAAATCCCCGTCGGCGAATTGGGCTGCAATTTCATGTTTTCGTGCAGATGAAAGGCTCCGGGGTCGGCAGGATTGACTTTCAGAGCATGGGCGAGCATGCCTTTAAAAAGAGTGGTGTCTATTCTGTGCAGCATGATACCGCCGGGGATTTTTATTTTTGAACCTGTGCTGTTCGGAAAATACTCCCAAGGCGTATAGCTTACGGGATTGGCGGGGCTATGTACCCCTTGCGACAAAAGAACCCGTTGTCTGTTTTTCAAAGCCCAATTGATAACCTCGCTGCTCCGTTCCGGATGTCCCATTGCGTCAACCAGTGCGGCACGCACTTTGTACACACGGTTTTCATTATCCATATAATCGCTTTGCCATAAAATTTGGTCGAGCTGTTCTATGTTTTTGGCTATCCCCTCTTGAACAAGCCATGTTTCGGCATTCTCCCCGTATCCCCAAGCTCGGATGACATATCTGAAATAATGCAGCTGGGTATCAACCGTAGCAAGAAGAGTTGCCACACGGGAAGTTTTTTGCTCCAAATCAAAACCAGGAACCATCCCCCGAGGTCTGTCGTCGCAAAGGGCAAGAATTGCGTCTTCATTCCGTTCTTCAAAAATCTCTTCCCAAACTTCGGCGCAATACTGGTTTTTAAAATCCTTATAATCTTCCGTCGCATTACTGATTTTATATTTGAACCAGACATTCACAATCTCGGACAAACTCACAAAACGGCTTATCCATGAAGGTATCTGAAAACCGATTTTTATGGGCTTATATAAATTTATGTGCGCAAACAATTCCAGCCCCGATGTTCTTTCCTTCCATTCACCATGCCGAACAGCCATATCCCTTTTTTCATCGCTCCAAAGCGTACCGCAAAATTCACACGCATAATAAGCAAGCTTATGACTCAAAATTTTTTCAGCAATAGATCGCTCATAAATATTTTCGTCCTTTTCATCAATAACGGGCTTTTTGCCCTCCCATGTGATATTTTCAAAACGCATGAGCTGCACAAAACCGCAATCGGGACATTTTACATAATAATCAAAACGAGCCTCCGCCTCTTCAGTCAGTGCTTTCCAAATTTTGCTTGAGCCTGCTTTTGTCGGCGTGGAAATTTTTATGATTTTTTTCCTGCTCCCCCATGTTGTGGTTCGCTTTTCCGCCAATGCTTCGGAAGTCGCTTCGTTTTTCGGGTCTTTGTATTTGTCGAGCTCATCCAAAATCAGCGTGCGAATAGGCTTGTTTCCCAAACGGGACACAGAGCCCGACCAGCCAAGATAAATGGGCATATGCAGGAAATTAATACGCAGACTTGACATGTCGTTTTCATAATTTGTCAGATATTCCCTAAGCCTCGGACTTGCCTTTATCATAGGTATGATTCTGTCCTTGGCGTTTTCCCGTGCCGTAATTTCATCAGGAAACACATACATGACAGGACCGGGAGAACGGTCAACACAGTATCCGACTATATTATGACTTGCCTCGCTCCCTCCGCATTGGGGCGTTTTGCAGATAATCACCGTTTCTATACCGTTTGTTCCCGCCGCATCCATAATGCCTTTCAAATATGGCGAAAAAATATTTTTCCACTTTCCTGGAATGGAAGACATCTCAAGCACCCTATGCCGTTCCGCCCACTCGCTGATTAAAACAGGCTTGCGCTTCAAAAAAACCTTTCTTTCGGAACTTGAAAAATTAAACGCATAAGAGCTGATGCCGGCTAAAGAACCGGCAACAGCTTCGGGAAGCCATGCGGGAAGCCCCGCATGTACCGTTTTTTTATTCTTCCGCACCTCTTGTTTCGGTATCAATAATAATTGGCTCATTTATTTCCTCATTTTCTATGATGACTTCAATGTCCATTTCTTTTGCGATAAGGCGTTTTCAAAAATTTCCGTCAATTTCTGCTTCAGGCTGTTGGTCTTTTTGGGATTTCCCTCAACCAGTTCCACAAGCTCCACGGCAGAAACCTCAAACGCAGTTTTTATTTGCATACCAAGCGTCACCGCCCGTGCCGCCAATTCCTGATAAACTTTTTCCTTGGCTATGAATTTACCTTGCTTCACTGCCAAATCAAATTCTTCCTTATTGGCTATTGCCGTGATCCGCCGTATTTCCTGCTCCTCTTTTCGTCTTTGCCTTTCGCTCGCTTTTTCCGCCACGCTGTCGGTTGTTCCGAGAACAGGCAGGCTGACCAAATAACGGTCGACATCACGAAGCTTGAACGTTCCGTCCGCCTGTTTTTTGAGCAAACCTTTGTTTATGTCTTCATATAATTTGGTCTTTTTTACTTTTCTGTTTTGTTCCTCAATATATTTCAATACGTCCGCAGTATTTTTCAAATTTTTCATTTCAAGCATTTTATCCTCCAATTGTTCTTAGGCGGTATGCTCTCACCTCAACGACTTTAACCGGAGCACAACTATCATGCCCTGTGCTTTTATCGCCTTTTCTTGTGATTGCCGGCATAATTTACTCCTTGCAACAAATTTATCTTATACCGATAACCCAAAAAAAACAGCTCTGTCATGGAGAATATGGACAATAAAGACAATATGGATAAAAATTTTTGAACTTTATTCAATAAAAAAGGTGCGTTACGCACCTTTTGAAAGAATTGGATTTTTAATATATTCCTGAGCCGTTTCCGGGCATGGAGGACACAGAAAATAAAAAAACAAAATATCCATGATAAGACCATATACCAGCATACAAAAAATAAAATAAAAATATTATCATTTTATTTCGCCGGTTAAAAAATAAAAATGTCACTAAAATTGTTAAAAAAACAAAAAAATATAAAAAATATTTTAATTGTGGAAAATTAAATAAATCAATATATCCTATTGGTACATATATTAATACTGATAAGAAATGAAATAAAAAATCCTGATTTGATTTAAAAGGAAAATAATATGTTATAATACTGCACAATAGTATACTTATCAATTGAACTATTACACACTTTTTTATAATATAAAATTTATTATTCATTAAAGTGTGTTGTTTGGATTCAAACTCAATATGCTGACAAGTATTATTTATTAAAACAGTTCGATTTAATTTAAAATTAAACGGAGCAGCTATAATACCATACAATAATAAAGTTATTAACTCTATTATCATACATAATATTGTAAAAACAAAAATTCTATTCATAATTACACCGTATGAAAATATTCAAAAGTAATATTTAATTCTTTCAGCTTTGATAATACTAAAAAATCATTGCCTATTTTATTGTGTTCTCTAAAATCTCTAAATTTTGCATTACTCATTTTTTTGTAAGTATCATTCTTAGGAACAATACTTACATCTTTTTCTTCACAACTCCAACAGCCTAAAGTATCAAACAAAAGATTTGCATCACCCTCAAAATTAAAAACATCATGCACAAAAACTGCCACTTGTTCAACAATAATTTTATATTTATTTTCATCTAAATATTCAATTTTTCCTTTTGGTAAAAAACGAAATGTAAAAGTTTCTAAAGCTGCAATTATTCCTATTCCTACGAGTTGATATTCTTCGATATCAACTCGTTGATAATAATAACGTTCCCACTCTTGCCACAAATTATTAACAAAATCAAATTCATTATTCTGTTTTTCAAAATAGCCTTCACGAGCAAGAATATTATTCAGTGAAATAATCGCTTTTTCATTTTTTGCAGCATTAGGAAAATTAACAGATAAAAATTCTTCAGGGAAATAACTTAACACCCAATCAATATCCACCCAAAAGGGATTGGGATTATTTTGCGGAACATCATTGGCTTTGCCTGCAAGCCATTTATAAAACATATCCCGCAGATAATGCCAGCCTATTCTGTCTTTTTCATTGGCTTTATTGCCCATTGCGTCGGCAATCAGCGGCAGGCAAAAGAAAATATCGTCTTCTTTTCTTCTTGTATGCCGTGTAACTGTTTTTTTTAATTCATAGCCTGCTTTATTCAACGCCTTTTCATTCCCGTTGCCGATAATGAAAAAACTATCTCCCTCCGCCACGGTTCCGCCGCAGCTTATGGGATCGCCTTACCCGCCCAACTCCCATTGACAAAAAACGAAGGACTGCCGCCTGAGAGTTGTCCTTGATGCGAACTATGCACCAAACAACCGTGCGAAGCGTATTTATCGCCAACCAAAACAACGGGCTTGCCATTGACTAAAAAATTATTTGCACCTTCGATCGCTTCAACCGGGGCGCAGCCGTCATGCCCTGTGCTTTTATCGCCTTTTCTTGTAATTGCCGGCATAGTTTACTCCCATAAGTGGTTTACTACTGTATTAGCAAAGTTTTATTTTCCTGTCGTGAACGTGGTGGAAGATACGGAGAATATGGACAAAAATTTTTAGAATTAAATCAAAAAAAGGGCATTATGCACCTTTTGAGAGAGTTGTTTTAACTTTAATCCAAAAAAGATTTTTATCCACCTTTTAAATTCATTAAAGATATTCCTGCTCCATCACCAGGCATACTAAAATGTATACAATGTAAAAATATTATAGCAAGAGTTCCTAATAATATTCCATTTACAAAATAGAGCAAAATCAGCTGTCTTATTGTATAATATTTATACCAAAAATAAGTTACAATAATTGAAACAAGTAAATATAATATAAAAAAAAGTAAAGAAAACCAACTAAAAAAAACAAAAAGTAAAGTAAAAAAAAATGCTCCTATTGGAATTAAGATTTTAGTAAAAAATGGCATAGATGCATATCGTTCATCAAATGCTAACATAAGAAAATTAATAATAAAAAAAAGAAGAAATGATGACAAATAAGAAAATAAAATATGAAAGATTTTTTTTTGTATATTCATATTTATAATCTATTGTGTATTATTTATTATGTCAATTATTTTTTGTTTTGACAATACAATAAAATCATTACCTATTCTATTATATTCCCTAAAATCTCTAAACTTACCATTCCCTATTCGTTTGTAGCTTTCATTGCTTATAGGATTAATAGTCATATTCTTTTCTTCACAACTCCAAAAACCTAAAAAACCTCCATAATAATCATCTTCAAAATTGAATACATCATGCACAAAACCAGCTACCTGCTCTATTTGAATAAAAAAATCATTTTCTTGATATTCAATTTTTCCTTTAGCTAAAAATTTGAACGTAAAACTTCCAAGAGCAACAAATAAGCCTGTAAAATTTATAAAAGCTTCTTCCATCATTTCATAGTTACTAAAATTAATAGATACATGCTGATAATAATGCTTATCCCATTCTGAAGAGGGAATATTGATAAAATCAAATTCCGTTCTTTTTTCTGCAATATAGCCTAACTCTATTAAATGTGCTTTTATTTCTTTATGGGCATTTTCATTTAAAATTCTATTTTGCAGTGCGTATTCCCATTGTTCTTCTGCTTTCTCATAAGATAGCACCCAATCAATATCCACCCAAAAGGGATTGGGATTGTTTTGCGGAACATCATTGGCTTTGCCTGCAAGCCATTTATAAAACATATCCCGCAGATAATGCCAGCCAATTCTGTCTTTTTCATTGGCTTTATTTCCCATTGCGTCGGCAATCAGCGGCAGGCAAAAGAAAATATCATCTTCTTTTCTTCTTGTATGCCGTGTAACTGTTTTTTTTAATTCATAGCCTGCTTTATTCAACGCCTTTTCATTCCCGTTGCCGATAATGAAAAAACTATCTCCCTTTGCAACGGTTCCGCCGCAGCTTATGGGATCGCCTACCCGCCCAACTGCTCGCCCATTGACAAAAAACGAAGGACTGCCGCCTGCGAGTTGTCCTTGATGCGGACTATGCACCAAACAACCGTGCGAAGCGTATTTATCGCCCACCAATACAACGGGCTTGCCGTTGACTAAAAAATTATTTGCACCTTCGACCGCTTCAACCGGCGCGCAGCCGTCATGCCCTGTGCTTTTATCGCCTTTTCTTGTGATTGCCGGCATAATTTACTCCTGTACCTTTACTTGCGGTGCTTGAATATTGATTACTGACCCAGCCGCCATATTTATATTTTCCGCCCGTAAATTCAGCGTGCCTTGTGCAGAAAGGTTGACATCACAAACGCAGGAAGCAATCAGTCTATGCTCTTTCCTATTGTATTCTATATACGTCCCGTCCTTGAACGCATGGCAATAAATATCACCGTCGGTTTCGGGTGCTTTTCCCTTCGGGTAATACGAGCCTAAAATAAAGCCTTCTTCGTGCCCGTTCGGCAAAAAAGCGCAAAGCACCTTTGAGCCGATGTCGGGCAAATCGTAATACGTGTCGCCATGGGCACGGGTAACCAAAACAGGAAGCCAGTAAGAGGTTACGGCGTTCGTTGGCGTATCTGAAAAAGTCACCCTGCAGCACATATTTTCGGGGTCTTTTACGGTAACCGTCCCGACCCGTAAAAGTTCTTTTACTATTTGTGAACTATCTTTCATATTTTTTCTCCTCTTATTTTATAATTTTTTAATTTTCAAAAATTCAATACAAGAACTTTTATAAACCCGTATTCCTTTTCTTTTGCCAAGACAAAATGCTTTTAATTTTCCGGTAGTTACTAAATGATAAAAATATGACTTACTGCAATTCAAAAATTCACAAGCCTGCTGCCAATTAAAAAACTTATCTTGCTCTCTTTTTCTCATAACAATCCTTCCTTTTTTAGTGCATTTTCAATATTTTCAAAGCTGATCCATATGTTTTTATGTTTTTTCCACCATGCCATAACTTCGTTATTTTCTAAAAAACGCTCAATAGTATAAGTTTGAATTGTCTGCATTTCTTCCTTATTTTCATCAACGCAAAAAGCCGTATTTTTTCCAACAAAACCTGTACCGTCAAATTTATATTTATATTTTGCAATCCCCCAAAATTTATATAAATATAAAAGAATTTTCCCCTCACCCCCAATACTATTAAAACCAGTTTGCGATGCGTCCAAATGCCCGATTTCGGCATTTTGCTTGTTAAGCGTTTGTTTTTCTGATATGATACCCTCGTGCGAAGTGCATGCTTTTGATTTTCCGTTTTCTTGTTTTTGCTTGAATGTTTTGGGAAGCCCTGCATTTATCCAACAAGCGATATCAATGCCAAGCCCGAACGCTTCGCCCGGGTCTTTTCCCTCCGGAACAGGCCAGCGCTTCAGCTGCGGATATGTTTCTTCCCAAAAATCCATGGCAGCTATGCCTGCATTGCTTTCTTCAAAATCCATGGCGAACAGGATTCTGGGACAATCCTTGATAAGCTCGTGTGTGACAGGGCAGGGCTTATTCTGATTGGAACGAAGAGCGATAACGCCAATCTTCTTATTCATGCAGGCATGGATGAGTATCGCGTCAAGCTCCGCCTCGACAACCGCATAGCAGCTCAAATCATCGCACGGCTCGGGAAGCAGAATGAAAGGCATTTTTGCGGAGCCCTCAAGTTCCATGTATTTGGGCGGGGTGTAACCGTTCGGAGTTGGTAAAATATCCGCTTTGGGACGGCGTATGCGCAGGCTGACAAGTTCATTTTCCCAATAAGTGGGAATAGTAATGCCTCTGGGGATAAAAATCCTGTTGGAAGTTTTGCCGTCCTTTTCCTTAGGCTCCAAGCCCAAAGAGCTTCTCATTCTGAAAATGCCTTGCTTGCGGTTTTCACCAGGCAAATAGCCGAGCTTGTACTCAAATATCATTTCATCGGAGATACCGCGGGCATTGAGATATTTCTTGGCTTCCTTTGAAAGCTGAATATCCTGTATGGCTTTTTCTTGAAGCTTTTTGGCAAAATCCTGCCATGTTTCTTTTGGCAATTCCCGTTCTCTTGGCGTATATTCCGCTTTGTCCCGAAACTTCGGCGCTTTTCTCGTTTTCCTGTATTTGGAAAAATGCGGGGTTATACCAAGCTCCGCAAGTGCTTCCTTGAATGTCAATCCGTCAATGTTGATAAGATAGCTCAAAGTATCGCCGGTAGCGCCGCACTGGCGGCAGTTATACACGCCCCAAATGCTGTTTTCCGTGCAAACCTTGCTCAGATTGTCTTTCTTGTAATCCCACACCATGAAGCGGTCACTTTTGCCGGGTTCTCCCCCGCAAAGCGGGCAAGGACCGTTATAGCCGTCACCTTGTCTTTTTACGGCATTACCAAAGCGAATATGATAAAGTTCAAGTAATTTGTTCATAGCCTGCCTTTTTAAATCTGTCCGTATCTGTCCTTAATATATTTTTTATAATATATTGATTTTATATATATTTTATATTAAATGGACACATGGACAGATACTATATATATTTTCACACGGAAACATATTTTTAAGTTCCGTGTGAAAATTAAGAGTTTTGCCGTCCATCTGTCCAAACACAAAAAAGTCTTGTCTTTCCACTTGGTTATTGTCACCAAATGGCGGACAGATACGGACAGATTATAAAAGATATCAATACACATTTTTGCTGTCCCTGTGATTTTCCAGTTCTTTCTGACAATCGAATTTTAAGCTTATCCCAAGCCTTTTCGTCCCGTTGGAACGGATTGACGGTATATTTTTCTTATCCAAAAGCTGAGAAAACAGCTTGCTCGATATTTTCGCTTTTTCCCTGTTGTCTTTATTTTTGGCATACCAAATAACAAAATACTCGTGCAAATCGGATGCGGGCGTTTTCATTTTATAGTCATTAGGGTTTTCTTGATATGCTTCAACATTGCAGCATTCCTCGATAAATTGGGCTATGTCGTCCCACTGCATGCGCTGACCGCTGGTCCATTCCTGCACCTTATCAGGAATGTTCAATCCGTTTTGCAGATAATCCATTGCGCCCTGAATAAGCCGCACTAAAACACCCTCAGCCTCTTTTTCAAGTTTTTGATCGAGTTTTTTATCCGCCTGCCTCTGGTAAGGTTCCGTGGGATTATCCACAAACGACAGCAGCCATTTAACTATGATTGTCCGCTGCCAAAACGCCGCGTCATCCGCTTTTGCCTTTGGCAGTTCATTGGTCGTCATAATAGGCAAATGCGTTTGCAGCCATGTTGTTTGCTCTTTATCCTGCAAACCCCGTGCGGTTATATAGCCCCCGCCCGTCAGCTTTTTCAGCTTGGCAAGCGCAAAACGCTGTCCCTCTTCCGCTTCGTTGACCCAGCCTATGCACATGCCGCGCAAAGCGAGAATATCCGGACTGGGCGCCGACGAGTTCCGAACCTGCGTTGTTTGTAAAAACATTTCAACAGGTATGTCGCCTGACAAATCCAAGCCCAAAACTTTTGTGATGAGTTTTATCAGCGTGTCTTTTCCGTTTCTGCCGTGCTCACCCCAAAATATGGTAAAAATATGGTCTTTGCGGTCGCGGATGATTCCATAGCCTAGAATACGCCATATGAAATTCACAAGTTCCTGATTGCCGTCCATGGAACGGAGTAAAAAAGCGGACGTTTCCGGGCACGGGTCCTCCAGTTCCAATAAATCTTTATTGTACGGCGTAATGCACGACTTCAAAAGTAAATCTTTCGGATTTCCCGGTGTGATGTCGCCTGTGCGGATGTCTATCACGCCGTTAGGGCAAGCCAATTTATAGTAATGCTTGTCTATCTGCTTCGGCAGACACATCATAGGACTTTCAATCCGCTGAACCATTGTCAAAACGCTCTCACCGCCTCTGGGAGTACGAAGCAGTTTTATCCTGCGCTCGACGCTGTCAAGTATCTTCAAAAGAATTGATTGCGCTTCTTTGCTTTTTTCTTTATCGAGCAGCTCTTTTTTATTGTCCGCAACTCTCTGATAACACTTACAAACATTTTCTATATACGAATATTGCAAATTTGTATCGTCTTCAGCCCAATGGTTGCCCGCCCAAATTAAAAACCTGTTCCAAAATTTGACGTAAATAACAAAGTCATTATGCAGATATTGATATAGTTTTGCGTCACCCTGCGTGTTCTCATCCAAAAAAGCAAGAATATCCTCATCGGAAACAGCCTGTATCCGGTTTTCTATTTCTTTTTGAATATCCGCCTTATTGAATATTTTAAGCTTCGGTATTGCCTTTTTATTTTTTAGATTTTTTCTAGACTTTTCCAACGCAATACGCTGCTCAATCTTTTCTTGATAACTTTTTTCTTTATCTTCCATGACCTACCCCCGTACTACAAAGAAACAGAAAAAACCAAAAATGATTTCCGTTTTTCCGCGATTTTCGTTCCGCAGTTCGCGTCCGAAAGCCGGGATTGAACCGCCCGTGCAAGCACATAGGCTTGGGTAGTACCTTGAGCGAAGAAAAAAGAAAAAGAACGCAAAGTACGTGTTTGCTTATTTTGGCAGATTTTAAGATATGAAAAGGGGTAAAGGGGAAATATGAAAAAAGACGGGTAAAAATATTTTTGTCGCAATAATGTCGCAAAACAAAAATAGGACTTATGGATAATATTCCATAAGTCCTTTGAAAATATGGTGGAACCTGCAAGGGTTGAACTTGCGACCAACCGGTTATGAGCCGGTAGCTCTACCAACTGAGCTAAGGTTCCACGCAAGCAGATACAATATATAATTCAGACGAAAAGTCAAGGTTTTTATTGAAAAGATTTTCAAATTGCCCGTCTATTCTACACCATTCATGCACAGCATCATGCAGCGCTGCAAGCATTTCAGCAATATTTTTTCCAGACATCTTTGCCGAACGAGACACTCGCTCCCAGATTAAAACCGTACTTCTCTCAGGCTCGAAATTCAATCTCTCTATAATATGCCGTTAACAAATCTTACCATGCAAGTCATTTTTCTGCAACTATTGCAAAATAATGCGTATTATCCCATTTACTGCATTCAGGCGGATAAATATCCACAACTTCAAAATTTTTAAAACCTGCTTCCGCCATCAGCTTTTTCTCATGCTCCAGCGTTCTGTATTCAGAATAATAGACAGATTGCAGCGCTTCGGAAAAAGTATCGACAACAACATCACCTTGGACGCCGAATTGATTTTTAACGATAAATTTTCCGTTCTCTTTTAAAAGCGGATAAAACTTCTTATAAAAATCAAGCGCTTCTTGAGTGTTTAAATATTGAATAAACCCGAAACAAGTGATAAGTTCAAAGGGCATATCCGCATATTTTTCTATGTACCCACTGTGGGTTTCATTAATAACGCTCACATTTTCAGCTTTGACAATAAAATTTGAAAATTCTTCAACAGGCTCTATGGCAACGATGTTTCTAACCTTTTGATGTAACCCGTTGATAAGCAAACCAGTACCCGCCCCGACATCCAACCAGTCGACAGAACAACCGAGATATGGCTTAACAAAATCCATATCGAATGCAGAAAAATCATTGCTCTTTGAAAATTTTACAACATCAGGTTCAATTCCGTCTTTTTTAGCCAAAGTATGAAAAAAATCCAATGCATTCCCATTCATATTGATCTCCAAAATCGAAACTATAAATTTTTTTGTACCCAAACCACGGCTCTTTGGTAATCTTCAAAGGTATCAATATCACAAGCCCTGATTTTAACGCCTTTCATGGGCAAATACGGTTCCAACTGATTAAAAACATTTCCGGAATGATACCGCAATTTTTGTTTTTTGATGCAACAGGGCCCGGTCCATTCAAAATCCCCCTGTTCTCTTGAGAAAGAAACAACCTCGCCTTGCGGATTAACTTTAACATAAACAGCGTCATCTGACATTTTATCTGAATACGCTACCCATTCCCCGTCAAGATTGAGCAACATTTTTAAGTCATCGGGATGAACAAGCAAATCGCCATCGTATTCAAAAGCGTATTCCGCGCCATGCCTCGCTCCCAAATAATAGCTGGCTCCTGTTTTTGTTTCGAAATACGAATGATTATATACAAAAACAACATCTTTTCTATAAGCAAGAACTTCATCAATCACATCTTGGGCTTGAAAACCGACAACGACACGTACGTCTTCCACATCATTAAACTGTTCCAGCTGCCAACGGATAAGGCTTTTCCCGTTGATATTGATAAGGGCTTTGGTCGTTGCAAGACCAAGCCTGGACCCTATTCCCGCACAGCTTATAATAACTGATTGAGCAAACGGCATAAAGCCTCCTCGTTGTATACCGCATAATCCGCAACAGCGAGCACGCTGTTTGCAGGAGCATGAATCAGTCCCGTCGCAATGGAAACATCCGCCAAACGCATAGCTTCCATATCATTGTTGCCATCACCGATGAATACAACAAAATCACCTTGCTTTTTATAATAATCGACAACAGCTTCTTTTCTTAAAATAAAGATGATTTTCGTCACAGTATCATTTTCAACCGATGCTTCCGAGCAATAAGCCTTGCAGCCGATTTTCCGAATTGTCTTATCAACCCAACACAGCAGGTTTCCTGTTGCAATAACGCAATGTTCCGGATTGGCTGAAATGAAAGAATGCACGTTTTCATGCAATTCCACCTTTGCAAGCAATTCAGAAACTTCCGAAACAGGACATTTTCCAAGTATTGAAACACGTCGAATAAAAGATTCCACAAAAGGAATGTTGCCTTGCACCGTCTGCGTGGTCAATTCCGCAATTTTTTCCTGTAAAGAAAAGTAATCGGAAATAATCGGCAATGTTTCTTTTTTAGTTAATGTTCCGTCTAAATCAAAAATAAATTTAACCATGCGCTATCCTAAAACCGACGCTTTTAAATCCTCAAGAACATATTGCGACGAATGCGGCCAATTCCCTTTTATTTCCCTATTCCAAAACGCCATACGGTCATTTTTCATAAAATCATTTTCTTTTAAAACAATTTCTTCGATAAAAGCAATAATATCAAGTTCGGAATAGGCCTTATAATGATGTTTTATGCATTGCAACGCAAAATATTCATTATAATTTTCCTTATCCTTCACATCCCCTTTGGAAAGCATGCAAAGAGGCTTGCCCGTGAACATATATTCCGCATTATAGGATCCGCAATCGTTTATCATGGCATGAGAAGCTTGGAACAAATCAAAATAATTTGAATCGGTATGCAAAAACATATTAGGCAATTCTTCGATTTTTCGGTAATATTCATCAATCATACCCTGCGGCCAAAATTCATGCAAAACAGTTTCCCAAAGCGGATGAGGACGAAAAACAAACTCGACACCGGGATACATTTTGGCAAGACGCAAATAAAAATCATAATAACGCAAAAAACAGGAATACTGTATTCCGATAGACTCTGCAGAAATCTGCATGCTGTGATGGGCTGTGATGATAATACGTTTTTTTCCTTTCGGCGCAACAGGCAAAGGAATAAAACTATCCATCTTGGCATAGCCTAAAAACTTGGCGTTTCTTCCTTTCAAAGGAGAATGGGCGGCATATTCCGCATAACCGGCATTACTATCGAGATAATATTTCCACAAGCAGCTCATTTCATGCCCTCTTCTAAAAAAATCAAGCTTGTGATTGGAAGTTAAATATCCGTATCCGATATAAACGGTTAAAACGCCCAATTTTGCAAAATGCTCGATTGAATGAATAGGAAGGACAATCTTATCATAAGGATTGGAAAAAAAAATAATATCAAAATTGCCGTCAAAACTTCTAAAGCTGTTTTCATCAACATAGCTTGTCATCACCTGTTCTTTGCCGAACACATTCTCCGCTTCCAAATGGATGTCGGAAGCATTTCTGATATTGTACACACTGGGAATCATCACTATTTTGGTTTCAAAAAGCTCCTCTTTCTGCATTGCCCGATACATTGGCAAAGCCGCAAAAGAAGGAAGGGCGCATACCAAAAACCCCACCCTGATTTTCTGACCGTTTGCAACACGCTGCTTTATTTCTCTTATCTTTTTATGATAATTTTTTTGATACTCATAATACAATTCCTTATTGCCCTCCATGATAACACCTCCCCGTTTCCTGCATCATATGATAATCTTATTGATAAGCCCTTCGGCGTAAACAATTTCCTCGTCATACCCCGCAATAATGCCGTCAATTTTAGCCAAGAGAACTTTTTGCAAAATTTCGCCGACCTTTGCCCCTTGTTCAACGCCAAGCCGCAAAATATCATTGCCGGTAATATCTATTTTTTCATGACGGACCTGATAAATATAATAAGAAAGCTGCCGCTTCAATTCTTCCCCGTGTTCTTTTTCCAAACGGACAACCATATATAAAATAGCTTCCATTGCGACATTTTTTAACAGAAGATGTAAAGAACTCATGGGGCGTTTCTTTTCAAACCATGCTTCAACTTTCGGCTGAACACCGATAAGCTGGGAGCGGATAAACAAATATTTCTCAACCTGCACCGAAGAAAGGCACAACCGTTCAAGAAGCCCTTTAAACTCGCCGGTGGAAACCCCTTTGCTCATCACGAGCAAAAAGAATAAAAGATTATCTATTTTTTCAGCAAGATAGAGCATATCATACCAATCAAGTACCCTGTACGCTTCTGTCACAAAATCAACATCATTAGCGTGGGATAAGCTTAAACTGGAATGGATTTCTTCCAACAAATTAAAATCCTGCATGCGCAAAATGCATTCAAGCACACTTTCTTCTTGCAAAATGATTTCAAGTTCTGCCAAAATACGCTTGCCGTCTAATTTTTGAATTAATTGCAGGGCAACAGCATTTCTGATAAGCCGTTCACATTGCATGGAAATTTTAAAATCATACCGCTGCTCGAAACGAATTGCCCGCAAAGCCCTTGTGGGGTCATCAACAAAACTGAGAGCATGCAGGATACGAATGGTTTTTTGTTTGATATCGCCTTGTCCGTCAAAATAATCTTCAAGTTCCCCGAAGCTTGAGGTATTCAGCTTTATAGCCATGGCGTTGATAGTAAAATCGCGCCGTGTCAAATCCATTCGGATAGAAGAAAGTTCAACCGTGGGAAGCACGGCAGGACTTTGATAATATTCCAAACGTGCTGTCGCAACGTCGATACGCAGCTCCTGCTCCTCATGGTCAAACTGAAAATCGTTTTTATCCAGCAGCCTGCTGGACGGAAAAAGTACGATAGCCGTCATAAATTCCTTATGTTCACGAACGCGCCCGCCCAAAAGTTCCGCCAAATAATAGGCGAATACAATGCCATCCCCTTCAACCACAAGATCAATATCCATATTGGGCCAGCGCCATTTTTCCCTGTCCATGATGAGGTCACGCACAAAGCCCCCGACCACATAAACGGAAACTCCCATCTCATCAGCCAATTGCCCGACTATTTCAAGGGCTTTCACGCATTCTTTCGGCGTACGCAATCTTAAAATTCTCTGCACGTTCCGCTTTGCAAGGCGATGCGCTTTTTTCTTGGTCGCGGAAGTATTTTGTTCATCTAAAAACAAAGTAACAAGGTCCGTTCTGGTTACAACCCCGATAACAGACAAATCCCTGAGCGTTTCTTCCGCGATTTCCTCTTCCTCGTTCAAAGGCGTACAATCCACGATAGGCACAAGGCGTTGCTTGTCTTCAATGATAATGTCGAGAAGTGTCTGCAAATCCGTTTCAAGCGTAGCACAACGGATATTCCTGTTCATGAATTGGGTTACGGAATATTTTCCGAGCCCATGCTTCACAGCTTTCGCAGATGTTTGATAATCCAAAATACCCGCACAGCGTTTCGTCTGCTCATTCCAAATAGGCACAGCCTTAAAGCCGTAGCGCGTCATCAAATCCGCGGCATGCTCGATACAGTCGTTTTCATCGACCCCCATTACGGGAGCGGACATAAGGCGCCGGACAGTCTTGTCTTTATGGGAAAATAACGTGATCTGGCTTTCAATGAACGTCAAAACTTCATGCATGCTCTTGTCTTTCACGGTAGCCGCCGCCGCGTAAGCATGCCCGCCGCCGCCAAGCAGAGCCATGATTTGCCCCACATCAACGGAATAATCTTTGCTGCGTGCAACAACCTGCACTTTGCCGTCCATGGCGGCGACCATGAAAAGAACGTCACAAGGATATATTTCTAAAAACAAAGGGGTCAGCGAAGCGATATCATACAAGCATTCTTCAAATTTCGAGCTTGCAAGAATGAATTTAATGCCTGCGACATCATAAAACTGCGCAGATTCCACCAAATCGTTCAAAGCGAAAAGCTGTTCCTTATTGATTTGCTTATTGACATAGGCAGTGACAAAATCAGGCTCGAACCCCTGTGTCAAAAGCCATGACAAAGCCTGTGCCTCCCTCGTGGTGACAGAATTATATGTGAAAGCGCCGGTATCGGAATAAAGACCAAGTCCGAGCAAGCACAAAGCCTCACCGGGAATATTCCTGTTATTTCGCTGCAGCTCTTCGCAAATAAGCGTACACGTCGAGCCGACGATTTCAATTCTTCCCCCGCTTGCCTTGATATTGGTCTGAGGGTGATGGTCGTAAATAATGACTTCTAACTCTTGATTTTCCTGTTCTTCTTCAACATCATGCTTAAAACCCGCCCTATCCAAAAGAGGCTGAATATGCGTCAAACGGCTCGTATGGGAAGTATCCACAACAACAAGCCGTTCTATGCCTTCAAAATCGATATCCTTGGGGTTGACATAATTAAAAAGGGGGTCGATGACTTCATGCACAAAAGCTTGTACGATTTTTTCCTGTGAGCCTGGATAGACGATTTGAGCATCCGGATAAAAAAAAGACATGCTGAATAAGGAACACAATGCGTCAAAATCGGCATTTCTATGGCAGGTAACAAGAGTTTTTTTGGGTCGGTACGTATCCATTCATAAGCCTTTGCACTTTTTTTTAAAATACAAAAAGCTTTGCTATGTGTCAATATTCAAGAATTAAAGTAAATTTTCTTTTTTCAAAATCAATTCAATCTCATCTTTAGCAAGCCCTGTTTTATGGGCGATCATATCGGTATTCATGCCTTTTTTCCGTGAATTCATGATCACTTCACGGAGCAGATACGGTGAATGGCTTATTTCTTCCGCTTGTTTAAGCAATTTTTTAAGCATGAAAATACGCTCTTCCATAGCGACATTAAGACGTTCAAGTTCCGCCTGACGCTGCATGAAAGTAGCCACAAGCTCCTGCTCCAAATTAGCATTGCGCACCATCCGCTCCATAAGTTCATCCTGATTGTTCTGCATAGCGAGCATCACTTGTTCGGACTTGCGCAGCCTTCTGAAAAAAAACAATACAAGAACGATAAGGAATAACTCGGCAATGGTGATTGCGGCTAAAATAAGCAAATTCATTTGTTTCTCTATACCTTTGCGTTAAAGAGCTTGCCTGCTAAAGGATTATGATAGGAAGGGCTTGTTTCGACATCTTCTTCCTTTTCATGGCGCTGCTGAAAATTTTCCTGAGGTTCGTTTTGCCCTCCGCCGTCACGGTTAACCAGGGACGCTTCCGGGTCGTCAGCAGCCTTATCCAATTTTTTATTCTCTTCCGCAACAACTTCGGCAGCGACATATTGCGCAACTTGGGCAAAAACCTCTTGCCGCGTGGCAATATTGGTTATTGTCGTGGACATTCCTTGCTGCTGCGCATTAAGGAGCGGGATTATCGTATTACTCATATACCCTCCTTAAAAATATTAAAAAACCAAAAGACTATCTATGAACAAATCATCAACACTGCCATTCATGATATACTTATTGACAGTATCCAACAATCCTTTTTTAATTTGCTGATGGTTAATGGAATTCAATAAAATCTCCGGATCCTGAATTTCCAGATAATAATAAATAGCGTCACGCAACACTTTTTGATTATTGGAAATTTCATGAAACACTTCAAAATTTCTCGTGCTTAAAATGAAACTTCCCTTTAGAAAATGAATTTTTCCCGAACTGTCGACGCATTGCACAACAAAAGGGTCGAGTTTAAATTCATGGACTTTCGGAGGCGTGCGGACCTCCGGACTTGAAATGACAATTACGTTTTGCAGAATAGGCTCTTCCGTAAAAAGCGTATCATACACGAAAAAACCGATAACCGCAAGCAAAAGAACGGCAACTCCGCCTCCGATGAGAAAAAGCTTTTTCTTGCTTTTGGGTTTTACTTCCTCTTGCTTTTTATCGCTTTTGCTCTCAGCGGCTTGTTCTGCTTTTTCCTCGGCAACTTGTTCCTGCTCTTCCGGTTCTTCGTTTAAAAAAGGAGCATCTTCAAGATCCAACTCAACTTTATTCTTTGCTAAGTCAAGAAATTCCTTTCCTTTTTCTGCCGGAGCATTCGGTTCGGCAGAAACTGGCAAATTCTCGTCACTGGCGCTTTCAATTTTTTGCGTGACTTTTTCTTGAGTTTGGCTCACGATTATCCTCTTTTATTACGGGAAGATTTTATCGATTTTCTTTTTAAGCGTATCCGCAGTAAAAGGCTTTACAATATAATTGGAAACTTTCGCTTGGGCGGCTTCCAAAATGTTTTCCTGCTGAGCTTCCGCCGTGACCATTAAAAATGGTAAATGCCCGATTCTTTCGTCAGCACGAACTTTTCTAAGAAGTTCAATTCCTGTCATTTGAGGCATATTCCAGTCAGAAACAATAAAGTCGATTTTTTGTTTTTGCAGAATTTCCCAAGCTGTTGTGCCGTCGTCAGCCTCAACAATATTATTAAAACCTAATTGACGAAGAATGTTTTTCACAATACGGCGCATTGTGGAAAAATCATCAACAACAAGCACTTGCATATTCGGATCAAATGGCATAATTTCCCTCATTTATTAGACTATAAAAAAACACATCGGCAATAATTTTTAATTCATAAGATTTAATCAAAATAAATCCTCTTCACCAAAATTATGGGTAAACTCCTTTCGCAGCCGTAATATCGCTTGCGAATGAAGCTGTGACACCCTGCCTTCTGTCACACCTAACACTTCGGCAACTTCCCTCATATTCAGTTCCTCAGTGTAATAAAGAGATAGTACCAATTTTTCTTTATCTGTCAATCGGTCGATAAGCGATGCAATTTTTTCGGATAATTCATTGAATACAGTATCGTGGAAAGGTTCACCGTTTCTGTCGGCTTCATTGGCAAGCGTGTCTTCAATACTGTCCAGCGGAATGGCAAGCTGGCTTTGCAAAGCTTCCAAACCTTGGTGAATTTCTCTTTCAGAAAGTCCCGTTTTTTCATGCACTTCCTGAATAGTCGGCTGTCTGCCAAGATCTTGCTCCAGCTGCCACATGGCTTCATCTATTTGCCGGACCCTTTGTCTGAGCCCGCGCGAAAACCAATCCAAACGTCTGAGTTCATCAAGCATCGCCCCTCTGATTCTGCTTTCGGCATACGTTTCAAAGCGAATACCCAAATCTGCCTGATATTTTTTCAAAGACTCCATGAGCCCGAGAGTACCTGCACTGATAAGTTCGGATATGTCAATATGTTTAGGCAATTTCACCTTCATCCTGTATGCAAGATACCGGATTTGCGGCGCATAATGCTTTATGAGCATTTCTTTTTCAATAGAGGAAAAGTCGTCCCAAACCCTCTCTCCATTTTCCATATCTAACCAAGGAGTCATACCTATCCCCTAAAGAGAAGTTTTTTCCAAAAAAACTTGATATTGCCGTCAACAGTTTCCGGACTATCCCATTTTTGCACCAAATTTGCAACCCTTTCCAAAGCTTTTGCCGCCTGTGAATTCGGCTCGCCTATACAAAAAGGAACCTGCGCCATAATGGATTTACGCACGACGGCGTCTTTTGGAACAAATCCTAAGTAATCCAAGCTGACACCTTCAAGAAAATGGTCGCATGCGGCATAAAGGCGCGAATAAATCTCTTTTGCCACCGACTCGCTTGACGCAGCATTGATCAAAACTTTAAACGTCGATACTCCATGTCTTTGCTTCAATACTTTAATCAATGCATACGCATCAGTCAAGGAAGTCGGTTCAGTAGTGAGGACGACCAACCGCTCCTGCGCCGCCACGTTGAAGTAAAGAACATTGTCATGAATGCCGGCGCCGGTATCGACAAGCAAATAATCTATGGTTTCGTCAAATTCGTCAAACGCTTCCAAAAGTTCCAATTTTTGCCCTGTTTCAAGGGTCATCATGTCGCTCACCCCGGAAGAGGCGGGCAAAATCTGAAAACCGTAAGGCGTATCGTATAAAATTTCAGAAAGGTTTTTCCCTTTGAACAAATCATAAATATTGTATTGAGGGGTCAGACCCAAAATGACATCGACATTCGCAAGCCCCAAATCCGCATCAACAAGAATAACGCGTTTGCCCTGCTTCGCCAAACAGCAGGCAAGATTAACGGAAATATTTGTTTTGCCGACTCCGCCCTTGCCAGACGTAACGGTGATGACTTTCGGCATTGCTTGATTATCTATATCCATACTATCCCTTCGGCAGCTGATGCTTTAAAATCAGCCGCCAGATTTGTGCTTCGTCAGCGGGTATTAATGTTCCCTGCAATTCCGCGCCAAAAGATAAGGCGGAAATAGGCATTCCTGTCCAAACGGCAATATTGACAAGCTCTGCAAAATGTTCCGCTTCATCAAGCTTGGTCCAAATGACGCTTGTCGGAAAAGCGCTTTTATACCGTTTTAAAATATCCTTTAAATACTGATAATGAGGTGAAAGCGCAATATGCACATGGGCTTGCATGGATTCAATCCCGAGCATGCGCAATTTACCCTCAAATTTTTCATTTTTGGCAAGCCCTTGCATGTCAATGAAAATGCAATTCGCATCACCGCAGGCTTTTAAAGCCGCAAACATGGACTCCTTATCAGGGGCTTCAAAGTAAGGAAAACCAGACAAATCAGCCCAATGCCGCAATACGAGCCTGCCATTGCCCCGCAAACTGTCCGTATTGATAAAGGCGATGCGGTGATGGGGATTTTGCTGTTTTCTGAGCAGCGCAAGACGCAGAACCGTGCTTGTTTTCCCCACGCCGTAAGGACCTGTGACAATATGCAGCCGCTGCGGATAATTTTCAAACATAAAACTTTTTACCGGCACAAAAGAAGCCAAAACTTTGAGCATGGAAGCTTCCTCTGATTTTTTTGCCAATAAAACATTGTAAAATTCAACGATAACATCATCTTCAACGCCTTCACGCTGCAGATATTCCAAAGCGATCCGTTGGTGGGGCGTCAGCTTGTCAAATTGCAGGGCGGGCTGCATGAGCGTATAAATATGCTCCTTAAGCTTGCTCCATTCCTTATGCCAGTCGTCCCAGCCGCTCGGTACCGCGGAAGAACCCGTCTTTTCTTTAAGCTCGTTCTGTTCCGTCCTTTCCGTTCCCGCAGTTATCTCATAAACACGCCTGCCGTCTTTTTGACGTTCCCTGCTGGAAAGAATGACGGCATCGCCGCCAAGTTCGTTTTTTATGGCGTCGAGAACTTCTTTCGTACTATTTCCGGTATAGGTCTTAACTTGCATTATTCAATTCCTACTGTCCCTGCTGAATGCAAACGGATGTCAGCAGGAATTTCAACTTGGGAGAGGACAGGCACATTGGGCAGAAAACGCATAATGAGCTGCGCCACGTGCGGGCGTATCATAGGCGAGGTTAAAAGCACAGGCTGGCTTGAAAACATCACGGCATTATCCACCACTTGATTGATATTTGCAATAAATTTTTGCGCAACAGCCGGATTCAATGCAAGAAACGCTCCACCCTCCGTCGTTCTAACGGATTCTTGGATAGTTCTGTCCGCTTGAGGATCGAGTGTCATAATTACGAGTGCGTTTTCTTCGTCAAGATAAGGACGGATAATCGTTCTCGCCATGCGTTCCCGCACAAATTCCGTCAGCGTGTCAGGGTTCTTATTCGCTTGACCGTAATCCGCCAGCGTTTCCACAATAGTCAGCATATCACGGATACTTACATTTTCACGCACCAAATTTTGCAGGACTTTTTGCACCTGTCCCAATTGCAGGACATTGGGCACCAGTTCATCCACGACACGGGGAGCGGTTTTCGCAAGCGTATCAAGCAAAGCCTGCACTTCCTGCCTGCCGAGAAATTCCGACAGGTTGCGGCGGAAAACTTCGGTGATATGGGTCGCTATGACCGTTGCCGGGTCGACAACGGTATAGCCTGCCACCATTGCGTCTTCTTTTTGCATTTCTGTAATCCAAAGCGCCGGCAGGCTGAACGCGGGTTCCATGGTTTCAATGCCGTCGATTTTCTTTGTGGCGTTCCCGGGGTCCATAGCCAAATAATGGTCAATCAGTATTTCCGCGGTAGCGATTTGGTTTCCTTTGATCAAAAGCGAATATTGCCCCGGTCTGAGCTGTAAATTGTCCCGCAGGTGCAAAGCCGGAATAACAACCCCCATATCCAGTGCGAATTGTCTGCGGATGGAACGGATACGGGAAAGAAGGTTTCCGTTTTGCTCTTCATCGACAAGAGGAATGAGTCCGTAGCCAACTTCCAATTCCAACAGGTCAAGAGGCAATAATTTTTGCACTTCTTCAGGACTGTCAAGATTTTCAGGCGCCGCACCGGCACCTATCGCCTTGCTTGCGCCGGAACCACCCGCGCCAAGGGATTTTTTGCCGCCCGCACCGGCTTTCTTATCCGAAACCTCTTCCGAATCGCCTAAAATCCTAGTGACCAAAAAGAGCAAAGCGCTGAATGTCCAAAAGGGGACGAGGGGAAGTCCCGGAACAATTCCAAGCAGGAACAAAACACCAGAAACCATTTTCAAGACTTTGGAATTATATGTCAGCTGCGTTAAAAATTCTTCGCCCATTTTGCTTTCGGCTGCGGCGCGGGACACGATGATACCGGCTGAAACCGAAATAATGATGGAAGGAATTGTGGAAACCAAGCCGTCGCCTATGGTCAGCAGGGCATAGGTTTGCAAAGCGTCTTGAAAATTCATGCCGAACTGCACAACACCGATGATTACCCCGCCAATGATATTGATGAAAGTAATGAACATGCCGGCAGTCACGTCGCCCTGCACGAATTTTCCCGCACCGTCCATAGCGCCGTAGAAATCCGCTTCACGGCGGATATTTTTCCGTTGCTGAACGGCTTCTTCTTCCGTGATAAGTCCGGAATTCAAATCCGCTTCAATCGCCATTTGCTTGCCGGGCATGGCGTCCAAAGTGAAACGGGCGGCTACTTCCGCAATACGCGTCGTACCGGAAGTGATGACGACTTTATTTAAAATAAACAGGATTAAGAAAATAACAGCGCCGACAACATAAGAACCGCCGACAACAAATTCCGCAAAAGATTGGATAATTTCCCCTGCCGCAGACGCCCCTTTATCGCCGTTCAGCAAAATCAATCTGGTCGAGGCGACGTTCAATCCCAAACGAAGCAAAGTCGTAACAAGCAATAATGTAGGAAAAATGGAAAATTCCAAAGGGCTTATCATGAACATGGAAGTCAGAAGCACCAAGAATGACAGGGAAATGCTGAAAGAAAGCATAAGGTCCAGGATTATGGTCGGCAACGGTATGAGCATTAATCCTAAAATCAATACGACACCGGCGGCAAGAGCTATATCGCCCTTACCCCGAAAGCGCTGCGCGTTTTGAGTCACTCTCTGTGTCATAACCCATCCAAAATAAAAAAATCAAAAACAGACCGACACCTGATTTAGTGTCTAACCCATTTTAATTTATATATAATAAATCTTATTATCAATTGAGCAAGAACCTTATAGCAAATTTTTTAAAAAATTTCTAGACTTGCAAGATAAAAATTTTCATATTATAGACTGCAAAGGAGTTAATCATGTTTTCAATTTTTTCTTTTACGGACAGCACGAACCTTCCCGCTCAAAGCATAGACTTGCAATTATTGTCGGACGATGAATTACTGAGCATTTGGGAACAAACCCAATTTGCGGAAATCATGCTTGCGGAAAAAGGCATTCCGCCCCGCAATGTCAACAATTACACGAAACTTGTTGAAACGGAAATCCAATCAAGAGCGATGCTGGACAGAGAAGCCCTTATGCTCAACGCCATACAGAACAAAGAACCGTATAAAAACTTTGCCGAAACAAATTCCGATATGGATTTCTTCGAGTTATGAAATCATAATCAATAATCATATTTCCATTGAAATCCGACTTCGCTGTCTTCTGTTCCAAGCTTTGTGCCAACGGAAAAGTTCTCGTTCATTTCATATTTTAAAACCCCTGAAGTGTCAGGCGAATTGACTTCCTGCTCCAAGCCGAGATACAGATTGTTCTTCAAATATTTTCCAAGCTGTATGCTTATTTCCTCTTCCCCTGACGAGCTTTGCCTATTGTCGACGGAAATAACGTCCAGACCGAACAAATTCTTTGTCGTTCCTGTTATTCCCGCGCTCACATCAAACCCTACCAAGCTCGCCAGAACTGTTGCCAGACGGATTTTTTCAAAATCGCTCAATTCCGACATGGAACGTGAAAATAAAATATGGGCGAGCACTTCATCGGAGGGCAAATGCGGACTGCTGCTTATCTCTATTTTAGGGCGCAATGCCATTCCTTTCAAGGAAATAAACGATTTCACCCCGCCTCCGTTATGTTCCAGTTTCAAATCCACAGTGGGAATAACCGGCGTTGAACCGTCAAAAAGAATTTCTCCCTTATTCAATTTGAGTTCGCTGTTTAAAATAATCATCCGCCCTTTCCATGCCCGCAAATATCCTTTGACCGCGGGGTCCTGCAATTTTCCGAATACGGACAGATCACCGCGCCATAAGGTTTCAATGCCCGGGGCATAAACCCCGAGCTGCTTCGGAATATGCACGGCTATGTCGAGATTGCCTTGGGAACCTGCTTTTTTCCTGCGTATTCTTACGGAAGAATCTTCCACGATATTCAATTTCGGAATGGAACTGGTACGGATATTTTCCAAATGCACTTCCGCGTCTTCAACAGTGATATCACCATGGATTTTCGGATTTTCAATCATCTCTCCGGCTGTCACAATCCCTGACAGCCGCACGTTGAAATCATTGCGGTAAAAAGGACTGAAATTGGCTAAAACGGTTTTTAAATCCACTATCAACGCAGAATGTTCTGCCTGTCTTATTTTTCTTTCCCGAACCCTTTCATTTTCTTTTTCACCTTTTTTTTCATCCGTGGCAAAATACGGCTTATACTTTCCGTGATACAAAAACGGAATATCGAAACTTCCTGTTGTGATAACAGTTCCTTTACGTCCGTCCTTAGCGGAAAACCGGACGGTCCCATGCCCTTTTTGCAGCTTGCTTTCAAAATTCAAGTCCGTAAGCAAGATGCCAAGTATCAAATCCTGATATTTTGCCCGCTTCGTTTCCGCCTCAAAATTCACATCAGGCCGTGAAAGCGTTCCGGAAATATTTCCCTTTAAATCAAGTTCCCCTTCCAAACTCCGTCCTTCAAGAGGCACATAGCTCCAAAGCGTTTTCAAACTTCCCGTATACGCGAACTTCCCAAGAACGGGACGATTTTTGGAAACCGTTAATAAAGGTGAATATTGCAAAGGTATCTGCAAAGAAAAACCGGCTTCTTTCACACCATATTTATCCTTGTCCAACATATCCAGCTTAAGGTTCGCCCTGTGCTCCTGCCCTGCCTGCACAATATTCCCTTTCAGGGAAAAAGACATTTTAGGGCTGGACAACGTTTGAAAATCTTTCAAAAGCATTTCCAATTTTCCTTGCGGAGAGCGGGAAGAGCCTGACATGCCGAAATTTGCGGTCATAACGCCTTTGAAATCCTGCGGGAGCATGGACAAATCAATATCGTTCGCCAAGCCTTTGAAATTCAAACTGTTTTCTGTTATTTGCCCGCCAAATTGCAATTTTCCCTTAGGGACGACATTAAAAACCATTTGCCCTATGTCGATTTTGCTTGGCGAAAGATAAAAGCCCGCCTTTTTCTGCAGCCGTATTTCCGTTTTTTTGTAAGGATATGCAAAAGAGAAACTGTCCAAGCTCCCTGAAAGATATTCAAAATTTGTTGAAAGCGCGGCTTTTGCGTCAAAATTCGCGTCGCCGCCGAACTTGCAGCGTAAAGCCATTTTATTGAGCAAGCCTTGCAGGGAAAGCGAAAAATCCGTTATTTTTCCAATGTCAGCAAGTTCCATTGAAGCCATGCTCACCGCGCTGTCCACAAAGGCGTTCTTCCACAAATCATCGATACCGAGCTTTGCCTGAAAATTCTCCCATTCGTAAAAAGAATACAAGCCCTTATCCGCAATCAAAGAAAAACGGACCTGCTGCCCTTTCGCCCCGGTGTTGTTAAATTCGGCAAGATACGATAAGCCCTCTGCCTGCAAGGGCAGGAAAAAAGCGTTTTCAAGAGCGGAAGTATCCGCCATTTTTCCTTGAATTTTACCGGCAAAAGCGTAATCCTCCTCGATTGTTTCAGGCAAATCGATGTGCAGTGCTCCGTCCACGCTTATCCCGAACAAACTGCCCCGAATTTTGGTAAAATCGACAAACTTGTTTTTATTTTCGCCAAGACCGAGAACTTTCGGACTCATACGGATTTCAGAATTTAAGAAACTATGTTCGTCCATATAATCGGCTTTAAAAGACAAAAACAGTTTTACAGGATAATTTACGGCACTATGGAACAATTCCCGCATTCTTTCTATGGAAGCCGCATACTGATGTTTTTGGTACAAAGCCCGCATTTTTTCAATATCAAGCGGAATAATGTCAGCGTCTTTTTCAAATCCTTCGCTCTTCAGCGTGAATTGCAAATTTTCAAGTTTGTATTCACGGGCATTGGCACCTTCCTTTTTACCCAATTCACCGGGATATGCAGCGGCGAGCAGCTGCGGTATTTCTGTCTGAATGATAACGTGCGGATTTTCAAGCTTTCCGCTGATATTGAGTTTGCCTGCCAAATTGCCCTGCACGGTCAAATTGTTAGAATCCAAAAAAGAAAAACTTTTAATATTGAATACGGAATTGGCAAAAATTTCCCTTGAAACGGCAATATTTGTTTCGGATCGGATATTTTTTGCCGTAAAATTTACGTTCCTTGCAAAAAAGCGGGGCAGCTGCCTGGTAAAAAACTGCACATCGAACTGTCCGTCCAAGCTTTGTTCGCTTCCGAGCAGTTCCCTGAGCATAGGATGAACAAATTCCATAGTTTTAAAATAAACACCGCACGCAATGCGGACATTTTTATTAGGAATTTCCCCGCCGTCAGCAGCTGCGTCAGCAAAAGGGATATTGGGATCGACGGTAACGGTTTCCCCGGTTTCTGGTTGGACAATCTGCATTTTTTCCAATTTTTCCCCTGTGTCCGAAACGGAAAACGTATCCAAATCAATAGTTGCGGAAATATCGGAATTATCCAAAACGCCTGCGATAACAGGTTTTGCATTCAACGCAATTTGCCCTTTAAACGGTTTTGTCTGGCAGCGGGCTGAAATTGTGGCTGTATCTTTCAGATATTTCTCATCAAAAGCGGACATATCGGTTTCCAATGCGAAATCCTCAAATGTTCCCACAAGCTTGGCTGATATTTTTGATGACGCCCGCGTTGATTGCCCAAGCCCTGCAAATTCTTTTGCCAAAGCGATGAAAAGCCCGTGTTCATCGGCATAATCGAAAGAAAACCGTATCGCTTCGTTTGGCAGCATATTGAACAAACTTTCCATATAAGCCTGCTGTTCCTTATATCTGCCTGCAATATCAGCCTCAAATTGAAAAAGTTCTTTTTCAAGGCTTGCCGATACGTTTCCCTCAAAAACAAGGGGACTGTCAAAAAATGTTTCCTCAACACCGCGCACGGTTTTAAGACTGTTGAAAACAGCAGGACTTACGGCGATATGTTCAAAAGAAATATTGCTTATCAGCACGGAAGGCATATGTTTATTAAATAACAGCGCATGGATTTGCTTAAACTTTTCTTGCAAACCGACTGTCTCTTCCTGACTTTTTTCTTGCGAAACAGGCAAAACAAGTTCCGGAACACGTGAAAAATCGCCGTGTTTGAACTCTATGCAGGGAACTGCTATCCGATACCGCAGCAAAGCCGATAACCGGCTGTGCGCATTCAACGCTTCCAAATGAAAAAAAACACCGTTCCCGTCTTTTACGCCTATATCCCGTATCCGCACGGAAAAAGGCAGATTCAAATCCAAATCTCCGATTTCTATCTGCAAAGAATAAGGAGAAAGCACGGCATTGACTTTTTCAACGGCATAGTTCCGTATGGCGTTTTCCGCAAACTGAAAACGCAGACACACAAAAAAGACCGTAAGGACAGTTATGAGTCCGACAAAAAATAAACCTATATATTTCAAACCGCTGCGTATATATTTCTTCATCCGAACATGTTCCGTTTGAGAGTTTTCCGTTTTGGGGTTTTTCATCAAAACGCCTGCCCTATGCTGATATATAATTGAAAATCGCCTAAATTTTTATTCTCGCCAAATTCATAGGCGTCAGTCAAAGGAACGGCAATATCAAGACGGACAGGACCTATGGGGGTATGATAACGAAATCCTATGCCGGCTCCGAGAGCGAGTTTTTCCGAAAAATCCGGCTTAACCTCTTCATAAACCATGCCGCCGTCAAGAAACGGAACAATCGCCAAATTTTTTGTTATATTTTGCCGTATTTCACTGTTGAATAAAAAATAGGAAATACCGCCGTAAGGGTCGCCGTTTCCGTCATGCCTGCCGATTTCCTGATGTTCAAACCCGCGCACGGAACCTCCGCCGCCTAAAAAGAAACGCTTGCCGCGGGGAATTGAGCTGTCCCCGCCAAACATGGTCCCGATAGCTCCTCGCACGGCAAATACGGTGGAGCTGCTTAGAGGAATATACACTGCTGCGTCAAACTCCGTGACAAATGCTGAAAATTCCACATTGCCGAAACCTTGCATGGGCATAAGCTTGAGTGAGGCGGCATATCCTTTCGTCGGATTTATACGGGAATTGCGGTTATCATATTTCAAAGTGTTTTCAAACGATACGGAAGCATATTCTTCGCCCTGCCATTTTTTAGGAATGATATAATCAGCGTTGATCATGCTCTCCAGCCACCATTTCTCGTGGATTTCCCTTTCAATACCAAATCCAAATTCCGCAAACTTTTGATTATACGCGTCCGTCTTTTCATACCCCGCACGGGAACGGACGATAAAATTCTGTTCTCTGTATCCGAAAGCGGGTTTTTTAAAATTCGCTCCAAGATACAGTTCTTCATCTTTTAACGGCACGGACAGCTTCAATATTTCGCCGTTTCCAAAAAGATTTCGATGTTCCCAAGAGGCTTCAGCGCCTAACCCCTGATCCGTGGAATAAAAGAAGGTCCCGCCGACACTGCGCTTTTTCCCCTCTTTCACATTGAGCAAAACAGGCAGTTTAACAGGCGCCAAAACAATATCCTTATTCTTTTCCTCTTTTTTATCTTCTCTGTATTTACGGTTATGTTCACGGTACACTTTTTTATCATATCCGATCTGAACACTTTCAAACAAACCGGTTTTTTGCAGAATATTACGATATTCAATTAAATACCTGTCATCCCAAACCGCCCCCTCGCGCCACGGGCAAAGCTTTAAAATATATCCGGAAGAAACTTCAGAATTTCCCTGCAAATCAACACTGCCAAGTATAGCCGGCAAGCCTTGGTTGATAAAAACCGTGCCTTTCAATTCTTTTTTTTCCGTATCGATACTGTAAGCGGAAGATACGACCCGCGCATCGGGATATCCGTTGTTTCTCAAAGGAGCGGGAAGCTTTCCGACAGCTTTATTGATGTCTTCCGCAATAGCAAACTCCGTGCCCGCATGCAATTTTTTTTCAAATTCCGGAACAACATAAGGCACATATTTTTTAAATATGCTTTCCCTTTGATTTTCATACGTTAAAAAATATTCCGGCAAAACAGTGCTGTGGGTATATTTCACAGCGATCTTGCTGATACGGTATTGCTCGTTCGGATAAAGCCTTATCCGCACATGTTTTTTATCCTCTAAATTTTCAATATGATATTTTGCGGTTCCGGAATAATATCCGTAAGCTTCCAACACTTCTTTCGCAATCCCTATGTCATTGTTGACACGGCGTATCAACGCAAACTCATTTTCAATAGCTTGCTTTTTCAAAAACTCCAGCTGGCTGTTTTTCTGAATTAAAGACAAAATCGCCTGTTTGGTTTCCGGCAAAACATAATCGGTATTTTCCGAAAATTCGAATTGATATGTATACGCTATCCGCCTTTGCTTTTTCTCCTGCAACACATCTTTCGTATCCTCCTGCAAAGCGGGCTTTTCTTGGTTCTGCCGTTCTGCTGGCAATTCATCTTTTACCGCGGAAAAAGCCTCCCGCCCTTCAAAAAGCAGGCAAAAACATAAAACGATACAAAACAAAATTCCCTTTTTCATCGTATTCACTATTAAAAACAATTTCTTATTTTTTATCGAAAAATTCCCTGATTAACAAGCTAGATTATTCTTTAATTTTATGCTATGCTCATTGTCAATGAAAATTTGCGAGGACACTATGAATATTAATCCTACTCAAATGGCTGACTGGGAAATTGCCGATCATTTTGAAAAAAACATGCTCAAAATTTCTGAAATCGGCAAAAAACTCCGGCTTACGGAAGACGAACTCTTACCTTTCGGGCATTATATGGGTAAAATCGATTATCAAAGCGTTCTTGAAAGACATAAAAATACAAAAAACGGCAAATATATCACCGTAACGTCCATAACCCCCACCCCGTTAGGCGAGGGAAAATCCACGACGACCATAGGACTTTTGCAAGGGCTCGGCAAACGGGGCAAAAAAGTCGCGGCAGCCATCAGACAGCCCTCCGGCGGTCCGACTATGGGCACAAAAGGTTCCGCCGCAGGCGGCGGGCTTTCCCAATGCATTCCTTTAACGCAATATTCCCTCGGATTTACGGGCGACATCAATGCCGTCACCAATGCACACAACCTCGCCATGACCGCGCTTACCGCCCGCATGCAGCATGAAAGAAATTATGATGATGAAACGCTGCTCCGACTGAGCAAAAAAAGCCGCCTCAACATCGACCCGAAACGTATCAATATCGGCTTTGTCATTGATTTTTGCTGCCAATCCCTGCGCAATATCATTATCGGTCTTGGCGGCGCCAAAGACGGCTTCACCATGGAATCCCATTTCGATATCTCTGTCGCTTCCGAAATTATGGGGATTTTAGCGATATGCAACGATTTAAAAGACATGCGCGAACGTATGGGAAAAATCATTGTCGCTTATGATAAATACGGCAAACCGGTCACAACACGCGATTTACAGGTTGACGGCGCAATGACGGCTTGGCTTGTTGACGCCATTAAACCAAATATCATACAAAGCCTTGAAGGACAGCCCGTTTTCGTGCATGCAGGACCTTTCGCCAATATTTCCGTCGGGCAAAATTCCATTATCGCCGATAAGGTTTCCCTCAAACTCAACGATTATCATATTACGGAGTCCGGCTTCGGCGCCGACATCGGCTATGAAAAAATGTGGAACTTAAAATGCCATTACAGCAAGCTCGCCCCTGACGCCGTTGTCATTGTCGCGACAGTGAGAGCATTGAAAAGCCATGGCGGAGCGCCTGAATTTGTCGCAGGACGTCCGATGCCCGAAGAATATAAACATGAAAATATCGAATATGTCGAAAAAGGAACGCAAAACCTGCTTCACCATATCAACATCGTCAAACAATCCGGCATAAAACCCGTTGTTTGTATCAATGCGTTCGTAGCCGACACACAAGCGGAAATAGCGAAGATTAAAGAGTTATGCGAAAAAGACGGCGTGAGAGTAGCCGTTTCCAACCACTGGGCAGAAGGCGGAAACGGAGCTTTGGAACTTGCCGATGCCGTTATCGACGCCTGTGAAGATAAAAATTCCTTTACCCCGCTTTATCAATGGGATATGCCCATAACAGACAGAATTCATACCATTGCGAAAAATGTTTACGGCGCAGGCGCTGTTGAAATCGCCCCCGCTGCGAAAGAAAAAATCGCAGAATTTGAAAAACAGTATGATACGAAAGAACTTGGACTTTGCATGGTCAAAACAAGTCTTTCCCTTTCCGACAATCCGAAACTTAAAGGGGTTCCGAAAGACTGGACTCTGAAAATCCGAGATGTCCGCTATTATGGCGGAGCAGGTTTTGTCGTCCCTGTTTCCGGTGATATCAGCCTTATGCCCGGCACCGGCTCAAATCCCGCGTTCACAAAAATCGATGTCAACACGGAAACAGGCAAAGTCTACGGAATTTTCTAACATGGGCCCGACATGTCCGAATTTCAATTTTTAAACATATATTCAGGAACTCCTCCTCAAGGAAAAGCAGGCTCGAATTCAGAGCCTGCCCTTTGGAATGTCTATCTCAATAAAGAAGAAAATGCCTACCTTATCCAAAAACTTGACGGGAATAATAAACCGACAGCGGAAAAATACAAAATATCCCCGACCTATTTCGGAATAAATTTCAGACAAGTCAACAATTCCGAACTGAAACATGCTGTCGATAAAAATCTCGGTCAACTTGGCGTTGACAAAGAAAAAAACGAATCTTTTTTGGATTCCCTTTTCAGCAGCCGTTCCGCTTTCAGCGCCACAGTGCAAAAATCAAAAAACGGGAAGAAAAAAACAGGGGAATTTGCCTTTCAAACAGGAAAAGAAAATCAGCAAAGCCAACGCAAAAAAACAGACAGCGCCCCTGCCGGCAATGTGCCTGACAAAAAAGTAACCAACGAATTTCAATTCAATCTCGGTGCGCAGTCAGCCGAAAAGGCAAGCCGGAATGATAAATCGGCTATAAGGGATTTTGGTCTTGAAACACTTCCAAACCCGGAAGAAATGGAAAAAATGCTCCGGAAAGAAAACGCCCAAGGAACAATAAACCGGGAAAATACAACAAATTCTGCAAGCAATTTTTCAGAACAAGAAAACGAAGAAAAAATCCCCCTGATCAATCAAGAAAAAAAGAGCACCACCGAACACGGCAGTTCCATTGACCCTATTCCTTCAATAAAAAAAATCGCAGAACACGAAGAAATCCATAACGCTCCCGCATCCATTGCAAAACAAAGCCCCGCGGCGTCCAAAACAAAAGCCGTAGACGCCATTACAAAAACAGAAGAAGCATTGCTTCCTGCAAAAGGCGGTGCTTTGTCCATTTCTGAAAAAGCTCAAAAATTAGACACCGGCATGCGTGCGGAATTTCAAGTGAGCATGAACCATTGGAATTCTGCAAAAAAAAATCTCGCTCTGCGGCATTTTAATGAACTCATCAGCAGACAAGCAGATTTTGTTCCCGCGCATAAGCATATGTTTACCGATTTTGCCATCCAGCTTAGGAAAATCAACCAGCATGAGCTCGCCCTCAGCTCCGCAACCCGCTGCACAAAACTGAGCCCTGACGACAGCCATGCATTTTTCAATGTTTCAAGGCTCTATTATGAACTCGGACGGTACGATGAAGCAAATCGCTTTATTGACGGCGCTCTCGAACTTGAAAGCAATCTGGAACCTGCCCTCCGCCTGTCGGATGTGATAAAAGAATGCATGCGCCGGAAAGCGAAAAATAGATAAAACAAAGATAAAGAGGATTCAAACATGAAAAAAAATATGGTCTATCTAGCAACAGGAATTGTATTTTTCATTTTTGCTGTCTGTATCGCCTATGTTTTCACCGAACCGACAAAATCACAGGAACAACAGGAAGCAGCCCTGCAAGAGCAGGACGCTTCCCGACTGAATACCCAAGATACCGAAAAAGCGATGCCTTCTGCCGATTCGCTTGTTTTTAACGCTCAAAACAATACCGCCCAAATCACAACACCGCCGGCGGAAGAAAACACAGAAGAGGAAAATATACAAAAAACGGCTGAAACAGCGGCAAATCCGGAAACCCCTCCCGCCCTTGCGGAACAAACACAAAAAAATGATGGCAAACCAAGCCCCGCTGCTCCTGCTTCCGGAGAAAAGCACCTTAAAGAACCAAAACAAACAGTGCAGGACAAACTTCCCGTGCCTTTTATTGCGGACTCTTTAAAAACCCGCACAGTTTTGGAACCAAAGAAAAATGCGAATACTATCGTTTACACGGAACTTATGATGGACGGCAACCGCGTAGGGCTTGTTTTTGAGGGGGATAAACCCATAAAGCCAAAAACATTCCGCCTCGGCAATCCTGACCGTGTCGTAGTCGATATTGAGGGATACTGGATTTTAAAACTTCCTCAGCTTATCAGCAACCGTATGGTGAAAAATATCCGTTCCAGCGCCCAAAGGGATAAGACGAGAATTGTTTTTGATTTGAAAACGCCGGTTTCTTCTTCCTTATTATACAGGATACACAGCAGAAAATACCAATTGGTTTTTAAATAATATGCGTATTCAAAACAAACATTACACAAGCATTTGGCTGACCGATGAAGATGAATTGCAGATTATTGACCAAACCAAACTTCCTTATCAATTTGAAATAGCTACTTTAAAAAGCAATTCCGATGTTTGCCGGGCCATTTCTTCCATGCAGGTCCGAGGTGCCGGTCTTATCGGCGTGACGGCGGGGTACGGAGTCTATCTTATTGCAAAAAATTTTCCGAAACAAAAAAATTGGAAACAGTATATGCGGGAGGAATGTGACAAACTTTTAAAAACCCGGCCTACTGCGAAAAATTTATCCTATGCGTTGGAACAGCAAACAAAAATTTGGCAAAATGCCGCACATGACGAAGCATTGCCGAAGCTAAGGAAAAAAGCGCTGGAACTTGCCCGGGAAGACATTGATTTTTGTAAACGCATCGGCGAACACGGAAAAGAAATCATTGCGAAAATCGCCCAAAGGAAAAACGGGCAGCCGGTCAATATCCTTACCCATTGCAACGCAGGCTGGCTGGCGTTCACGGATTACGGCTCCGCCCTTTCTCCTGTTTACACCGCCTTTAATGAAAATATTCCCGTGCATGTTTTTGTCGATGAAACAAGACCGAGAAACCAAGGCGCAAGCTTAACGGCTTTTGAACTTGCCGAACAGGACGTTCCCCATACCCTCATCGCCGACAATGTGGGCGGACATCTGATGCAGCACGGCATGGTCGACCTTGTGCTTGTCGGTGCCGACAGAGTCACGCGCAGCGGCGATACCGCCAATAAAATCGGAACATACCTCAAGGCGCTTGCCGCCCACGACAACCATGTGCCTTTTTACGTCGCCCTGCCCTCTTCAACCTTTGATTTCTCCCTTTATGACGGAGTGAAAGAAATAGTGATTGAAGAAAGAAATGCGCGGGAAACCGAATATGTCACAGGCTATTACCATAATGCCGATAAGGAAAAACTGATACAGGAAGTAAGAATTTGCCCGGAAAAAACCAAAGGACTCAACTTTGCGTTCGATGTCACCCCCCATACGCTCATCACCGGGCTTATCACGGAACGCGGTATTACGGAAGCTAATGAAAAGGCGATTTCAACCCTTTATCCGGAAGCAAAAAAATTTATTCAATGAAAACGCAAGAGCAAAACAAAATTTTACCTGCTGACGGATATATAAAATTCCAATGCAAGCACACGCACGCAGTATGGAATAGTGAAGCTTTGCCCGTTACCGCAGCGTTCATGGCACGGTTTGAAGAAGCTGACGCTTTTAGAACGGAAGTTTTCGACCAAGGCTTTATCGGAATATATGAAAATGGAATCGGGTACGGCAACCTTTCTTTCCGCTATGGAGAAAATTTCGTAATCACCGCCAGCGCAACAGGCGGAGCCAGAGAACTCGGCATTGACGGTTATACTTTTGTGAACAAGGTTGAACTTTCCCAAAACACCGTGCACAGCCTGGGACCGCTTCCGGCAAGTTCCGAAACCATGTCCCATGCAGGCGTATATCTTGAAAGTCCCCTTGCGAATTATGTTTTACATATTCATAATAATCTGCTATTCAATATATTGAAAGAAAAAAATGCCTTATCCACATCAGCAAATATTGCATACGGCACTGTTGAAATGGCGGAAGCGATACGCACTATTGTAAAGCGAAATCTTTCTGAAGCGATTATTGTTATGCACGGACATGAAGAAGGTATTTTAATCTACGGAATGAGCCTTGCTCATCTCAAATCGCAACTTGTTTTTTTATGCCAAGAAGCGAAAAACGAACTATGCGCCCAATGCAAAAAAGGAGGACATAATGGTTAAGATTGCCATCATCGGCGGCAGCGGATTAGAAAAATCAAGCCTTATCCAATCCGTTTCCACAAAGGAAACGGAAACAAAATGGGGAACCCCCTCTTCTCCCATTACGGAAGGAATATTGAACGGTGTGCCTGTGGCTTTTTTATCAAGACACGGCTATGATCATTCCATTCCGCCAACCCAGGTGAACAACCGTGCAAATATCGCAGCATTGAAAGAAATAGGCTGCACCCATATTTTAAGCAGCACGGCGGTCGGCTCGCTGAGGGAAGAAATCCACCCGGGACATCTTGTTATTCCCGACCAATTCATTGATTTTACAAAGCATAGAATTTGCACATACCATGAAACATTTAGCGACGGTATCAAACACTTAAGCATTGCCGATCCTTTCAATGAAAGCCTCAGGCAAGACCTTATCCATGTCTGCGAAAAACTTAAATTCGAGCACCACAAACAGGCGACTGTGGTAACCATTGAAGGTCCCCGTTTTTCAACTCGGGCAGAATCCCAAATGTTCAGAATTTTAGGTGCAGACATCATCAACATGAGTATCGCGCCTGAAGCCATTTTGGCTGCCGAACTCGGCATTCCCTATGCAACCATCGCTATGAGCACGGATTACGATGCATGGCGCGAAAACATCGCCCCTGTATCTTGGGAAGAAATCAAAGAAGTTATGAAAGCAAATACGCAAAAAGTACAACAAGTTTTTGCAGAAATTGTTTCTCTTATCGCTTCACATCAATAACAACATATTCTTACACTTTGGAGGTTGGCAGTGAAAATTAGCCTTACTAGTCAAATGTTGCTTGCATTATTCGCAGGCTGTATCTGTGGTCTCGTTGTTCCGCATTTAGGTATTGACCCAAGTTATTTCAAACCGTTAGGTGATATTTTTATCAACCTCATCAAAATGCTTGTCGTTCCCCTTGTTTTTGCGACACTGGTAGCTGGCGCCGCCGCTGTCGGTGATGTGAGCAGACTTGGAAAAATTGCGATAAAAAGCCTTATCTATTATACGGTGACAACGGTTTTCGCTGTTTCAATCGGCTTAATCGTAGCCAATATTTTGCAGCCCGGAAGCGGTGTTGAAATCAGCCAAAATGCAAGCAATACCATTTCCGTTGCCCCTCCTTCCCTTCTTTCCGTTTTTATGGGTATCATTCCGACAAACCCCGTAAAATCAATGACCGACGGAAATATGCTTCAAATTATTTTCTTTGCGGTTTTCCTTGGGGTCGCCATCAGTTCCCTCGGCTCAAAACATAACCATATCCATCAATTCTTTGACAGCCTTGCAGAAGCCATGCTCAAGCTTACCTCCATGGTCATGATGTATGCCCCTATCGGTGTTTTCGGTTTGCTTACCTATACGGTCGGAACTTACGGCGCAGAAGTTTTACTGCCGCTTCTCAAACTCATCATGGTAATGTTTGTCGCCTGCATCATTCATATTTGCATCATTTATCTTCCTTGCATCAAGTATTCAGGCGTTCCTTTAAAAAAATTCTTTAAGGAACTCACTTCGACTATCTTGGTTGCGTTTTCCAGCGCGTCCAGCGCCGCAGCCCTTTCCAGCAACTTGCAGAGCGTCCAGCGCTTAGGCGCTTCCCGTCCGGTATCCAGTTTCCTCATTCCTCTCGGAAACACTATCAATATGGACGGCACGGCTATCTATATGGGTGTCTGCTCCATTTTCGCAGCGACATTCTTCGGCATAGACCTTACTTTCGACAAGCAAATCCTTATCGTTATCATTGCCATGCTCGCTTCTGTCGGCACAATGGGTGTTCCGGGCGCAGGCGTGATCATGATTTCCATGGTCTTCACCCAAGTCGGCATTCCCTTGGAAGCTATCGCCCTTATTGCAGGCATCGACCGTGTTCTTGATATGATGAGAACAACCCTCAACGTTCTTGGTGACGCAACAGGCGCTCTTACTGTTTCAAAAGCGGAAAACGATATGCACCCTATTCAGGAATAAATAAAACATCTCCCTTATCGGTTCACGTCCTGATAGGGGAGATGTTTTATTTTAAACTTCATGTAACACATAAGCAGATTTTCCTATTTTTTACAGGCAGTTCCTATGTTAAAAAACATTTATATCCATATCGGCAACTTTGCCACAAATTTCGCTCTACGCCGTTTTTGCCGTCAACACGAAACACTTCTTGCAAAAAACAATACACATTACATCGCACTGCACGACTTATTTCCGGAACTGCCTGATTTCACACATACCCCGGCATGGTATCATGAACTGTGGATTCATGAAAAAATAAAAAAACACTTTGCCCACATAACTTTTCCGACTGAACAAGAAATCAATGCCCAACTGGAAAAATTCATCCGGCACAACAAAACGGAAAATATTATTCTTATTTTGCAGGGAAACCTTCTACCAAACTATTTCCCCGCCCTTCTTTTGCTGAAGAAAACATTTACGACAGCACAATTCCATATCGAAGAAAACAGCATAGTCTTAGAGCGTGAATTGGAATGTGCATACAATGTCAACCTGCTTGATCTGCGTGGTTTCATTCTAAAACTAAATGATTACAACTCACTGGCATTTATCAATTCTCTTAATTTAAAAGTAACTTATTCGAAACACTCTTCTTCTTTGCAATCCCTTTTGAATGCAAGTACCGCCCAACATGTTTTTTCTCATGAAATCGACTGCTTAAAACGGTTCTTGACATTTATTCATATCCCCTGCAGCCATGACTATTTTTTTCCAAACACATTCCATCCGAAAATTCTTGCCTTTATCATCGCCCTGAAAGAATGCATATCCAATGATTTTATAAATTTTTACAATGAAAACAAGCTATTGGAATATCAACAAAAAGAAAACAACCTTTTTACATATTGCCATGAGATTGATGTAAAAGAAATAAAAAATTTTGAAAGAAACGCAACTCCTCCCGTTACAAACACAGCCGTACACTATACGGACTGCAGAGACAGTTCTCTTAGAATTGATTTTAAAAACGCGTGTGAAATAGCAAAACTGCTTAGCCCCATTATGCGTCAATTTCTTTTAAAAAATGTCGATAACGAATATGTTCCCTATTTGCCTTATTCAAGTAAAATCGCCTACGCGGCTCTTTTGCTTGCGGAACACATGATTGATGAAAAAAAAGCCAAAGAGCTGCTGCAAACAACAAAAGGAAGAATTAACACCGGCACGGAAAAATACAGCAAAAATCCGCTGTTAACCGTTTATACCCCAACCTATAACCATAAAGAATATATAAAACAATGCATTGAAAGCATTTTAGCCCAAAAAACCAAATATCCGTTCAAACATTTGATTATTGACGATGCATCAACAGACGGAACACAGGAAATACTGAAAAAATACGCTCAGAAATATGAACATATCGAATTGATATTGCATAAGAAAAACAACATGCAACTGGCATTTCATCATTTCCCGCAAAATGCGGCAACAAAATATGTCGCATGGTGTGACGGCGATGATTTTTATCTTGATGAACATAAACTGGAAGAACAAATTGAAATTATGGAAAATAATCCTGATTACGGGCTTTGTTTTCATAGAACCTATCATTTATATGAGGACGAACACTGCATAAAAAAAATCCACCCCCAAGACTCCATGCTTCCGAACGGAGTGCAAAAATACTATTTACCGCAAGATATCATTGTCACCAATTTACTCCAATCAAGTTCGGCGATGTATCGCTGGCTTTATGCGGATTCTCTTCCTTGCCATGCCGCAATAAATGTTTCGCCCATGGACTGGGCGCTCAATATTCTGCATGCCCACAAAAATAAAATAGGCTTTATCAATAAACCTATGAGCATATACCGAAGGCATAAAAAAGCCTATTACTATGAAACAGAAGTCAATATCGCGAAACACGTCATCAAAGGCTGCCCCAGAGAAATAAAATTTTGCACCACTATCGATAAAGCGACCAATTATCAATACCATGACCTTTTCCTAAAAAAAATGGCCATAATACTTGATACGTTTTACAACGATATCGATATCGTCGATTTTGACAAAGAACAATACAGCAAGATAAAGCACGATTTGGAAGAACGATTCCCGCATATCATAAAAGAAGTGAAAGTTTTTTTAAACAAATACGACCAACAATGAACCATTTAAAATATCATGCTTTTTCCTTTTAAAATAAACGTTGATTTTCTCTTTTTTTATTTCTACAAGCCTGTCTACCAAATTATCAATACACGCTGTAAACAGCATTGCCCTTTCCGCACCATAGAAGAAACAATACGGATACGAAAACTATACGCTGCCGTCAATTAAAACCATACAGTCAATTATCGGTTTTCCAGCTGTTTTCAGTACCTGTTTTTATAATTCTGATATCAAAATTCTTTTAGTTCACTTCCACAAAATTGCGGGTATCTTCAATAGGCTTGTTGACTTTATACACCGGCGTCATAACATTGGGAAGCCCTGACACGCTGTTGTAAACCACCAGCCGCCAGCGGTAAACAGTGCTCATAGTATGCGGAAACACGGTAAAACCAAAATCCTGCGCCCGTACTCCGCCCCAAACTTCTTCGGGGATTCTCGCATATTTTTCAGCAGGCACAAAAGGACAGCCGATACAGTCTTCAGCAGCCGCCTCAAGCTCCAAAGAAAAAGCCTGCACGTTTTCAAGAGCGCCGACAATGCTTCCCTGCACCGTAAGCGTGCCCTCGCTGTTATAAGTCACAAAAACATTCTGCAAACTGAACAGCTGATTTATTTTCTGCGGCAGGGGGTCTCCCTTTTTCCCGCAAGAAACCAAACAAAAAAGACATACGATACAGCAAAGGGAGAATAGTTTTTTCATACTGTGCCCGATCATAATTTTTCTTTCCATTCAAAAAGCAAACGCATGCAATCAAGAGGTGTCAGCGTGTTCAAATTGATTTCAGCCAATTCTTTTAAAATAGGATTTTCCTTCAAAGCATTTTCAACAAGTTCGGCAGTATTTGCCACGGTTTCCCGTTCCTTATGAAAAGCGTTGGTTTTATCCTCAGAATTTTCAAAATCCGCCACCCCCGGAAGCAAAACCCGCTCCACCCGCTTTTCTGATTTTTCTTTATTTTCTTCAAGCAAAACAAGAAGTTCTTTCGCCCTGTGCACCACATGGGCGGGCACGCCTGCGAGCCTCGCAACCTCGATTCCATAACTCTTGTCGGCAGGTCCTGGAATGAGCTTACGCAAAAAAACAATATCGTTATTCCATTCCTTTATGGCGATATTCATATTGAATATACCGGAAAACTTGTTTTCAAGGGCTGTCAATTCATGGTAATGAGTTGCGAAAAGCGTGCGGACCTGCCCGTTGGCACGTTTTAAAAGTTCTTCCATAACAGCCCAAGCAAGAGCCAAACCGTCAAAAGTGCTTGTTCCACGGCCTATTTCATCTAAAATAACGAAACTTTTCTTCGTCGCCTGTCTTAAAATCCGTGCCGTTTCCATCATTTCAACCATGAAGGTACTTTGCCCTTGGCTGATATTGTCAGACGCTCCGACCCGGGAAAAAATCCTGTCCACTATGCCGATCTTGGCAAACGCGGCAGGAACAAAAGCCCCCATCTGCGCCAGCATGCAAATAAGTGCGGATTGACGGAGCACCGTTGATTTACCCGCCATATTCGGACCTGTGATCAAAAGCAAGCGTTTCTTTTCATTGACAATCAAATCATTGGGAATGAAATGCGACTTGCCGATAACAGCCTCGACAACCGGGTGACGGCCGTCCTTGATTTCAATATCGTTGCCTTCATCCAGCACAGGCTTGGTCCATTCCTTCTTGCGGGCGCATTCAGCCAAAGCCTGCCAATAATCGATTTGAGCGATAAGTCCCGCCATAAACAAAAGTCTGGGACGTTCTTCCGCAATTTTCACGCGCAATTCCTGAAACAAACGATATTCCAATTCATTGCGCTTTTCAGAAGCGGAAATCAATTTGCTTTCCAATTCTTTCAATTCCGGCGTGACAAAACGTTCCGCATTGACCAAACTCTGCCGGCGTTCAAAATAATCGGGCACGGGCTGCTGCTGGGCTCTGCTCAATTCAAAATAATAGCCGAAAACACGGTTATACCCCATTTTCAGCTTGGGTAAATCGGATTTTTCCTGCTCATGCGCCAAAAGTGCCTGCAAACGGGACTCTCCGTGTTCCATGATGTCAATCAATTCATCAAGTTCGGCATGATAACCGGCTTTGAAAAGCATGCCTTCCGTAATTTGCTGCGGAACAACATCAAGCAGCGATTCGGATAAAAGCGTATGAATATCGGCACAACTGTCCCATTTTTTCAGCAAACGCCCCAAACCCTCCGGAACATTTTCAAACGTCAGGCTCTTGTCCGTGGGAAGCGCACCGTCTTCCTGCCGCAAAACATTAAAAATATCGGAAAGAAAAGCCAAACTATCCCGTAAGGCTAAAAAATCTTTGGGTAAAAACCTGTTTACGCTGATTCGGGTCGACAGCCTTTCCAAATCATAAATTTTTCCTAAGAAACCGCGCAATGCCTGCAATTTTTTGGGATTATCGAAAAAATGGCTTACGACATCTTGGTGTACAAGAATCCGGGCGATATCTTTATACGGATACCGCAAACGCTCTTCCAACAATCTTCCGCCCATCGGGGTTTGGCAAAAATCCAGCTCATGCCAGAGCGTTCCGATGCCTTTCTTGCCGTCATAACGCCGGAAAATCTCCAAATTCCTCTCGGTCACTTCGTCAATCACCATGAATTTGCCCATATCCAAAGGCTCAAAGGCGCTCAAATAAGAAGGAACATATTTTTGCGTCTGCTCAAGATATGCCACAATAGCCCCGCATACCCGGACAAGCGCGGGCTTCCTTTCCAAGCCCAAAGCGGAAAGTTCCTGTACCTTTTGCACATCGAGAATACGCTTTTCCGAACGTTTTAAATCAAAATGGCTGGCAGCATTCAAATAAACCAGCTGAACAGCCCCGTTGATTTTGACAAGTTCCGGAATTTCCATACCGGAAGCGACGAGCAATTCTTTCGGATCAACCTTATACACCCATTGCCAAAGCTCGCTTTCCTTGGAAACCTGCACACCCGTCCAAGCTCCCGTCGAAACATCAAGCCACGCGAAAGCCCCCGCATTTTCCTGCCAAAAAGCCGCACCTAAAAAGGTATGCAGTTTTGATTCCAAATTCGCATCGTCAATAACGGTGCCGGCGGTCAAAATCTTGGTTACTTCACGTTTCACCAAGCCTTTGGCTGTCTTAGGGTCTTCCACTTGGTCACAAATGGCGACCTTGTATCCCTTTTCCACCATTTGACTGAAATAGGCATCAGCGGCATGCCAAGGAATGCCGCACATGGGAACAAATTCCCCCTTATGTCTGCTGGTGAGGGCTAACTGCAGTTCCTTAGCCGCAATTTCCGCATCATGGAAAAAAAGCTCATAAAAATCCCCCATGCGGTAAAAAAGAATAGTATCGGGATAATCTTCTTTTATCCTTAAATACTGTTCATACATGGGGGTAAGTTTAAAATTTTCCGGCAACTGCATAAACGTTATTCAGAGGCGCGCAAAACAGAATCCAAACGTTTTTCGGTTGCTTCAAGTTCCGCTTTCAGTTTATTTTCAGATTCCGCATGTTTTGTCTGCAATGCATTCAGCTCGGATTCCACTTTTGAAAGTTTCTTTTCCAATACATTGGCGCGGCGGCGGGCTGACATGGCTCTTGAACTCAGCGTCACCCTGTCCCACATAAGCATGAGAAGCACGATGAACGCTCCGAGAGCAAAGCAAATCAGCATAACGGAGTACAAAGGAAGCGGAATAGTTTCAATAGGGTCAATAAGAAGCAAATCAAGTTTTAAAACAACAGGATCCGCAAATGATGCCTGGTTTTGCACAAAAAACATCATCACGACAAAAAAGATGAGGACCAATAAGAATACTTTTAAATAACGCATAACCACTCCTACAACGTTATCACGATATGGTAAAAAAACATTAATCCATTATTTCTTTAAAAGCAAGAGCAAAAGTTTTTTGCATAGTTTCAAGCCGTTCCGGGATAAGCCGAACATCTGCGACAACGGCAATAAACTGGGAATCCCCTTCCCACCTTGGCACCAAATGCGCATGCAAATGGTCGGCAATGCCAGCTCCCGCCGCTTTTCCCAAGTTTATCCCCATATTGATGCCGTCCGGACGGCAAACCCTGCGTATCGCTTTGCACGAAAGGCTTATTATCTCCATGAGCTCATTGCGCTCCTCTTCCGACAGCTCCGTAATATCCATGCAATGCCTGAAAGGAATGACCATAAGATGTCCTGCCGCATAAGGATACCGGTTCAGCATGACGAAAACCCGCCCGCCTTTATAAACGACGAGCCGCTTTTCATCTTCTTCGGTCAATTCAGGATTAAAACTGTTCAGACAAAACACACAACCGTTGTTTTCCTTTTTTGAGAGAATATATTCCATTCTCCACGGCGCCCACATATTTTGCATAACACCTCCAACAAAAACGCTTATAGCATAAACCGCCATAAAAATAAATTGTGAAAAGCTTGACAAGATAAAAAAAAATAGCCATTGAATAAAAAAATCCAAGAAAAAGGAATAATAGTTTCATGGCTGAGTCACAAGTAACAATTAAAGGAAGCATAGTTCCCCTTTCATTCAATGCCGCAAAATGCAAAGTTGCCCTCAGGACGGTTTCAAATGGCGAGGAAGTGGAATATCCCATTCTCTCAAAAGGGGCGGGAATAGATTTTGTTGACATGGTGAGCAATTTCGTCAGCGCAAAATGTATGCTTCAAGAATGCAGCGAAGAAAGCTGCACCAAAATCCATGTTTGTTCCTATACTGTTTTGGATGAACTTGATGAGAACGATTTGTTCAGCCCTGTCCATGAATAAGACTGCTTATCATGAGAATTTTAGTTGTTGAAGATGACATTTCCTTAAACAGGCTTATCTGCGAAAAACTAAAAAAAGACCATTATTCTGTTGATTCCTGCCATTTAGGCAATGAGGCTCTTCCCTATATCGACGGCGCCGAATATGATTTAATCATTCTGGATATCATGCTTCCCCATATGGACGGTTTGGAAATCCTCTCCGCACTTCGCAAAAAAAACAATTTGACGCCTGTTTTGCTTCTCACCGCAAAAGACAGCATTGACGACAAGGTCAAAGGACTTGACTTAGGCGCAGACGATTACATGGCGAAACCCTTCGCTTTTGAAGAATTATCCGCCCGTATCCGGGTTCTCATCCGCAGAAATTCAAAGCAAGCCCAACATATTTATCAAATCGCGGACCTTGTTCTTGACGACAAGACCAAAACAGTCACACGCAAAAATTCGCCCGTTTCCTTATCCTCAAAAGAATATACGCTTCTTTTCTATATGCTGCTGCACAAAGGGCAGGTTTTATCCCGTGACACACTGAATCAGCATATCTGGAATTACGATTACGACGGAAGCTCCAATATCATTGATGTTTATATCCGTTACCTGCGGAAAAAAATCGACGAAGGACATGAAATAAAACTTATCCATACCATACGCGGACAAGGATATGTCATCCGTGAAGAATGAGATTTTTTCCATGGGCATAAAAAGCAAGCTGACCATTCTTATCAGTATCAGCATTTTTTCGCTTGTTTTCATGTTTTTGACGCTGCTTCTCATCGCGGGAAAAGAACAAAAAGAAACCGCGATAAAAAACCAGCTTATCGCAGCCATTGAAGAAAACGCCCAAAAGATACGTTTTCGCAACAACATATTTGTATTCAATCCGATTTATTTTTTACAGGACAATATCTACACTTCGCTGTATGATGAAGAAAAAGAATTCATTTATGGCGAAATACCGGAAAATTTTCCTTTCTATACGGATTTCACAATAAACACACTCAAAAAAACTGAACATTTTTATGTTTATGATATCCAGAAAGAAGTGCAGGGAAAGAAACTTTTTGTCCGGGGCGTAATCTCCATCGCTTCCGCAAGGCAAACATTCAGCATACTTTTTTTCACCATTCTTGCTTTTTTGCCTTTGATCGCGCTTTTGACCATTGTTTTAGCCCGTGTATTCATTGACAAATCTTTTAAACCCATTGAACACATCATTGCCACTGCGCAGGAAATCCAAAACAAGAAAAATTTTTCCCTGCGCATAGGTCTGCCCGGTAAATCCCATGATGAGATCCATGCTCTCGCCCAAACCTTTGACACATTATTTGAAGCGACAGAACAAGCTTTTATCAAAGAAAAACAATTCACTTCCAACGCCTCCCATGAAATCCGCACACCTGTCAGCGTAATTATCGCCCAATGCGAACTTGCGCTTGAAACTGAACAAAACAAAGAAAATCAAAAAGCGCTCGGCACCATTTTATGGAACGCCAAAAAAATTTCACAGCTCACAAGCCAATTGCTTTTGCTCAGCAAAGCGGAGCAAAATGCCGACATACTGGAACGTGAAAAAATAAATATCAGCGAACTTTTTGAAATTATTGCGGAACAGCAGCAGGAAATTGCAAAGGAAAAAGGTCTTGATTTTTCCTATTCCGTTGAAAATTCAATCTTTTTCCATGGCGACCCCGCGCTTTTGACAAGCGCTTTAATCAATCTTTTCTCCAATGCCATACGCTACAACAAAAAGCACGGAAAAATCAATTTTTCGCTCAGCCAAGGCAAGAACTTCATCCATGCCAAAATTTCAGATACGGGAATCGGCATTTCAGAGCAAGATCTGCCCAAGATTTGGGAACGTTTTTATCAGGCGGATAAAGCACGCAATAAAAAAGAATATATCGGTTTCGGTTTAGGTCTGCCTTTAGTAAAATGGATTATTGAAGCCCATCAAGGAAAAATAAGCATTTCTTCCGCTTTGGGCAAAGGAACCATAGCCCGCTTCACGCTTCCAAAAAATATATAAAAAAAAAATTCATTTTTTAATTTTCTTTTAATCTTTCTTTCATATTGTCTAGTCATGGACAATGAGTTGTCTAAAAAAATAACTGTTCCTCCCACACGGAAAATCACATACACATAACGGAACAGGTAAGGAGAAAATTATGAAAAAATCAACAATCATCACTTCATTATCATTTGCAGCTGCGTTACTTGTCATGGGAACTTCAACAGCATTGGCGGAAATCAGCCCGGACCAAGCAAAAGAAATTGCGCTGAAACACGCAGGAGTAAACCCGAATGAAGCGACCATGCTCAAAATCGAAAAAGATTTTGACGACGGCATCACCGAATACGAAATTGAGTTTTGGAAAAACGGCACGGAATACGATTACACAATCAATGCTGACACAGGTAAAATCATTAAAAACAAACAAGAAATGAAACATCGCAACAACGCTATGCACAATCAACAAAATCAAAATCAATATATCGGCGAGCAAAAAGCGGCTGATATCGCATTAAAACATGCCAACCTCACAGAAAAACAAACCCGCCGTTTGCATTGCACACAAAAATTCGATGACGGCAGACAAATCTACGATGTGAAATTTTGGAAAGAATACACGGAATATGAATACGAAATCGATGCATTGACCGGTGAAATCATCGAATTTGAAATTGACGAAAAATAAGCTGTCACAAAACCTTTGCGGGATACCCCGCAAAGGTTTTCATGCATCATACCGATTATACGAGGAATATTATGTTCAAATCCGTCAAACGAAGCTATTACTGCGAAAACTGCAATCAGGAAACGTATTTGGATTTCAAAAACAAAAAAAATTGCCCGAAATGCAAATCAAATCTTATTCCGCTAAACTGCAGCCAAGAAGAATTTCAGGAATACTCACCGGAAGAAAAGGAAATCATTATTGAATCAAGCCTATTGCAGGAACGCACCAAAAACAAACACTTGCAGTGCGCAATAAAAAATCCTAAACTAAGCCCTGAAGAACAAATTCAAAAAATAGCCAATGATGTCACAGTGATAAAATGGAGCATACTTGGCTTTGCAGGCATTTGCGTTCTTATCTATCTTTTTGAAGAATTTCTCTAACATGCAAAATAAAAACAAATAACCCTATGAAAAACAAAATTTATGCGCTTTTTTTACTGTTTTTGTCTTCTTTGCCCCATTTTGCCCATGCAGAACAAAGCGAAGGAACAACCATGGAAGAAGCGAAGCAAATTGCCTTAACCCACGCCCGACTGAAAGAAGATGAAATCCATTCCCTCAAAATCGAAAAAGAATTTGACGGCAATATCCTGCAATATGAAATAGAATTTTACAAAGATGATATTGAATATGAATATGCCGTCAACATTGAAAACGGAAAAATCATACAATACAGTTATGAAAAAAACAGTGCGTCCATAACGCCGTTTCAGCCTGATAACGCAATTTTGCCCATACGAAAAATAAAGGAAATTGCTTTATCCCATGCGAAAATCAAAGGGGACGAAGCTCATTTCATAAAAATTTCTCAAGAAATTAAACGTGGTTACAACATATATACATTAAAATTCATACATGACGACCTTGAATACAACTATGCAATCAATGCTGTGAACGGCGAACTGATCGAATATAAAGTCAAGGATTACCGTTAAAACAAAAGATTACTATTAAAACAAAAAAGCCGAGTAAACCCGGCTTTTTTGTTTTAATGGCGAAATAATTTTACGCACCACGAAATTCAATAGACAAAATTTCATAGGTAACACGGCCTTTCGGAATATCAATGGTGATTTCCTCGCCTTCTTCGTGTCCAAGCAAGGCACTGCCGACAGGGGAACTGATAGAAATGGAGCCTGACGCAAAATCGGCTTCATCGGGACCAAGCAGGGTAAATTCTTTTTCTTCATCGGTATCAATATCAACAACTCTCACCGTTGCGCCAAAAATAACCTTATTGCCGCTCAGCGTATTTAAATCCACAACATTGAAAGCCGATAATTTTGATTCAATATAATTAATGCGGGCTTCTAAAAAACCTTGGCGTTCACGAGCAGCATCATATCCAGCATTTTCTTTTAAATCACCTTCTTCTCGTGCTTCTTTAATCGCTTGAATCACAATAGGACGTTCCTTTTTTAAGCGATCAAGCTCTTGTTCAAGTTTTTGATAGCCTTGTACGGAAATTGGAGTGTTACTCATGATAATATCCTTAAAAATAAAAATAAAAAACACCCAACATCTGCTAAAATGCGGGGCGTTACACACAACGTGAAGATTTCTTATAGCCTATTTCAAGGATACAGTCAAGGAAAAGCAAAAAAGAAAAACATTTCTCAATACCATATTAATCGCTTGCCAAATTGAAACAAGTTGCTACAATTTTTTCATGAAATCACATTATCTTTATTATTCCTTTGATGCATGGCTCAAAAACAGGCATAAGGCGAAAGTACAAAAAATTTCCCTTGACGCCCATGCAGGCTGCCCCAACAGGGACGGTACCATTCAATACGGAGGCTGCACGTTCTGCAATGCGGACGGCTCCGGTTCCGGGCTTATGCAAAAAGGACTGAGCCTTACCAAACAATGGGAATACTGGCTCAATAAATTCAGCAAATCAGACAGGCTCAAAAACACAAAAAATTTTCTCGCCTATATGCAGTCCTATTCCAATACTTACGGCTGTCTTGAAAAATTGGAAAAAATGACAACAGAACTGGCAAGTTTGGAAAAATGCGCCGGATTTTCCATCGGCACCCGTCCCGACTGCATTGATGAAGAAAAGCTCCGGCTTTTGGCTTCGCTGCCCTTTCAAACAAAATGGATAGAATTCGGCATACAATCCATGCACGACGAAACCCTCAAGCGCATACGCAGGGGGCATTCCGTGCAATGCTCGGTGGACGCCATAACACGTTCACGCAAGTACAATCTCAATGTCTGCGTCCATCTTATGGCGGGGCTTCCAGACGAAACAAAGGAAGATTTTCTTGATACGGTGAGGGAAGTGTGCAAACTTCCCGTTCAAGGCATAAAACTCCATGGGCTGTATGTTTGCAAAAACACACAGCTCGCAAAAGATTATCGTGCAAATGCCTATACGCCTATGGAACAGGAAGACTACATCAGACTCATTTGCGACGCATTATGCATTATTCCCTCAAATATCGCCATTCACAGACTTACTGCTGATTGCCATGATGAGGAACTCATCGCTCCCGAATGGGCGAAACTCAAAGGGCATATCGTTCGGGGCATTGAAGGGCTTCTTTTTCATGAAGGAAAATGGCAAGGCTGCAAAAATGATGTTCCTTTTGAAAATCCCTATACAGCCTTATACAAAAAACTGGAACGGTTATGATGAAATCCGCCTGCCGTACAGGTGTTTTTTATGCTAAAGCGGCAAAAAAAAGACTTACCATTTTGCATGATAAGTCTTTGAAATAAATGGCGTGCCTGACAGGAATCGAACCTGTGGCCTTAAACTCCGGAGGTTTACGCTCTATCCAACTGAGCTACAAGCACGCAAGGCAACCAATATGCTCTAAAAATAATTTTTTGTCAAACAACAAAACGGCAATAAATTGCCATTTGACGAATAAAATCCTCTATGCAATAATATCGCATACTTCAGCAAACAGGAAAGATATGAAACTTGGAAAATTATACGGGGTGGGCATAGGGTCCGGCAATCCGGAATATTTGACGCTGCGCGCCTGCAAAATTCTAAAAGAAGCGGACACGGTCTTTACAGTAATTTCCCAAAATGCAAGCGACAGCGTTTCCAAATCTGTTGTTGAATATGTCAAGCCCCAAGGAAAAATCGAACTTTTAATTTTCAGTATGGCAAAAAACAAAACCGACCGGGAAAACCAAGTTGCCGCTAACGCCAATAAAATTCTGGAAGAATTGGAACAAGGCAAAAATGTCGCCTTTGCAACACTCGGCGATGCCATGACTTACAGCACTTTCGGTTATGTCTATAAAATCATAAAGGAAAAACACCCCGATATATCAATCGAAATCATTCCGGGAATAAACTCATTCACAACCCTTTCAGCCATAAGCCAAAAAGTTTTGGCGGAAAACCGCCAAACCCTCCATGTCGTTCCATCCTTTAAAGAAGAAGACATTGAAAAAATCGAATTTCCGGAAAATTCCACCACGATTTTATTAAAAACCTACCGAACACGGGAAACGCTTCTAAAACGCCTGCAAAAAGAAAAGGAAAAACATCCCGGGCTTGAAATCATTTACGGCGAACATCTTGGCTTGGAGAGTGAACGCTTGGCTTTTTCCTTGGAAGAAATCAAAACGATTCCGGAAACATACCTTTCAATGATCATGGTGAAAAAATAATGGGCATACAATGGACCTTATCGGCAGGCGAAATCGAAAAAGAAAGTTTTCGCATAATTTTTGAAGAAACCCAAAATACGCCCCTTGCAAAACTTCCTCCCGCGGAATGGAAAATCGCAAGAAGGCTTATCCACACAACAGCGGATCTGCATATCGCCGACACCTTGGTCTTTTCCGGTAATCCCATTAAAGCCGGCATTGAAGCCCTTTTATCCGCAAGCCCTATTTTTTGCGATTCCAAAATGATACGCTCTGGACTGTCCATGCAGAAACTGCAATCCATTAATCCCGATTATTCCGAAACGCACTTGCTCTGTTCCATAAGCGACAGCGATGTTATTGAAAAAGCCCAAAAAGAGAATAGGACACGGGCCCTTTGCTCCGTGGAGAAAAATAAGGACAAACTCGACAATGCCATTGTGCTGATCGGCAACGCCCCTCTTGCTCTTGCCCAAATATGCCAATATGTTTTAGACGGACTGGTAAAACCCGCCCTTATTGTCGGCATGCCTGTCGGTTTTGTCAATGTCGTGGAATCAAAAGAACTTTTAACCCAATGCCCCGTCCCTTACATTTCCCTTTTAGGCAGACGCGGAGGCAGCGCCTTAGCTGTGACAACCCTGCATGCCATTATGGAAAATATTTTAAAATAACAGTATGAAAAAGCATGCTCAAAATTTACGTTACGGATATTCGACAGGAGCGTGCCTTTCCGCCCTTGGCTGCGCGTTATGGAAATTTTTGCGACAAAAAAAGCGCCCGCAGCAAATAAACATCACGTTTTTGGACGGACAGGAAAAAGAGCTGCCCCTTATTTCGGATAAGCTCGGCCAAGGTATCCTGCAAATCCGAAAAGACGGCGGAGACGACCCCGACTGCACGCATTCAGCAGTGTTATCGGCAAGTCTTTTTCAAAGTTCCCTTGAAAACGCGCAAAAGGAAGATTATATCCTTTCCGTCGGAAACGACACGCTTATTCTGCATGCCACCCACGGCATAGGACTTTGCACACGCAAGGGGCTTGACTGCGAAGAGGGAAAATGGGCGATCAATGTCAATCCCCGCAAAATGCTTATGCTTAATCTGCAAAAATACGGCATGGGACAAAGCCCAAACTCTCAAATCTGGCAGCTCAATATCGGTGTTGAAAACGGAGAGGAACTGGCGAAAAAAACCCTCAACGCCAAACTCGGCGTTATCGGCGGAATTTCCATTTTAGGAACAACGGGGCACGTCAAGCCTTTCAGCCATGACGCTTATGTTCAAACCATCCGCATATGTGTACGCACAGCCAAATCGGAACAAAGTTCGCATATTGTTTTCGGCACGGGCGCAAGAAGCTTGAGCAATGCAAAAAAATTTTATCCGTACCTGCCTGAGAACAATTTCATCCCCATTGCGGATTTCATAGGCAAAAGTCTTGAAATAGCAAAAGAAGAAGGCATTTTGGAAATAAGCGTTGCCTGCATGGCGGGAAAACTCTGCAAATACGCAAGCAAACAATTTTACACCCATGCCAGCAAGGAAGAACAGGATTTATCCCTGCTTTTCCAACAAATCAAAGAACTCGGCTTTACGGAAAACGATATGACGGACATGAATTGGCACTATGCAAAGTCCGTGCGTGAAGCCCTCCATTCTTTTTCTGCAAACGCACAAAAACAAATATTGCAAGCACTTGCAAAAAAAGCGCTTGCATTTTTTCAATCAATTCATTCCGCGGCATATTTTCATTTGCTCCTTTGCGATTTTGACGGTACTATTCTTTTCACATTGCATAGCGGGAAAAAACATGCCTAAACAAGATAAGCCCATAACCATTTATTCTTGCGGAATTGATTTCAGTCTATCAGAAACGCTTCTTGAACATATAAACAATGCTGACCATATTTACGGCTCAAAAAAGCTCTTAGCCCTTCTTCCCAAACACCATGCGCAGGAAAGCGCCATTGCCGCAAACGCAAAAGAACAGGCAAAAGAAATCCTATCCCTTGCAAAAACAAAGAAAATACTTGTCTTATGCAGCGGCGACAGCCTATACCACGGCTTTGGCTCCACCCTGCTCAAACTTGCGCCTCCGCACAAGACCGACAAACTCTTCAATATCATTCCCAATATTACCGCATTCCAAGCCCTTTGCGCAAAGCTCAGCCTAGCATGGCAAGACGCGGAACTTTTTACAGCCCATTTTCAGGAAGAATTGCCCTTACGGAAACTAAGCGGCGCACAACTGGCTTTCATTTACGGCGGAACAAAATTCCCTGCCCCTCTCATTGCAAAGGAAATCATCGGATTTTCTCCCAAGCAAAAAAAACGCCCCGGTGTGTTCGCCGAAGAACTCGGAACAGAAAATGAACGAATAGTAAAAGCTCCCCTTGAAAAAATTGCAATGCTTTCTGCTGCCCCAAACTCCATTCTTGTGCTTTTACCCTTTGAAAATAAAGAAAAAAATTCGCTTATACGGCAAAAAGAAGTCGGAATCACCCTCGGACTGAATGATGAAATTTTCCTCAAAGAAAATCACTTGATAACGCCTGCCGATTGCCGGGCTGTCATTCTTTCACGTTTGCAGCTGGAAAAAGAAGGAGTTTTTTGGGATTTGGGAGCCGGCAGCGGCGCTGTCGGACTTGAAGCCGCGGGTCTGACCGATATGCAGATTTTCAGCGTTGAAAAAAATGAAAAACGTTTTGAACAAATAAAAAAGAACAAGCAACATCTGGGAATTACTAATTATACGCCCATTCTCGGTGACATAACCGACATTGTTCCGACGCTTCCCCAAGCGGACAGAATATTCATCGGGGGCGGAGGAAAAAACCTGCCGGCAATTTTAGACAGCTGCATAAAATACGGCAAAAAAAATGCAATTATCCTCGTAAGCTGCGTCACTTTGGAAACATTTCATGCATTATACGGATACGATAAGCTGACACGCATTGATTTATTAAAAATCGACATCGGTTCGGAACAGGAAATTGCAAAAACGTATCAACATTTCAAACAAAAAAACACATTGTATCTCTTTATTTTCAAAAACCAAAATCAGGATTGTTTATGCCAGTGATTCAAATAGTCGGAGCAGGACCCGGAGCGGAAGACCTCATCACCGTACGGGGTATGCGGGTCTTGGAAAGGGCGGACTTCGTCCTATATGCGGGTTCGCTTGTCAATCCCGAAATTTTGTCCTATTGCGGAAAAGACTGCATAATAAAAGACAGTTCTTCCATGAACTTGGAAGAACAAGTTGAAATAATGTGCGCCTATGCAAAGCAAGGAAAAAATGTTGTCCGCCTGCATACCGGCGACCCCTCGCTTTTCGGGGCGATTAACGAACAAATCAGGCTGTTGAAGCAATACGGCATAGCAATTAAAATCATTCCGGGCGTAAGCAGCGTTTTTGCCGCCGCCGCCGAACTTGGCATTGAACTGACCGCTCCGCAAATAAGCCAAAGCGTTGTCCTGACCCGAACAGCAGGACGTACCCCAATGCCTGAAAAAGAAAAGGCAAGTGATTTTGCCAAAACCGGCGCAACGCTCGTATTTTTTCTCAGCACCGGCAACATTGCGGAACTTATGCAAGATTTGCATGTGAACGGCGGACTTCCGCTTGATACCCCCGCCGCCGTCGTCTACCGGGCGACATGGGAAGAACAGCAAATCCTACACGGAACGCTGGAAGATATTGCCCAAAAAGCCGATAATGCCGGTTTTGGACGCCAAGCCCTTATTTTTGTTGGAAAAACCTTGCAAGGCAATGACAACGCCGCCGCATCAAAACTGTATGCGAAAGATTTTTCCCATGGTTACAGAAATTTTTTACCTCGGGAACAATTTCACGGAAATTGCGTCCTTTACGCTTTCAGCAAACAAGGTTTGGCGAAAGCAAAAGAAATCATGCAAGGGCTTCCTTGCACCCTCTATTCCGTTTATGAGGATGAAAAAGCTCTGCCCATTGAACAAAACAAAATCCAAGCGCTTGTGCAAAGCCTATGGTCGGAATTTGACGCGCATGTTTTCATAGGAGCTACCGGCATTGCCGTGCGGTGCATCGCCCCGTGCCTTACGGGCAAAAGCCTTGACCCTGCCGTCGTTGCCTGTACCGATACGGGAAATTATGTCACGAGCCTTGTTTCGGGGCATATCGGCGGAGCAAACAGGCTTGCGCGAAAAATCGCCCGTATCACAGGCGGACAAGCGTGCATAAGCACTGCCACAGACACGCACGGGCTTACGGGTATTGATGAAATCGCCATGTTTGAACAAGCAAGAATGTTAAATCCCCAAGCGATCAAAAGCGTAAATTCAGCCTTGCTCCATAACAAAGAATTGTTATTTATCGGCAATAAAGAAATATTTGACAAATATTTTGCCAACACAGCAGTTCGGCATGCAGCGGAAAATCCTGACAATCTTCCCTGCATATATTGGGACGACACGCCCCAAAAATATCACAAAGAAACGGAGCTTTGCATTGAAACAAAAGCGTTTGTGCTTGGCATAGGCTGTAAAAAAAATACGGCACCGGAACTTCTGCAAAAAGCGCTTGAACAATTTTTACAGGAACATTCCCTGACAAAAGCCCATATTGCGAAAATCACTTCCTGCACATTAAAGCAAAAAGAAGAAGCAATTCTCGAATTAGCCCGCTCCTTGAACGTCCCTCTCGAATTTTTTACGGAAGAAGAACTTGATGGCATTGCCGTTCCTAATCCTTCCGATAGCGTGGAACAGAAAATCGGCACGAAATCGGTTGCGGAGGCTTCCTGCCTGCTCGGCGCTTTTCGCGCAAAACGCCTTTATGCGGAAAAAAGCCGCTATGAAAACAGCGTCACGTTCGCCCTCGCCCGTTTGCCCCATGCGGAAAATACGGCGCAAGCCGTCATAAGCGTTGTGGGACTCGGCTCAGGCTCACACGAACATATCACCCCCGAAGCGATGGACTGTATCAAAACCTGCGATATCATCGCAGGCTATGCGCCCTATATTGATTTTATCCGCACTTTAATCGGCAATAAACCCGTTATCCAAAACGGCATGACAGGTGAGATGAAGCGCTGCGAAGCCGCCATGCAAGAAGCCGCAAAAGGCAAACATGTTTGCATGGTTTGTTCCGGCGACCCCGGAATTTTGGCAATGGCGGGGTTAATTTTGGAATTGCGAAAGAATACGGCGGAATTTCAAAATATAGACATACAGATTCATGCGGGCGTAACCGCCGCCAATATTGCCGCAGCAAGCCTCGGCGCGCCGCTGCAAAACGGTTTTTGCCTCATCAGCCTTTCCGATTTGCTTGTTTCCAAAGAAGAAGTTTTGCAAAATCTGCTTGCCGCGGCAAAAAGCGCCCTGCCGATCAGCCTTTATAATCCCGCAGGAAAAAAACGCCGGGAACTGCTCCATAAAGCGATTGAAATTTTCATTACGGAACGCGGAAAAAGCACATTGTGCGCTTATGTGAAAAATGCCGGACGTGAAACGGAAACAAAATGGATAGGCACGCTTCAGGAGCTTCCGTTTGATGAAATCGATATGTCCACCCTCGTCATTATCGGCAGCGAAAGAACACAGTTTGACGGAAAATACCTCTATGAAGCCAGAGGATACATGGACAAATACGGCAATAAGGAATAAAATCATGTTTTCTGCATTTTGCCTCACAGCCCCAAATTCCGGGTCGGGAAAAACAACGCTTTCCATAGGGCTCATGCGCCTTTTGGCAAAAAAAAATGCCGTGCAGGCTTTTAAATGCGGACCTGATTATATCGATACGTCCTATCACAACACCGCAAGTTTCCGGACTTCCTATAATCTCGACACATGGCTTATGGGAGAAGAGGAAGTACAGGCTGTTTTTCAGGACAAGACAAAAAACTGCGATATAGCCATAATTGAAGGAGTAATGGGTTTATTTGACGGAAAATTTCAAAAAAAAGCGGAAACAAAACGGAAAATTCCGTCAATACCGGGAAGCACAGCCCATATTGCGCAAATTTTATCCCTGCCCCTTATCATGGTTATTGACTGTAAAGGCATGGCACAGTCAATCAGCGCCGTAGTGCGCGGTTTTTATGAGCAAAGCAAAGAATACGGGCTTAACCTTGCAGGAATTATAGCCAATAATGTCGGCAGTGAAAAACATTATGCCATGCTCAAAGAAAGCCTTGAAACATGGAACTTGCCTCCGCTTTTAGGTTATCTTCCCAAAAATTCGACCGCTTCCTTTAAAGAAAGACAACTCGGATTATCCCATATTTTCCGGACAAATCCGAACCTTGAAAAAAATATTGACGAACTTGCGGCAATATTGTCGGAACACATCGATATTGAAAAACTGTTATCTGTGACACAATATGCGCCTCCCTCTTTTGACATTCCGGCACGCCCCATAAAAACAAGCTTGAAAATCAGCAAAGCCCCTAAAATCGGCATTGCGTATGACGAAGCCTTTTGCTTTTATTACCCGCAAAATATTGAAGCGTTAAAACGCATGGGCTATGCGTGCAGTTTCTTTTCGCCTCTTAAAGACAAAAAACTTCCAAATGTTGAAGCGCTTTATTTTGGCGGAGGCTTTCCTGAAATTTATGCGGAAAAACTCAGCAAAAACACACAGCTTCGCACCGAAATAAAAAATTTTGCGGAAGATTACGGCGATATTTTCGCCGAATGCGGCGGCTATATGTATCTTTGCTCTTCTTTGAAAATAAAATCGGACACAAAATCGAAAACAAAAAAAGAAACCGTTCCCGCACAGAAAGTCACAGAACAGGCAAAGACAAAACAATATCCTCTCTGCAATGTTTTTCAAGCAACCGCAACCATGGGGAACAAGCTCCGCTCATTAGGTTACAGGGAAGGAATATTCTTGGAAAAACCTTTTTTTTGGCAAAACGGGCAAAAAACTTTTCACGGGCACGAGTTTCACTGGTCAGACATTGAACTGCATGCAAAATACGACCCGTTTCTGGAAGTCAATCAAAAACCATTTGGCATACGCTATAAAAACGTTTTCGCCTCGTATATGCATTTTTACTTCGCACATCTTTTAACCTGAAGGAATCTTTGTGAATAAAAACTTGCTCTTGCAACAAAGCCATGGCGGAGATTTTTACCATTGGAACAAAGAAACAGGAATTGACCCAAATACGCTCCTTGATTTCAGCGTCAATGTCCGCCCTGACGGCATGCCTGACTTTTTAAAATCAAGCATCATCAAAAATATCAACAACCTTGCCCGGTACCCAAGCCCTCATGCCGAGGAACTTAAAGAACTTTGTGCCAAAAACCATGGATTGGAGCCTGATAATTTTGTTTTCGGAAACGGAAGCAACGAACTTTTTCAAGCCCTTTGCGCGGCTCTTTTTGAAGAAAAGTACCGCACAGCCTATATTGCGGAACCCGCTTTCAGTGAATACCGTTTTTCCCTTGAAAAAGCCGGTATCGAGGCAAAAACGCTCATTTTTTGTCTCAGTCCGCAAATCTGTGCGGAACATGCGGAACATTTTGACTTTTCAAACGATACTATCCAGGAAGAACAGCATGAAATCAACCGGAAAATAGATAATGCCATTTCCGCTCTTCCTGCAAACAGCCTTGTTTTTCTTGCCAATCCTGCCAATCCTTCCGGATTTCTCATAAAAAACAATAAACTCATGCAAATCATCGCCAAGCACAAAGACCGCTTTTTTGTTCTTGACGAAGCGTTTATCGAATACAGCGGAGAAGAAAGCCTGCTTGATACGTTTAGCAAACAAACCTTTCCCCCTAATCTTATCATAGTCCGTTCTCTCACGAAGTTTTACGCGCTGGCGGGCATACGCCTCGGTTACCTCGCCTGCAATGAAAAACTCGCCAGTAAAATTCAAAACAAGCTCCCTGCATGGAATGTGAACAGCTTTGCCATAGCCCTTGCGAAAACACTTTTCACGCAAAAAGAACAGGTTCAAGCAGACAGCCAAAAAACAAAACAACAAAATTTTGAGCGAAAGCTTGATTTATATCAAAAGCTTTCACAAATCAACGGTATTAAACTTTATGCTTCCTGGGCGAATTATATCCTTTTTTCCTTAGAGCGAAATTGCCCGCATTTTTGGCAAAACTTATTGACAAAACATCATATTTCCATTCGTAACTGTGCGAATTATTTAGGATTGGAAAATAAGAATTGTTACCGTGCCGCGGTTCGCTTTCCTGCTGAACATACCAAATTATGCAATGCGATTGCCAATATTTTGCACAACAGCCCCATTCGGGAAAAAAAGAAAAAACCGAGCCTCATGCTTTTGGGAACGTCCTCAAATGCGGGAAAAAGTGTATTGACAGCAGGATTTTGCCGCATTTTCACACAAGACGGCTACACCGTCCGCCCTTTCAAAGCCCAAAACATGTCACTCAATTCCGGAGTTACGGTTAAAGGCGAAGAAATGGGCAGAGCGCAAATAGTGCAGGCAAAAGCCTGCAATGCGGAACCTGACAGCAAAATGAACCCCATTTTATTAAAACCGCAAACAGATATGGGCTCGCAGATTATTGCGCTCGGCAAACCAATCGGCACCGCCCTCGCCCGCGATTATTACGAAAAAAAATCGGAACTGTGGGAAATTGCGGCAAAAGCCTATGACGAACTGGCGGAAGAAGCGGATATCATGGTGTTGGAAGGCGCCGGAAGCCCTGCGGAAATCAACCTCAAAGCACATGATATTGTCAATCTCAAAATGGCGGAATATGCACAGGCTTCAACTCTTCTTGTTGGCGATATCGACAGAGGGGGCGTTTATGCCTCCTTTCTCGGAACATGGCAAACGTTCACTGCGCAAGAGGAAAAACTTTTCACCGGTTTCCTTGTGAACCGTTTTCGAGGGGACAGCTCCCTTTTAGCCCCCGCCCATGAGTATTTGGAAAACATCACCGGCAAAAAAGTTCTCGGCGTCATTCCATTTATTAAAGACATCGCGCTTCCTGAAGAAGATATGGCAGGTGCTTTATGGAACGCCCCAAAAATCGTCCAAGAGAAAATTCCCGATTATGCTGATAAAAACAGAAAGCTCGATATTGCTCTTATCATGTTCGGAAAAATTTCCAATCACACGGATTTTGAACCGCTTGCCTTAGAAAAACACTGCCTTGTCCGTCCGGTATACTCCGTACACGACATAGGTTCCCCGGACCTCATCATATTAGGCGGTTCAAAAAGCGTCGCAGCCGATTTGGAAGAATTGAAACGAAACGGCTTATTTGACAAAATTCTCGAATTGGCAAAAAGCGCTTTCATCCTTGGAATTTGCGGAGGACTGCAAATGCTCGGCAAGGAAATTTTGGACCCGGAACATATAGAAACGGAAAAAGAACGGACGGAAGGCTTCAATCTTTTACCCCTCAGTTCCACCTTCCATAAGGAAAAACAATTGACGCTCGTGGAAAATGTTAGATGTCCCTTGGAAGGCTCCGTCTGCGGTTACGAAATCCACCATGGAAAAAGCGAAGAACTGCCCGGCACGACAAAACAAATTCAGGGATATTTTCTTGACAGCGAACAAAACATTTATGGTTATACGTGTGAAAACGTTTGGGCGTCCTATATCCATGGACTTTTTGACAATGATGTTTTCCGTCTGAATTTCATTAATCATGTCCGTGCTTTTAAAGGACTAAACCCCGTTTCCGACTATACGCCTTACACGCTTGAAACATCGCTCAACAAACTTGCGGACGTAATCAGAAAACATGTTGACATGGACGCCATTTACCAAAGCATGGGACTTGCTTCCAAAAAGCGGGGGCAGAATAATGCCATATGAAACATGCATAGTTGAAAATCAGTTCGCCGTGTTCGGACCGGCATAAAATGCTGCGGCAAATTTTTAATGGTATCAAAAACCAAAAAGGGCGGTAACGCCCTTTTTTCAGTTCAGTATTTTCTTTTCAATTTCTTTGTTCCAGTAGGAGTGGCAGGGAATTTTACCGATATCGCACCTATCCTTGTATTTTTCCGCAATTTCTTTTATTTCCGTAAGCAAAGAGGTTTCAAGCTTATGCGGGTTCAAGCCAAGCTCCAAGAAACAGGCGTTGGAAACATCCAAATCATTTTCCTTATCTTCGTTTCGCGGATTGGGAATATAAGCAATTTCAGCACCGGTCAGTTTGCTGACTATCTGAGCCAAATCACGCACCCTATGGGTTTCCGTGATTTGATTTCTGATACAAACCCTTTCCCCGTTTTGAGGAGGATTTTCAACAGAAAGCTGCAAACATTTCACGGTATCCTGAATATGAATGAACCCTCTTGTCTGACCGCCTGTTCCATGCACGGACAGAGGATATTTCAAAACTGCCTGCAATAAAAATCTGTTCAGAACCGTGCCGTAGTCTCCGTCATAATCAAATCTGTTGATCAGCTGCTCACTTAAAACGGTTTCTTTTGTTTGCGTTCCCCAAACAACACCTTGATGCAAATCAGTAATGCGCAATTTGTCATTTTTCGCATAATAATAAAATAAAAGCTGATCCAGCGTCTTTGTCATGTGATAGACACTGCCGGGATTGGCAGGATAAAGGATTTCCTGTTTCAGCTTCGTATCGCCCGCTTGAATTTCAACAGGAAGATACCCTTCCGGAATAACCATACCATGCGAGGTATACCCGTATACCCCCATTGTTCCAAGGTGGATGAGGTGTATATTCAAACCTGAACTTGTGATGGCGACCAAGATATTGTGCGTGGCGGCGATATTGTTATTCACAGTATACCGTTTTGTTTCGGGATTTTTCATTGAATAAGGGGCTGAACGCTGTTCCGCGAAATGAATTACCGTATCAGGCCGATACTCCATAAAAAGTTGAAGCAGCGCCTCGTAATTTTGAGCAATATCAAGCATTCTGAACTGGATTTCTTTGCCGGAAATTTCTTTCCAAGCTTTGATACGGTCGTATATTGAAAAAATAGGAGTAAGGGACTCTATTCCCAATTCAATGTCTATTTTGCGTCTGGAAAAATTGTCGACAATTAAAATTTCATGCCCTAAATTTGAAAGATGCAATGCTGTGGGCCAACCGCAAAAACCATCACCGCCAAAAACAATAATTCTCATAAAAACCTCAATGCTGAAAAATATGGTACCATTATCATGTTACCCCGTTCAATCACAATCAATCCTTGTGTTTTCACCAACAACACGCAGATACCTTATGAAAACCCGTTTCCCTCAAAAACAAGTTTTTCTTATTTCGGATAATGAATATCTTTTCCGTATTGTTCCAATATGTACTGGTTGATAATCCGCATATCGTCGTTGAGCCAACGCCGGATGATGCGGATAGTGTTATCCATGTTCCGTTCCCCGAGCGTCACGATATCATTTTTTATTCCCGTAAGGCGCTGCTGATATTCCCTTACGCTTTCTTTGCGTTTTTCCTCATTTTTTTCCGGCATTGCACTCATATCAACCTCTAAGCAGCCTTGATTTCCTTTTTATCCTGCTGCATCCAGCGGCGCATCAAGCGAAGGGTTTGATCCATATTCCTTTCCGCAAGCTGCAGCGCGCTTCCTTTGACTTCATCCAGTGTTGCAAGAGGGCTGAGCCCGTATAAATCTTCTTCCGTTTCGCTTTCAATAGACAAGGATTGTCTTGCCCGTTCGGCAGCTTCTTTCGCTTCTTTTTCCTGTGCTTCATACAAGGCATATTGTTCTTCGGCGGAAGGCAAGCCTTCCAAGCCTTCAAGCACTTCCCCGGCTTCCACTTTCGGACGGATAAGGGTCAAAATTGCAGGGCGGACAACAAGCATGATGAAGACGAAAAGGAGCAAAGCCGTAAGCAGAGGAGTTCCCATTGTCCTTGCAAATTCCATAAGCAGTTCGATCGCGGTAGGTTCGACAGGAACAACGCTATCGCCGAACGCCATATTGCTTACTTCAACGGTATCGCCGCGTGCGATATCAATACCCACGGCGTTTGCGACCAATTGTTTAATTTGGTTGAGTTCTTCCTCCGTGCGGGGAACATATTCCCAAACGCCGAGTTCATTTTTGGCATAATACCCGTCAACGGCGACAGCAACAGTCAAACGGCGGACACTGCCCTTATCGGTAATGATGTTCTGTTCTTCCTTATTGATTTCATAGTTGGTCAAACGTTCTTCACGGTTGCCGTCCTGCGTGCTCAAGGAATTGCCAAGCCCGTCCCCGCGGAAGTTGATATCGGCGGCATCGGCGCCGAGGTTGGCACGTCCGGATTGCTGTTCTTCCGTTCTTTGTTCGGAACGCACAACCTGGCTTTCGGGGTCGAAAATTTCGCGGCGGATGGTGCGCTGGCTAAAATCGATGTCTGCGCTTACTTTAGCGATAAGCTTACCCATGCCAAGCACAGGCGCCAGCAATTCCTGTATTCTTCGTTCAAGATTTGCTTCATAACGCAGGCGGTAATCAAGCTGGGTGTCGTTTACTCCGCCCTCTTCCTTGGGAGCATAAAGAGCCTTGCCGTTATTGTCGGAAATGGACACATTGAAAGATTCCAAACCTTCCACGGACATTGTCAATAAATTGACCATTGCATCAATTTCTTTCTTCTCGAAACGCTTTCCGGGTTCTTTCAAACGCAAAATGACCGATGCTGACGGTTCTTGCTGTTCTTCGATAAAAAGGCTTTTTTCAGGAATGACAAGGTGAACCCTCGCGCTTTCCACATTCGGAAATTCTGATAACGTTCTCGCAAGTTCGCCTTGCAGCGCTCTTTGATAATTGATACGCTGCACAAAATCCGTTTGCCCCATTTGCACGGTATCAAAAATTTCAAAGCCGATTCCTTGTCCCACCAAATTTCCTTCACCTGCAATCTGAATGCGCAATGAATGCACCATGGAATCAGGAACCATGACGGCAGTGCCGTTTTCTGCAAGCTCGTAAGGCACATTATTTGTTTTTAAAATATTGACGACACGGTTTGCGTCTTCTGCAGAAAGATTCGTATAAAGGGTTTGAAAATTAGGACGGGTCGCCCAAATAGTGAAAATTGTCAAAACGGCAACAACAAAAGCAAAACCTGCTCCTATCATGATTTTTTGGTTTAAAGTGAATTTACCCCAAAAATTCTTTGCTTTTTCTATGTTTTTTTCAACTATCGGATGCATACCAAACCCCTAAACGTCAATTAGAATTGTAATTTGCTCATCTCTTTATAGGCTTCAATAACCTTATTGCGAACAGCGGAAGTAAGGTTCATGGCAACACTCGCCTTTTGCATGCTGATCATAAGCTCATGAACATTTTGCGTTTCACCTGAAGCAAAAGATGTTATCATATCATTTTTTGCCTGCTGCAAATTATTTACTTCTTTTATGGATTCTGTCAAGGTTTCGCCAAAAGATTTTTGTACGGTAGGAATTTCCCTCTGCAAATTGACCGTTGATTTCGCCACGCTTTTTTGTGTGGACTGGAAATCTGCCAATGCCTTATTATATGCAACTAATCCTGTCATTGGAATACTCATGTCAAACCCCTATTATTTGCCTATTTCTAAAGCTTTTGTATACATGGCTTTAATTGTATCGATAGCTGTCGTGTTTGCGTCATAATTTCTTTGTGCCGTCATCATCATCGCCATCTCTTCAACAACGTTGATATCCGGATAAAGCACATAGCCCTCTTCGTCGGCATCCGGATGCCCCGGTTCGTACACACGTTTATTCGGACGGGAATCTGTCGCAATACCGACAACTTTCACGCCTTTCACCTGTCTGTCCAAAGCGGTTTCCATGTGTTTTCCGAAAGGATTGTCAAGGTCGCTCACTTCCTTTACGACCGCTTTTCTGCGGTATGGCCCGATATCGCCCGGCATACGCGTTGTTTTTGCGTTCGCAAGGTTCATTGCCGTAATATTCAATTGAGTTCTTTCAGCGCTTAATCCTGATGCACTCACATCCAATGCTGTCATGAAATCCATAATGCCACCCTATTATACCTTTGATGCTTCCGTTATGATTGATTTCAAAGAATCATAACCGCTTTTCGTAACTTGGGACAATGTTGTATATTGCAAATTGTTTTTAGCCATTTTTACCATTTCCTTATCGATATTCACACGGTCTTCACCATGAGCGCGCCTTGGCATGAAACGTTTGAGCCAATCGGCATTAAATGTTTTACTGTCAAAAACTGACGGAATATGCTCGGAACTGGTGCGGGAAATCTTACCTTTCGCGTCCAAATTCAAGGCTTGTTGCAGTTCTTTTTCAAATGTGAGTTCTAAAGGCTTATAGTTTGGAGTATTTACGTTCGTTATGTTACCCATGATCACGTTTTGACGCTGCAATTGCATGTCCATTACACGGCTGACCAACTGCATATGGTCTTGATCTAAACTTTTCATATTAACCTCCATTACCTATGCCCAAGTATTAGCACAGACCATGCCAAACATGAATTTTATTTATAATTCAATATATTATAGGGATATTTTATATAAATTGCCTGCAACATCCCTGTCAGAAAAGACATTTTTTTGACTTACGGATTTTCTTGCAAGCAAACAGAAAATAATTATAATAAACAAAACGCCTTCGGAGGAAAAGAATGCTCAATCCCGACTTTGCACAACCGAATATCATTTATACCCATCACGTTTCTTATGGGGAAACAGATGCCATGGGTGTTGTTTATTATGCGGAATACGCCCATATTTTTGAACGCGCCCGCACAGCTTACGGACACGCGGCAAATTTTCCATACAAAAATATGGAAGAACGCGGAATAATGCTTCCGGCTTCCGAGCTCGTCATAAAATACAAAAAACCGGCGCGTTATGATGATGTGATCAATGTCCGTATTGCTGTTTCCGAATGGAAAAATGCTTCCCTACGGTTTGAATATGAAATTTACAACGAAGATTTCAGCCAAATTCTGACAACAGGCTCAACCTTGCATGCCTGCACCAACACGCAGGGAAAACCGATCAGGATTCCCGCTTGGCTTAAAGAAGCATTCACAACGGGAATACGATAAAAAAACCCACCCGCTGTTCACTGGGCGGGTGGGTTTTCACTGCTTTCCAAGAGAATTTCTATTTCATAAAAACTTCCTGCGAATTGACAGGCGCTTCATTTTTCTTTGGCAAAACACGATGATACCGTTTTTTTGCTTTTAACTCGCGGGCTTTTGAAGTATCTTTTAAAATTATCCCGATAATTCCGTTGATTTTTTCTTTAATAGCTTTATTTTCAACAGGACAACAAATTTCAATGCGGTTTTCCGTATTTCTTGTCATCATGTCCCCGGAAGAAATATACATGATTTGCTCTTCGCCAACACCGAAGGAATACATTCTGGAATGTTCCAAAAATCTTCCCACAATGCTGATAACTTTGATATTGGCTGTAAAATCGGGAACTTTGGGAACAAGGCAGCAAATTCCGCGTATGATAAGCGTTACCGGCACATTGTGCTGTGAAGCTTTTATCAAGGCACCCATAATTTCCAAGTCTGTGAAAGAATTGCATTTAATGGAAATTTTTGCAGGTTCTCCCCTGTCGGCTTTAGCGATTTCATTTTCGATACGGGCGAGAATATTTTGCTTGAAACCAAACGGGGCTATCCATAATTTCGCATATTCCCCTTCAAAATTATTGACTGCCATATTTTTGAAGAAATTATCGGCATCCGCGCCAATCGTTTCGTCGGCGGTAACAATATTGAAATCCGTATAAATACGGCTTGTCTTTTCGTTATAGTTACCGGTTCCGACATGGGTGATATAACGGATCGAACCTTTTTCCTGATACGTAATCATGCAAATTTTCGAATGGACTTTATACCTGTCAGCCCCGTAAATCACTTTACAGCCTGCTTCTTCAAAACGCTGCGCCCATTCGATATTGTTTTCCTCGTCAAAACGAGCTCTAAGTTCCATTAAAATAGTGACTTCCTTACCGTTTTCAGCTGCTTCAATCAGATAATTGGCTAATTGGGAATCTTTTGCTATGCGGTATAACGTGATCTTAATGCTTTGCACCCGCTCATCAAGCGCCGCTTGTTTTATCAAATTCAAAAACGGGCGCATGCTGTCATAAGGATAATGGAAAAATAAATCCTGTTTGAAAATCCTGTCCGCAAGCTTTTTATCACGGGCAAGTTCAATATCCTCTTTAGGTTTAAACGGCGTAAAGACCAATTTTTCTTTAAGTTCCGCACTGACCATATCTTCCAAAGCAAAGGCGAAAGACATATTGATAGGAGCTTTTGAATAGAAAAGCTGTTTTTCGGAGATATCCAAATGCTTTAAAAAATACATTACGAAGAACTTGCTCATTTTTTTCTGAAATTCAAGACGCACGGGAGCAAGCTTGGAACGCCCTTTCATCAATTTTTTCATATATTGGCGATAATCCAATGAATCATCGTCATTCAGTTCATATTCAACTTCAATATCCGCATTTCGGGTTACGCTAAGAACGGTTGCGTCCTGCACTTTATACATGGTAAAAATTTCATCGGCGAAAGACTCGATGACATTCTCAAGCAAAACATATGTATTTTCAGTATCTTCCAAAGGAACAAGACGGTTAATCAAATTGGGAACAGGAATAATTCCAATGAATTTACTGTCTTTTTTTCCAGAAATCTCTACGCCGACATACAATTTTTTATTCTGCAAAAAAGGAAAAGGATGCCACACATCTATAACTTGCGGAGACAATAAGGGAAAAATGTTCTTTTTATAATACTTTTTCAGTTTCTTTTTTTCGTCTTGCGACAATTCCTTTACTTGCTTGATAACAACCCCTTTTTCTTCAAGCTCGAAAACGGTTTGGTCGTAAACAGTGTCACGTTTCGCATAAAGCTTTTTTGTAATCCTGAAAATTCCGTCAAGCTGTTCCTGCGCCGTTAAATTTGTCTTATTATCAATATATTTTTTAAAGAATTTAACATAATTAGACAATATTCCTACCCTAACCATGTAAAACTCATCTAAATTGGTCGTAAAAATCGATAAAAACTTCAACCGTTCGATTAAAGGATTACCGCTTCTTATGCATGCTTCTTCAAGCACGCGTTCATTGAATTTCAACCAGGAATATTCCCGGTTGTCGTAACAAATGAATTTATTGTTCTTCGTTTCCATGTCCTCCCCCGTAAATGTTGTCACATTTCGCTGGTATTAGCGTCCTCAATAAAATCTTCCCGTGTTTCATCAACCGCTTTTCTTTTCTCTTCAGCCAGTTGATGCACAACCTTATCCCAAAAATACCCGTCGCGGATACCGTTTTTACTGATAGTTATGCGTTGAATGCCAAAATGTTTGACAATTTCATTTAAAATGATTATCCCTCCGCAAAATGAAAAAATACGTTCAGGAACAACTTTGTACACAGCCTTATATTCCAAACTGTCATCGCTGCATAAGCGTTTCATTATATGTTTTAAATTGGTATCGGTAAAACTTCTTTCTTTGGACGGCACTTCAAAAAATTCTTTCGTGACATCCAAAACCGCTCTTGCGGTGCCTCCGATAGCATAAAGCTCCGCATATTTTTTACGTTCCCAATCAAGCTTTTCCAAAGCTTTTCTTGTAACTTTCCGCATTTTTTTCATTTCTTTTTTGGTAGCGGCTATGTTTTTCACATATTTGTTTTGCAAATTCAAACTGCCGATAGGAATACTCGTCAAATATTTTATTTTTTTATTTTCAAAAACGACCAATTCCGTACTTCCACCGCCAATATCAATGGTAACACCGTCATTGATGTCATAATACCGTTTTATCGCGACAAATCCCAAACGAGCCTCTTCGCTTCCCGCAAGAATTTCAGGAGCCATTCCGGTCCGGATTTTTATCTGTTCCGTCACCTCTTCGCGATTTTTGATATTTCGCAAAGAAGCGGTGGCAAAAAGCGCATACCCTTTTGCAGGCGAATTTTGAATGATGATTTTGAATTTATTCAAAACAGTGCACGCCTTGCTTATACCCTCCTGCGTTAAAATTCCGTTCCTGGTATAGGAAGCCAAACCTGCCATAACTTTCTTATTCGTCAGCAGCTTTATTTTTTCCCCGTCGTATTTGAAAATCGATAAACGGATACTGTTGGAACCTAAATCAATAATTGCATAAACCATACATAGTCCTTAAGATACCTATACGCTTTTTTTTTTAATTTGGCAACAAATTCCATAAAAAAAGCAGAGTTTTCCCTGCTTTTATTCTTCGCGATTTTTTCCTGAACCAATCATATGTTCATAACATGCCGTTAAATTTCATATTTCATAAAACAGGCTCAACTAATCGATAAAATTCCAATGCTTGATTTTTATAGGTTCTTCCAAGTTGGAATGCACGTCAAGATTAAGCACAAATAAAACCTGCATGCGCCGTCCTACGGCATTTTCCTCAAAATTATGGGCTTGTCCCCACATTTTCACCTGGATTGTTGTTTTGGTGCTTTCATCATATAAGGTCAGCCGGACATGATTTTTTAAATATCCGTAAAAATATGCCTGCTTGATGATAAGCTCCGGAGAAAGGAAAACGGGTTCCCTATTGGATATGCCAAAGGGCTGCAAAGAAGCTATTTCCCGCTTAAAATGATAATCAACAGCTTCACAGAAGGAAAGTTCCCCGTCATAATAAACAATTTCCTCAAAACCGTCCGTGCCGTATTCCTTATTCAGATAAGCACAGAAACATTCTTGAAACGCTTGAAAATTCTTATCTTCAACACGAACGCCCGCCGCCATTTGATGGCCGCCGAAACTATTTAAAAATTCAGCACAATGGGCTATGGCTTCATGCAAATTAATAGCATCGATACTTCTTGCTGACGCTTTCCACATATCGCCGTCTTTGCAAAAAACAAAAGCGGGCTTGTAATACTTTTCCACTAAACGGGAAGCGATTATTCCGACAATACCCTGATTCCATTCTTCTTTTGCCACAAAAATCGCAGGAGAACACTCTTGAGCCCTTGCCTGCTCCAACGCCTCTTTTATCATTTCTTTTTCTTCTTGCTTGCGGTCTTCATTATATTTGTCAAGTACCGCAACAATTTCTTTCACTTCTTCAACATCCTTTGACATCAGAAGCTTCACCGCCATCGAAGCTTCCGCCATTCTGCCCGCCGCATTGATTCTGGGAGCAAGAGCGAAAACGATTTGCCGTGTGGTGAGAGGGTCCTTGCTGTTCATTCTTGAAACATGTTTCAAAGCCGCAAAGCCCAAGCGCCGGGCTTCATTCAGCAAAAGCATGCCGTTTTTCACTAGTATGCGGTTTTGTTCAATTAATGGAACCATATCGGAAAGCGTTCCAAAAGCCACTAAATCAAGCACTTCCCGCATATCCATCTTAGGCTTGCCGCAAGCCTTGGATAAAAGCCTGTTGACTTCCGCCATAAGAAAAAATGCGACCCCTACCCCGGCAAGTTCGGAACAAGGACAATCCGCCAATTTGGGATTGCAAAGCACATGGGCGCGGGGCAAAGAGTCCTGCGGCAAATGGTGGTCGGACACGATAACCGTAAACCCGAGTTCGTTAGCCCGTTCCACGGCTTTAAAATCAGAAATGCCGCAGTCAACGGTCAGTAAAACCGTTGCGCCTTGTTCCGCAAGCTTTTCCAGATACGATTCATTCAATCCGTAGCCTTCGGAAATGCGTTCGGGCAAATGCCATAAAGGGTCGAAACCGTAATAGCGCAAAACTTCCAAAACAACGCAAACGCCGGTAATGCCGTCGACATCGTAATCACCCCAAACGACAATTTTTTTTCCCGCAAGAAGCGCATTTGCAATGCATTTTGCCCCTTCAGCAATACCGGGCCATTTTTCAGGCAAGGCAAGATACCGCAAATGCGGGCTTAAAAAAGCGGCGATTTCATCGTGTTTAATATTCCGTTCCTGCAATATGGACGCAAGGCGAGAAGAAATTCCCAGTTGTTCAATAAGAGAAGCGGGAATTTCATACTCAGAATGTGCGGCTTGCTTTTTCCATATCACTTTTCGCATATCAAATATATTCTTGCACTTGCTCAAACTGCTTTTCGTTGATTAAATTTTTGTTTTTCAGCCAATTGATAAATTTCACCGCAATTTCATTTTTAGGGGAAATCTGCAAAGCGAGCGCCAAGGCGTTGAAGCATTCTTCATATTCCTTTTGCTCCAAATGCACGCGGGCTAAATTGATAAAAAGGTTTTCATCGGTTTTGTTCAGCGCCAAAGCGCGGTTGTAATATTCGGTCGCTTGGCTGTACATTTTCGATTTGCGCAAATTTATTCCGAATTCATTGAACAAATGCTTATGTTCTTCGGAATACGCACCTTCGAGATTAACCAAACGGTCGAAAATATTTTTCGCTTTTTCCGTATCGCCCCTTTCCAAATAGGTCAAACCAATACCAAAGTTTGCGCGCACATTTCCCACATCGATTTTCAATGCATGATTGTATTCAAATTCCGCACTGAAAATCTCACCGTTTTTTCTCGCGGCATCGGCACTGTCAAGCGTATCGCTCAATTCCTTCATTTTCGGATACACGGTACTTGCGTAAAATTCCGGTTCCGGAGAATATTTTTCAAGCAGCACCTCTTTTGTAATGGTCTTTTTCACCCCTGTCGGAACATAATTGGCATTGATAGACTGCACAACGATGGATTCGTCCTCTTGTTCCTCGACAAACCAAAAAATCTTGGAAACCGTCTTACGTGTCGTCGTTCCTGTTCCCACTTTTTTTACTTCCTGTGAAGAAAAAACCCCATAAATCCTATCTTGTTTGAATGCTTCTGACATCTCCGATCCCCTATTTATTAAGTTCTTCCAATGCTTCATTCATTTCAGTATTGATAACAACCGCAACACTTCTCGGGTCTTTTGCCCTTGTTATCGGCCTGCCCACGACAAGATAATCGGAACCTGCCGCCACGGCTTTGCGGGGAGTCATTATTCTGCGCTGGTCATCGCCCGCGCCGTTTTCATCCAAGCGGATTCCGGGAGTCAAGCATTTGATTTGCGGTGCGATTTTCTTTATTTTTTCCACTTCATGCCCGGAACAGACAATGCCATGCATACCCCATTCACAGGCGCCCTTCGCCAAAAGTCCCACAAGATCCGAAAGGGTTCCGTCATATCCTATCAGTTCCCCTTCCGCAAAACTTGTCAAAACCGAAACACCAAAAATCTTCATTGCTTCCCCATGAGTGCGGCTCACTTCCAAAGCGGCTTCGCACATGCGCCTGCCGCCGGACAAGTGAACGGTCAGCAAATCTGCGCCTGCCTGACACGCCGACTGCGCTGCGCCTTTCACCGTATTAGGAATGTCATAGAGTTTTAAATCAAGAAAAACATTAAAGCCTATTGCTTTAAACTTTTGCACGATTTGCGGACCTTCGGCAATAAAGAGTTCCAGTCCCACCTTCACCCAAGGCACAACACCCTGTATTTTTTCTGCAAGATCATAGGCGTCGCCGGCCTTGTCAAAATCCAACGCAACAATAAGTTCAGCCATAGTATCCTCTATTTTTCAAGAACAGATTTTAATAATTGCGGAAAAAGTTTCGGATTGAGCGTGCAGGAAAGATAGAAAGCACGCAATTCATCATACGCCGTATCCAAATCATCATTGACAATCCAAGCTTCAAACCAATGGGAACCTTCAATTTCACCTTGGGCGTTCTTCATCCGCCGCTCAATGGTTTCTGCGCTGTCCGTACCGCGTTTTTCAAGACGTTCCCGCAAAACGGTTAAAGACGGAGGAAAAACAAAAACAAACCTCGCACGGGGCAAAGAAAGGGACAATTGAGCGGCACCTTGTATATCTATGTCAAATAACATATCTTTTCCCTGTTCAAGTTTTTCAAGAACCGGTTTTAAAGGCGTGCCGTAATAATTTCCGTGCACAACAGCCCATTCTGCAAATTCATTATTGCGGATTTTTTCTTCAAAATCTTCCTTTGTCACGAAACAATAATGAACACCGTCGATTTCACCCTGCCGGGGGGCTCTCGTCGTGCAGGAAACGGAAAACGCCAAATCAAATTCCGCACAAAGCTTTTTAGCCAGCGTACTTTTCCCCGCCCCTGACGGAGCACATAAAACAAAAGGAACACCTTGCCTTTTCACCATTTCATCATTCCCTATTCAGCGACAATAAAATATTTGCAAAATGTTATCCGAACTCAAGCCTAAAATCAATTTAAAAATACCAATGCTTATTTTTTCTCGGCTGGCTCTTCCTGCTGTTCAGAAAAACCCTGTCCCGCCCCGTCCTGTTTTGTTGCGAAAATACGCTGACTCATGGTTTCAGCTCCGACGGAGGATAAAAGGACATGATTGGAATCAAGCACAATGATGGCGCGGGTTTTTTTCCCTTGGGTCGCGTCAATGAGTCTGCCGTCGTTTTTAGCATCTTCACGAAGCCTGCGCATGGGCGAAGATGCAGGATTTAAAATTGCGACAACGCGTGAAGCGATGACAAAATTACCATTCCCGATACGGATAAGGCTTTCTTTTTGCATACCTTCCCCTCACTCCAGATTTTGGACCTGCTCACGGCATTTTTCAAGCTCGTTCTTATAATCGACGACAATCGCAGACACGGAAAAATCCTGCACTTTATTCCCGCACGTATTGATTTCCCTAAAGCATTCCTGCAAGGTAAAATCAAGTTTTCTTCCTGCGTCCTCGGCATTGTCCAAAAGTTCGGACAAACGCTTCATATGGGCTTCCAAACGGGTGCATTCCTCACTCACATCCAATTTATCCGCCATAAGCGCGATTTCCTGCAAGAACCTGCTCTCGTCAAGAACAGCTTCCATGCGCTGCAAAATTTCCTGAACCCGTTCACGCACCGCTTGAAAACGGTTTTCCTTCACTTCGGGGGCCATGCTGTTTATTTGCGCAAGCCACCCGCCCATTTTCTCAAAACGGTTTTCAAGGTCGGTTTTTAAAGCCTTCGCCTCTTCTTCGCGCGAAGCATTCCAATCCATTAAAGCCGTAAGCAGGCTTTCTTGGGCGAACTCCACCAATTCTTCGCTTGCTTCTTCCTCGTTCCCAAGCCAAAGAGTCGGAATTTTCAATAGGCTGTTATAATCGATTTGATAGACTTCGTCCCGTTTCTCAGCTAAATTTTTCAATTCCGCCAACATGGCGTCAGCTTGCGCATGGTCAAAGGAAACAAGCCCTTTTTGGTTTATTTCCTGCAAAGTGAAAGAAATTTCAACACGTCCGCGGGCGGCATGCTGACGCGCAGTTTTTTCAAAACGGCTTTCAAAAGGCCGCAGCAAAGCGGGCAGTTTCCATTTAATATCCAAAAATCTGCCGTTCACACTGCGGATTTCACAAATGAGAGAATACCGTTCATTATGCCGGACCGAACGTCCAAAGCCGGTCATACTGCGTAAAATTTTCATAAATTATCCTTAGTTCGCCTTTTATCATCAGTTATTGATTTGTTCCACATAAAGCACGGAGTTTTCAACACGGACAGGCTTTACGGCAAGCAGTTCACGGGTTTGAGGAGCGTTTTCAAGGCGGCACGCAACATAAAACTCATTCCAGCCGCTTTTTGTACCCACATCCAAACTTAGACGCATTTCTTTTTTTTCAAGCATAGCAGACAAAAAATGCTCTTTCTTTGCTTCAATTTCAGCCCGGACTTTTTGGGCATGCTCTTGTTTCACATGTTTTTCAAGCTGTCCCTGCAAATTTTCCGCCTTTGTCCCTTTTCTTGCGGAAAAAGGAAAAACATGGGCGTAGGTAAACGGCAAAGCCTTAACCAAAGCGAGCGTTTCAGCCAATTCCGCTTCCGTTTCGGCAGGAAATCCCATTAAAAAATCGGCACCGAGCCCGAACGTGTTCCAAAATGATTTAATCTTGCTGATTTGCTCCGCCATGTATTCAGGCGTATAATGCTCTCTTCCCATTCTTTGCAGAACACCGGGCGAACCGCTTTGCAGAGACAAGTGCAGATGCGGGCAAAGCAAAGAACTTTCCGCCAATGTTTCAAGCCCCTCATCATTCAATTGCGCCGGCTCCAAGGAACTGAGCCTGATTCTCGCCCTTCCTTTCCATTCAGCCCCGAATTCACGTTCAACCCTACGCAAAAAACCCCAAAAATCAAGCTTGTCAGCGGAATATTGACGCAAATTAATTCCGGAAATCATAATTTCACAAAATCCCGCCTCAAGCAAGCGCCCAAGTTCTGCCAAACTCTCCTTTAAAGGACGGGAACGCGCCTTGCCCCTTGTATACGGCACAATGCAATACGTGCAAAAATGGGAACAACCGTCCTGAATTTTTAAAACCGGACGGGAACGGGTAAAACCTTGTATGGAAAAATCGGGATAAACAGTATTTTTTTCCGTCAATTCCCGCGGCAGTTCAAAAGGGTGATAATGCAGCAAGTTCCATTTCGCCGTCTGGCTTATGCAGGCAAGCACATTTTCAAAACAAAAGTCCTCCGGTTCCGCACTGGCGGCACAACCTGTGACAATGACTTTTGTCCGGGGCGTTTCCCGCAGAATTTTCCGCACCATTTGCCGTGCGTCCGCAACACCCTGCGCGGTCACGGCACAGCCGGACAGCAAAATCAAATCCGGAATTTCATCTTTTTCAAAAATTTCCCTCGCTCCAAATCCCTGCCAATATTCCCGTACGGACTGGGATTCATATTGGTTGACTTTGCACCCGTAGGTCAAAATCTGAAAACTAAAACTCATCGTCTTTTCCCAGAATTGTCAGCGACTGCACTCTTGACATCAGACTGCTGTCGAAGCCCTCCAGTTCCTCGCCCGCATAGAGGGTCGTAATAACCGTTTTCCCGACGATGAAGCGTCCGAATTCATCAATACGTATCCCCCACATATTGTGCAGCATCACGGCCTTGTTTTCAAACTGTCCCACATATAAACCGATATGCCCGGGAAGATAGAGCACTGTTTGGAACGGAACCGCCTGCGCGCGGATACGCTCTTCTTTTTCCTTATCGGATAAATCCGTCAGCATGATGCGCTGCCCCGCTTTCGCCTGCTGTGCGGAGTTGCGGGGAAGCCAGATTCCGAAAGGCGTAAACAAATCCTGCAGCGTGGAAGAACAATCGCGGTTATTGTACATTCCGCCCCAACCGTATACATTTCCCATAAGCTGTTCCGATAAGCGGGCGACTTCGCCGGCTGTCAACACCAGAGGCATTTTTACCGCAGCGTCTTTTGAAATATGGCAATGCTCGATGCGGGCTTCGCCGTATTCGCTGCGCAGCGGCACGGCAACGGTGTATCCATAGGGATTTTCAGCAACCAAAGGAAACACGGAACCTAAAGAAACAGATTCCTGCAGAACGGAACTTTTCACCAAAGCGTTATCTTTTGTCACGGCAACATAATCTGCCGCATTTTTCCACAAATCCTCCGTTTCGGACGAGGTAAAGGCAATATGTTCGCTATGCGCCCAGCCGCTGGCGTTTGCCGCTTCCACATAATACCATGCATGGTCGTAGGAAAGATGAAAAACCTTTACCGCCGTTCCTGTTTTCAAAATTGAATTTTGAAACATATCGAAAGGATAGGCTTGTCCCGGTTTTTTGGGATTGATAAAATAAGGTTTATCCGTGGGAGCCAGACGCAAACTTGTGTCTTTTATGACCAAAGCGTTTTTGGCAACGGAAGGGAAACGCTCATATTGCGCATTATGAGCCAAGTTTTGATATTCTTTGTCAGACCAGCGGTGCAAATTTTCAGCATAACCGCGCTTTTCACCTGCAACCTGAACATAAGAACGGAAAAAAGCCAAATTTCCCGCATACGGTTTGTTCTGTTTCCAGGCGGCTGTGAAATGTTTTTTAAATTTCGCATAATTTTTTTGCTGTTCCTGAGCATCCAGCAAAACACGTTCCGCAAAAGGCAATGTATCCGCAAAAACCATCGGTGATTGCGAAATCTTTTTTTCATCGGCGACAAAAACGACACTGTCCACCGGAATTTTTTTCTGTCCGCAAGCGGTTACGGAAAGCAGACATGACAACACCAAAACATACCGAAAAATTCTCATTTTTCCTCCATTATTCATAATCGTCATAAAAAATTATTTCCTCATCTATCGGCTGTAAAAACTCAATATCATCATAATTATCGGAAACATCCTGATTTCGTTCTTCTCTTTTATCCATTGCAAAAGGAAGCATATCCGCACGCAATAAACGTTCGTCACAAGCCAGTCGCTTAGCAAGCCAAGTATAGCGCTTTCTGATTTTATTATTTTTCACTCCCATGGCAAGTGCTTTCATTTGCCCCACAAGCACGACCATTTTCTTTCCTCTTGTCACAGCCGTATAAATGAGATTTCTTTCGAGCATTACGAAATGCTGCATTAAAAGAGGGATGATGACAACCGGATATTCGGCTCCCTGTGATTTATGGATTGTAATGGCATAGGCAGGCACGACTTCGTCCAGTTCTTCAAAAGCATAGACGACATTGCGTTCATCAAAACGGATAACAAGCTCCCTGTCTTCGGCATTTATGATAATGATGGAACCGATATCGCCGTTGAAAACATCCTTATCATAATTATTCCTGATTTGCATGACCTTATCATTCAATTTAAAAACCTTGTCGCCCCGAACAATTTGCAACATGCTGGGATTGAGGGCTTTTTGCAGCTCTTTGTTCAGGTTCTGCGTTCCCGTGCTGCCTTTTGTCATGGGACAAAGCACTTGTATTTCTTCCGGCGAAAAACCGAATTTACGGGGTATTCTGTTTTTCACCAAATCAACGATGAGATTTGCGCATTCTTCGCCGCCCTCTTGTTTGAACATAAAGAAATCAGTCCTCAGACCGGAACGCAGATAAGGCAGTTCCCCCTTGTTGATCAAGTGAGCATTGCAAATAATATCGCTTTCAGCCGCTTGTCTGAACACTTCGACCAATTCGACAACCGGCACGGTTCCGGAAGCGATAATGTCACGCAGCACATTTCCGGGACCGACAGAAGGCAGTTGGTTGACATCTCCGACCAAAATAAGCGTCGTTCCCATAGGGGCGGCTTTAATTAAATGATACATGAGCATGGTGTCCATCATGGACGCTTCATCGACAACAAGCAAAGAACAAGCCAAAGGATTGTTTTCGTTCCTTCCAAACCCTTCTTCTTTCGGGCTGAATTCAAGTAAACGGTGTATGGTTTTCGCTTCAACCCCGCTTGTTTCCGTCATGCGCTTTGCGGCTCGCCCTGTCGGCGCCGCAAGCAATACCTTTGCTCCCGCGGACTGGAAAACTTTGATAATGGCATTTAAAATCGTTGTCTTTCCGGTTCCCGGACCGCCCGTAAGCACCATTATTTTCGACCGCACGGCAGTATTCACGGCATTGAGCTGTTCTTCCGCCAATTCGATATTCATTTTGGCAAGCACGGCATCTATGCTTTTTTCGGCGTTTTTAAAACAAACGGTACGGGGAGAATTTAATAAGCGTTTCAAATAAAAAGCGATTTTTGTTTCATACACATGATGTCTGTATAGATAAACGCCCTTATGGTCGTCCAGCTCGTCAAGAACGATACGCTCTTCCTTTTCCAAATTCAGAAGCGCTTTCGCCACAAGATTGCTGTCGATGTTCAATTCGCCGGAAGTTCTTTCGACAAGCTTGTCTTCGGGATAATAAATATGCCCCTCTCCGGAAAGTTCCATCAAAGTATACAAAAGCCCCGCTTCCGCCCGCAATAAACTGTTACTGTCAAAACCGAGTTTCATGGCGAGCATGTCAGCCGTGTGGAAACCGATGCCAAAAACGTCCATTGCCAAACGGTAAGGGTTTTCTTTCACAATATCGAGAGCATGCTTTTCATAGTGCTTATAAATCCTAAACGCAAAAGACGCTCCGATACCGTGCTCCTGCAAAAAAACCATCAATTCCCGAACCCCCTGATGTTCCGCCCATGAAATTTTCACAGCAGTCAGACGTTTCTGCCCAAAACGGGGAATTTCAAGCAATTTATCAGGCTCGTTATCTAAAATATTGAACGTATCGCCGCCAAACCGGGAAACGATTTTTTCCGCCCATTTGGGACCGATTCCGCGGATACAGCCTGAAGCCAAAAAAGCGCGTATCCCCTCGGCAGAAGACGGGCGTTCTTCGACATAACTTTCCATTTGCAGCTGCCGTCCGAATTTCGGATGAACGATATACTGGCCTTTTGCCTTGATCTGCGTTCCCGTTTGCGGATTTTGCATGGTTCCGACCAATGTTTCAAGATCAAGCTTCTTTTCCGGACGCAAGCGAAAAATCGTATAGCCATTTTCTTCATTATGAAAAACTATACGCTCGATACTGCCCCGTATTTCAACGGCGTTGCCGGAAGAAAAAGTGCCTTGAACCTGCCTGCCCATTATGAAATTCCATTATTTTCCATACGTTTTTGCAATAGGACCATATCCATAAGCGTTATCGCAGCCATTGCCTTAAGAACGGGGACAATGCGGGGAATGGCACAAATATCATGTCTGCCCCCAATGGACAGCACAATATTTTCACCTTGCTTTGAAACGGTTTTTTGCTCCTTAGCGACCGAAGGAATAGGCTTCACATATGCCCGCGCAATAATGGGCTGTCCGTTTGAAATACCGCCCTCGATACCGCCCGCATGATTGGACGCATAACAAAGGTTTCCCTCATCATCATACTGCAAACCGTCATTATTTTTTGAGCCGCGGCTCGCGGCGACAGCTGTTCCGTCACCGATTTCAACAGCCTTAACCGCCCCAACCCCCATGAGGGCATAACTCAAACAAGCATCCAGCTTTTGAAAGACAGGCTCTCCAAGCCCTGCCGGAACACCATGAGCTTCAATGCAAACAACACCGCCAAGCGTATCCAAATCCTTACGGACTTCCTCGATACGTTTTTGCCAATGATTGACCACTTCGACATTGGGCGCGAAAAATTGCCTTTCACCGCAGGAAGATAAAGAAATTTCACCGAAATCTTTCGCATAAATGCCGTCTATGGCTTCCGTATAGGCAAAAATTTCAATACCGATTTTTTTTAAATAAAGCTGGGCAAGTGCTCCGCCCACAACACGGGCAATGGTTTCACGTCCGGAAGAACGCCCTCCGCCTCTCGGGTCGCGAAACCCGTATTTCATATCATAGCCCCTGTCGGCATGTCCGGGTCTGTAACTGTCTGCAAGTTTTGAATAATCCTGTGACTTCTGATTTGTGTTTTCAATAAAAAACGCAAAGGGTGTTCCGGTTGTCCGTCCTTCGTAAACGCCCGATAAAATTTTTATTTTATCCGCTTCATTCCTTGTGGTTCCCGCCGCACCGGCAAACGCATTGTTCGGTTTGCGCTTGTCAAGTTCAGCCTGGATAAATCCTTCATCAACCTCAATTCCGGCAGGACAGCCGTCAATGACTCCGCCTATGCCCGGACCGTGGGACTCCCCGAAAGAAGTCAATCGAAAAAGAGAACCGAAAGTATTGAACATATATCACCCGCAACGTTTTTATAAACCGATTATTTCAAAAAATCCGCATACTGTTTAAGAACCAAGTCCGCTTCCCGTTCCAAGCCCTCATGCTGCTGCAAACGGTAATGGCAAGCCTCAAGATATAAGGACAACCGTGCACTGTGAAGTTCGCTCATTTCTTCCGCAAGGCTCTTATCCGTGAAAGCGGGACGCTGATCTTTCTTCAAATCCCTGTTCAGCCGCTGCACAAGCTCTTGCACGGGAACGTCAAGAAACACCGTAAAAAAAGATTGTTTCAGACATAGTCTGTTCTTTTCCCGTAAAACAATCCCGCCGCCGCAGGATACGACGGCTTGCGATTGCGGCATTTCCGAAAGGATTTCCTCTTCCCTCTGCCGAAAAGCTTCCCAGCCGTTTTGAGCGACAAACTCTGCAATGCTTCGCTTTTCCTTATTTTTAAACACCTCGTCAGTATCGAAAAAAGCGAAATCAAGCTTCTTGGCAAGAAATGTTCCAAGGGAAGTTTTTCCGCTTCCGCGTAAACCGATAAGAGCTAAACTTTTAAATGCATGCATCATAATCCGTATCTGAAAAAATTTTGTGAAAAAAATATTACTAAAAAGATTATCGTATAGCAAGTTCAAAGAATTTTAAAAAAATTTTAAAGAAAAAAGGAGCAAATGCTCCTTTTTTCTTTAAGTGTGTTATGATCCCTGCGCAAACCGCGGCACGACAACACGCCGTCCGTACATGAAACGCTCTCCCCACCAAGAACCGTCAAGAGGTTCAAGCTTCACCCGGCTTCTCGCATTAGGGGAATGGATAAATTTATTGTTGCCCGCATAAAGCCCTGTATGCAAGCCGTTAGGGGAATTACGGGTGCGAAAAACAACAATGTCACCGGCTCTCAAATTATTTCTTCCGATTTTTTGCCCTACTTTCGCCTGTGAGGTCGTAACGCGAGGAATATTGATGCCATGCTGCTTATACGCCCAGTAAATAAGCCCTGAACAATCGAAACCGGTACGGGGGGATTCGCCGCCAAGCCTGTAACGCTGTCCTATCTGCGTTGCGGCTGTGCGCACGACCTGATTGCTGATTTGCGAATAATTCGCACTATCAGAACCTAAAGAAAAAAGCGTGTTGTCTTGCCTGCCTACGGCAAAATTCAGATTAGGCAAGCAGCCTGCCAGAAAAAACAGGCACAAACCCAACAGCAATAAAATATTTCCAAACGGTTTTAACATAAAAGAACCTTTCGCTTATCCCGAAACTTTTTGTATACGCTCCCAAAAAAGAATGCAACGTATTTCCGAGGGCTGCGGACCAACGCTTTTTGCATTCCGCCCGCAGCCGAAGGAAACTCTTTGCGACAATTCCCCATTATTTTTCTTATCGTATGAAATCGAAATAAATTTAGTTTAACTTATTTATAACATACTTCTTGACAACATCTTTTTTTAAGGACTACAAAATTTAAAAAATCATATCATAACTTTTTACGGGGAATAGGAAACAGATGTTGTCAACAGCAATTATTCAATCTTTTCTTTATGTAGGTATCATTATCAGCTTAGGCGGTTTAATACTTGCTTCACGTTTATCCAAAACGTATCTCGCGTTTTTAGGCTTATGCATTGCTGACATCGGCTATGTCTGCATTGGTTTGTCGATACCAAACGATTCCGCATACATAGGAAGCATTGCATTAATGAGTTTCAATGCCGTTGCGCGGCTTGCGGCTTTAATTGCTTTAATAAGAATGGCAAAAGTCAGCCGGGCATTGAAACTGCCCCTTGCCGGAATAGCAAAAGAACTCCCTTATTCTTCTGTTGTTTTCGCTCTCGCTCTTTTCAGCGCCATTGAAATATCTCCTTTCTTCACCCCTGACGCAAAACACCATATCCTTTACGGCGCCATACTCCTTGGCGACCCGCTCCATATTTCAAGCTACGGAATAGCGGTGCTTGTCACGCTGATCAACATCGCCAAACTTGTGATGACTCTTTTCATTGTCCATTCTCTCTTCCAAGGAAATTCCTATTCCCATAAAACGGAAAACGCATGGAACGATTTCAAAACAAGCCCGCTTTTGCTTCATCTCTTCTTTGCGGTTCTTGTTATTTTCGGATTAGGTTCCCATGAATTTATCCATTACCTGACAACAACATATGCACAAAATACTTTCAGCCAGCAATTCCCCGATTTTACGCTGACATGGAAAACAGAAACCCTTATCCTTTATATGGGTGCGGCGCTTGTTCTTGCCGGCGGTTTCATTCTTCCCAGCTTGCGCAAACCGCTTGCTTTTGTCATTGCCGCCGTTTCTTTCATCTTCGCCGCGCTTGACCATTCAGGCTCCGCCCTTTCTTATTTCTTTGCCGTTCTTTCCGGATTTATGGCAATGATCATCACCCTTTATTCCTTTGGATACATCAAACATAACGAAACAAGCTATTATGCCTTGCTCCTTTTGATGTTCGCTTCCATTTTAGGATTACTGACAAGCGAAAATTCAGGTTCTTTCTTTGTTTTTTGGGAAATCATGACGTTAAGCTCCTATGTCCTTGTCGCTTTCGACGATACTCCAAAAGCGCATTATGCGGCAAAAAAATATTTTCTCATGTCCGGCATCGGGGCGGTGATCATGCTTCCTGCTTTGCTTATGCTGCAGCTGCACAATGCACAGGAACTATATGCCCTGCTCACAGCCAAAGAAGCAATAAACGTGTTTCTTTACGTCTGCCTTATCGCTCTGTTCATCGGCTTTGGCGTTAAAGCCGGTGTTTTTCCATTCCATTCATGGCTTCCCGACGCCCACCCCGCCGCGCCTTCCTCTGTTTCCGCTCCTCTTTCCGGTATTCTTACCAAAACGGGCTTATATGGAATGCTCTTTTTCTTTTCAACGTTTTTAGGGTTCGGACTTTTACAAAATTCCCTCGTCTGCCCATTCTTCAAACTCCCCTCAATAGGCGTCGTCCTTATCCTTTTGGGCATTATCACCATGTTTTACGGGGAGATCAAAGCCTACCAAGCAATAGAAATCAAACGCCTTTTCGCCTATTCCACCATCGGGCAGATCGGTGAGATTTGCATGACACTGGGCGTTTTCTCCTATCTTGCGACGACAGGGGCATTATTCCACATTTTCAACCATGCGGTCATGAAAGATTTGATATTCCTTTGCACAGGCGTTTTCATTCTCCGTTCCGGATTCACCAAAATCGAAGATTTGAAAGGGCTCGGAAAAGTAATGCCTTTTACCGCCAGCTGCATGGTTATCGGCTTGCTTTCCATTTTGGGTCTGCCCCCTTTGGCAGGCTTCAACAGCAAATTCATCATGCTTTTGGGTTTGGCGGAATACAGCCCTTATTTAGCAGCCCTCATGCTTCTTGCAAGCTTCATCGGCTGTGTGTACTATACAAGAATCATCCGTATCCTTGTTTTTGAAAAATACACCGGACCGCAAGTTGCCGACGCCACTCCCGCAATGAAGGCAGCCTTGGGCGCACTTGCTTTCCTCTGCGTCCTTTTCGGAATTTATCCGGAACTTGTTCTCAATACGCTCATAGCTCCGGTAACCGATCTTATCGCAGACAAAGGCGGTTTCAACCTTTCCGGTCAAGGTCTTGACCTTGTCAGCCTGACCACGGTCACATGGAAAAGCCCCGCCCTTATTATCGTACTCGGAGCGGTTTTACCTGTCATTCTGCGCAAAAATCCCATGCAAAGCGGTATCGCAAGCGTTTTCGTGCTTGGTTTCGCAAGCGTTGCTTTGCTTGTGACCATGGGTCAATATGACACCCTGTCCTGCATTTTTGCACTCGGCATCACAGTAATCGGAGCGACAACAGCTTGCTATTCCATTGGATATTTGGAACATAACCACGCCCAATGGCGTTATTACGCATCTTTCCTCTGCATGTGCGGCGGTTTGGTCGGCGTTGCGACTTCCTCGAATTTGTTCAGCTTTTTCTTCTTCTGGGAAATCATGAGTTCGTGGACTTTGTATTTTGTCATTATTCATGAAGAAACCCGTGAATCCCTTTGGGAAGGCTTTAAATATTTCCTCTTCAATATGATTGGGGCGGGTTTCCTCTTCCTTGGCGTGATTTTAACCGTTCATTGGCTCGGAACTGCCGATTTTGCAGAAATGAAAAACAGCTTCACCCAACTGGACGCAGGAAAAGTCACCGTGCTTTTTGCACTGCTGACCATCGGCTTCCTCATGAAAGCCGCCCAGCTTCCTTTCCGTATCGATGTGCAAATGCACCCGGCAACGGCACCAACCCCCGTATCCGGCTACATTTCTTCGGTACTGCTGAAAAGCGCGCTTTTCGGGCTTGCGAAACTTTTCTTGGTATTCGGCGGAATAAGCCTTTTCGCAGAACATATCAACCTTGCCTATCTCAGTGAAATCTCACTGTATATCGGTGCGGTAACTATCGTTATGGCTGCTTCGTTCGCAGTTTTGCAAAGCGATATAAAACTTGTGCTTATCTATTCAACAGTAAGCCAGCTCGGTTATATGGTCGTCGGCATTTCCCTCGGCACTTCGCTTGGAGTGGCGGGAGGCATTTTACATCTTGTCAACCACCTTTTCTTTAAGGATTTATTGTTCCTTGTTGCCGGTGTCATTATCGCCCAAACCCATATTTATTCCATGGACAAAATGGGCGGACTGGGATTGAAAATGCCTAAAACGCTTGCTCTGTTCGCCATTGGTGCTGTCTGTGTCATCGGCTTGCCGCCAAGCAACGGCTTCACCTCAAAATGGATTATTTACCATGCGCTTATGGAACAAGGCTATGTGCTTCCTGCTATTTTATCCTTGATAGGCAGCGTGCTCACCCTTGCCTATATGACGAAATTCCTGCACAGCGTTTTCTTGGGACAAGTGAAACCAAGCATGGAAACTGTCCATGAAGCGCCGAAAACCATGCTTATCCCCATGGCATTGTTATCCCTTGGCTGTATCGTCACCAGCGTATTCCCCGGCTTCGTTCTGCTCGCCATTAACAAAATATTGCTCAGTGCGGGATTACAGCCTTTGGATGTCGCTCCTTGGGGTATCAACTCCGGAAAGGGCGCTTGGAATGCGACGCTTACGGCAATTCTGTTCTTCATTGTTTGGTATATCGGGCAGAAAGTTCTGCGCAAGTTCAGTAAGCAGGAACGGCAAACAGCTATTTATACCTGCGGTATTCCTGCCGAAAACTTCGCTCCGTCAACTTCACAAGACATATACAGCACGAAAATCCTATTCGGCACTGAAAATAAATAAGGGAGAAGAACCATGCAGGATAACTATTCATACTTAGCTTTTCTTGGAGTTGCAGTATTCAATCTCCTTATTTTTCCGGGAGGCTTGTTCGCGCTCGGCTTGGGCGTCCTTTTCAAAGGTTTGGACAGAAAAATCGAAGCGCGCTTGCAGCGGCGCGTCGGACCGCCGGTCATCCAGCCTCTTATCGATATTGTGAAGCTTTCCGGCAAGGAAGCGATGATTCCTGAAACAGCCCAGCGTCCTTTGTTCCAATCCGCGCCGCTTCTCGGTTTTGTCGGAATGGCGGTTTGCGCTTCATTGCTGCCCATTCCGGGGGTATCGCAGGGATTGCCTTACATGGGTGATATGCTGGTCTATTTTTATTTGCTGCAATTACCAGCCGTAGCCCTCATGATTGCGGGTTCTTCCTCAAGCTCCCCTTTTGGAACGCTTGGCTTTTCACGGGAAATGACATTGATGTTCGCCTATGAAATTCCGCTTTTGATGATAATACTCGCCATCGCCATGAAAGTGGGCGGTGATAATTTTGCGGAATTTTCTCTGATGAATATTATCAATTATCAGGAACAAAACGGACAGTTCATCACAAATTGGGTGATGCTTCCCGCTTTTTTCGCCTATCTTTTCTTCCTTCCCGGCACAACAGGCGTGCCTCCTTTCGACATTCCGGAAGCGGAAACGGAAATCGTCGAAGGTCCGCTTCTTGAATATTCAGGAATAAGCTTAGCCTTTTTCCAGCTTACCGGCGCAATCAAAAGCATCGTTGTTTTGGGATTTGGCGTTGTTGTTTTCTTTCCTATGACTTTAGGGGATAATATCCTTGTGAACATTTTGTGGTTCGCCCTCAAATGCTTTATCCTCATGCTCGTTTCCTGCACTTTTGTAAAGTCTGCAACCGGCAGGTTCAGAATTGAACAGGCATTTGGTTTTTATCTTAAAATTCCCGCACTTTTGGCAGCAATAAGCCTTATCTTGGTATGGCTTGATTTTTAGGAGTTGATATGAGTTTCTTAAATAATTTGGCAACAAAATCACCTTGGCTTTTCAGGATAAACGCAGGGTCCTGCAACGGCTGCGACGTGGAACTTGCAACAACGGCGTTCATTCCCCGTTTCGACGTTGAACGGCTTGGCTGCAAATATTGCGGAAGCCCCCGCCATGCGGATATTGTTCTGATAACCGGACCTTTGACAATAAGAATAAAAGATCAAGTGCTCAAAGTTTGGAATGAAATTCCCGAACCGAAAGTCACTGTCGCTGTGGGCATTTGTCCTATTTCCGGCGGTGTTTTCAAAGAAGGGCACAGCATTCAGGGACCGCTTGACAAATATTTGCCGATCGACGTGAATATTCCGGGTTGCCCTCCGCGCCCTCAGGCCATTATGGAAGGGGTATTGCTTGCGAAAGAAATTTGGCTGAAACGTATTGAAGAAGCGAAACGCAAAGGAGTTCGCCGTGTTCAGATTTCTTAGAAAAATACCGGCGGGAAAAAAACTGCCGAAAGCAAGAATTTTTCTAACCAAGCTGAAACAATTTATTTCACCAGATGATGCTGCAACAAAAGCGTGCCGCCGCTGCGGAACCTGCAAACATCTTTGCAGCTATATGAAAACAACTAAAAAAGGATCTCGTGATGTTCAAATTTCTTAAAATATTAATAAGAAATATTTTTCAAGGACCTGCAACAGAAGCATTTCCTTTGGCGCCTGCTCCCACTCCAGACAGATTTCGCGGACGGGTAAGCATAAATCCGGATTTGTGCGTGGGCTGCGGAATTTGCAAACACGTCTGCACAGGCGGTGCCATCAATATAAGCCCGAGCGATGATAAAACAGGTTACCATTACACTGTATGGTACAATTCCTGCTGTCTTTGCGGATCATGCAGGTATTACTGCCCGACCAACGCCATTTCAATAGTCAATAACTGGCATAACTCCCATTTTCAGGAAGAAAAATATAAAATGGCGGAAACCCATTTTATCCCCTATATGCATTGCGAAGGCTGCGGTGCTCCCATGCGCGTCTTACCTCCCCATATCGCAGCGAAAATTTATGCGCACAGCCCTGTTGACGTAAATAAAATCATCAAACTTTGCCCAAGCTGCCGGCAAATTGCCACAGCGGAACAGCAAGGAGAACTCCATGAATCAAAACCAGAATAAAACAATAGAAACCATAAAGGAAACTTTTGAACGGACCGATTTTCCAAACCTTGTTTGGACTTCCAACCATTATAACAATTTCTACGCATGGCTCAAACTTAAAAATCCCGCCGACCTGCCAAAAGCGGCAGAACTTCTGCAAAGCCTCGATGCCCGTTTATGCACGGTCACTGCTTACTCCGAAGACCGTTCGCTTGAAGCGAACCGCCGTGCGATAGCCTACCATTTCGCCATTAAAAGCGTTCTGTTTTGCGTCACCATACAAATTTACGATGAGGAAACCTTGGAACCGCTGAAGGTTCCTTCCATTACCCCGTATTTCAGAAATGCCGATTGGAATGAACGGGAATTTATGGAAATGTATGACATACAAATCATTGACCACCCGAATCCGAAACGTTTATTTTTGGATGAACGCCTTGATAAAGGTATCATGACAAAGCTTATTCCGTTTTCTTCCATGGTACACGGCACAGGAAGCAAAAACCTTTGGGAACAAGTCATGCTTGAAAAAATAGGGTATGTGCCTGAAAGCTTTAAACAATCATTTAAAGAACCCGCCTTTACCAAGGTAGAGGAAACCAAACTTGACGCTCCAAAGCCTCAAACCGAAGAAAAGGAATAATTATGGAAAATACACCTCTTGAAACCAAAAGCTTTTCCCTTCCTTTAGGCCCTATCCATGTCGCCCTTGAAGAACCGATGTATTTTAAACTCGACCTTGAAGGGGAAAGAGTGAAACATGTTGAAATCACTTCCGGACACGTCCACCGCGGTATGGAACTTTTAGCCACCAAACGGAACTTCTTTCAGAATGTGGTTTTGGTGGAACGTGTTTGCTCCCTTTGTTCCAACAGCCACCCGCTGACCTATTGTTTGGCAATTGAAAATTTGGCAGGCATCAAAGTTTCCCCGAAAGCCCAAGCCCTGCGTATTTTAGCGGAAGAAATAAAACGTACCGCCTCCCACCTTTTCAACGTTGCCATTTTAGCCCATGTCATCGGTTACAAATCACTTTTCATGCACATGATGGAAGTCAGGGAAATCATGCAGGACGTGAAAGAAACCGTTTATGGAAACCGCATGGACATAGCTGCCAACTGCATTGGCGGCGTAAAATATTCCATCAACACCGAGCTTCTTGATTTTGTTGAAAAAAGTATTGTACGGACAGAAAACCATATCAAAGAACTTGTCGATATTTACGCAAGCGACAAAATGATTTTGGCACGTACCAAAAATGTCGGACGCATATCCGCCGAAGACGTGATCAAATACGGATTGGTCGGACCTGTTGCCCGCGGCAGCAACGTCAATATCGATACCAGACGCGACGCCCCTTACCTTATTTACGACCAATTGGATTTTGACGTTATCACTGAAACGGGCTGTGACGTTCACGCAAGAGCGATGGTCCGCCTTAGGGAAACACTGGAATCAATAAAAATCATCAAACAGCTTATCCGCAATATTCCGGAGGAAGGAAATCTGAGCGTTTTGCTTCCGCACATCAAAGCCGGAGAAGCCATGGCACGCTCCGAAGCTCCCAGAGGCGAACTTTTTTATTACGTCCACACAGACGGAACGGATATGCCGTTGCGCTTGAAATGGCGTGTTCCGTCCTATATGAACTGGGAAGCCTTGGAAGTAATGATGAAAGACTGCGAAGTTGCGGACGTTTCCCTTATTGTCAACAGTATCGACCCTTGTGTTTCCTGCACAGAGCGATAATATGCACGAAACGGTCATTGCTTCTTCTTTGCTCAAAATCATTACGGAAGAAACAGCAAAACAGCATAAAAACCTTTATGTGGATGAAATCCACTTGAAAATAGGCTTATTAAACTGCATAGAAGCACAAACGGTTCAGGGTTGCTTTGAAATCTTGGCAGAAAACACCAGAGCCGAACATGCGAAAATGATAATCGAACGCTTGCCCCTGCAAGGTTTCTGCAATGATTGTCAAAAAAACATAAGCATAACGAAAAGGCATTTTGTCTGCCCATTATGCCAAAGCGGCAATGTTGACTGGCAAGGCGGCAATGAAATGCAAATAACCTCTATAAAAGTACACGAAAAAAAAGAAGAGGAAAAAGAATAAGATGTCACAACAATATATTATTTATGCCGATTCCGACAAATGCCGCGGTTGTAAAAAATGCGAATTAGCCTGCATTGCATCCCATAACGGCGTCACCATTAAAGAAGCAGCGAAACTGCGCAAAGACCATGAACCGCGTGTTCACGTTGTAAAAACCGATACGCTCAAAATGCCCGTTCAATGCCGCCAATGCGAGGAAGCTCCCTGCGCGCTCATTTGTCCGACCCACGCCCTTGTTCAGGATGACAGGGGAAAAGTTGTCATGCGCACCGAATTTTGCGCAGGCTGCGGGCTTTGCGTCATGGCTTGCCCCTATGGTGCAATCAGCAGGACCTTTGTGGAAATCACGGAAGATGAAAAAACACGCCTTGCGCGAAAGGACCCCCGCCTTATTTCTGTTCGCTGCGACCTTTGCGAACAATGGAGAGCCAGTGAAGGCAAAGAAGTCAGCGCATGCGTTGAAGCATGCGCATTCGGGGCGCTTCGTATGATGCCCTTAGAAGAATACAGAGCCCTCATGCACGGTGAAGCGCTCTCCCATACCGCACTTGAAAAGGAAGCCCCAAGTAATTCCGCCCTCTCCGAATCTAAACCGGAACAATAATATTGTATAAAACATCGAAAAAAGATAAAAGAAGATACAAGTTCCTTGTATCTTTTTTTATAACTTCAGCACCCAACCCCCCGCCAAACAGGCGGAAATATATGCAGACACATGAGCGTCTTCCTTTAGTATGGACGATACATCAATCAAAAGGCGAACAATGCCGGATAGACGACAGCCAAGATTTATCCCGTACGAACCGGCATTGCAGGTCATGTGATGATTGCACCCGACTTTCGATACCGAAAACCACACAAGATAAAAAACGATACAATTTGCGGCAACGCTGTGCCTAAAAGAAAATTTCCATAATAGCCCGCATTGGCAAAATCTTCATGCCGTTATCTATTGTTCCCAAATTCAGTCTATCCCCGTTTAAGGAATATTAAAAAATTCTCTCATGCTCTTTGATAGCCATGCCAATCTACCATATCAATATGGAAACAGACATTAAAATACTAACGGCTTCCATGCAAATTAATAAAAACAAAGCGAATGTCCCATACTAACTAAAAAAACAGTACACTCGGTTTGCGGGTGATAAGAACAAATAAAGCAAAATCACGTGAGCAACTTGTGAAAATAATACGATTGGCTAATACATTCAAAACACCTCAAAGCATAAACCCGTACCATGCCCTTTCACAATCGAAACAATATGCCTGCACAGCGGGCAGCTTTTTTGAGACAACAATTTAACAATTTTGTAAAACAAATCCAGAACATAAACATTTCTAGTTTTTTACATTTTTGTAAAAATTATATTAAATATTTTTACAAATAAAATCAAAGCATTATAGAATAAATTGTTTCAATATTTATTGATTTTACTTTTTTGCAATTTTTTTAACATTTTTTTCTTGCCTTTTCACACGGAAAAACGTATATTTATTTTTATAAAAATTACAAAATTGTCAAGGAGTTTTTTATGTCCCAATTGAAGAACAATGATGTCCTAGGAACGACCAACCGAGGCAATATTTGCGAATCCGGTTTATGCTCCTTATGCAGGGCTGACTGTCAAGGAAAATGCGAAACATGGCTCGGCGCAATGAAAGGTCGCGATATGCTCTATCCACGTGATTTCGGCTTTGTCACTGCCGGTTCTGACAACACGAACCCGCAAGGCGTATCTTACAATGCCATCAAAATCCAAGGCAATCTTTATGGTGCCAAAGGTGCCGACCAAAAAATCGCCAAAAAAGGCGATACGCTCTTTACCGATGTAAATCTTGAAACAAAAATTGGACAGAAAAAACAAATCACCTGCAAATATCCGGTCATGACCGGTGCATTGGGCTCAACGTTCGTCGCCGCCAAATATTGGAATTCTTTTGCCACGGGATGCGCTTTATGTGGCGTTCCCGTCGTTGTCGGCGAAAACGTGGTGGGGGTTGACAAGAAAGCGGAAATTGTCAACGGACGTATCAAAAAAGCTCCTGAACTTGAAAGACGCATTGACGGTTATTTAAGATACAGCGAAGGCTACGGCGCCATTATTGTACAATTAAATGTTGAAGATGCGAGAAACGGCGTTGCCGAATATGTCGCTGAAAAATATGCGGACAAAGTCATTATTGAATTGAAATGGGGACAAGGCGCAAAAAATATCGGCGGCGAAATCCAAGTCAATGATATTGAATATGCCAAATTCCTCAAACAGCGCGGTTACCTGGTCGATCCCGACCCGACCTTACCCGAAGTGCAAGCCGCCTATAAAGCCGGCGCCGTGAGCCATTTTGCCCGCCACAGCCGTTTGGGCTATACAGCCTTCACCAATACGGACCAGGTACGCAAGAATTTCGCTTCCCAAGTAAGCTATCTGCGCAAATTAGGTTTTAAAGCAGTTTCTTTGAAAACCGGCTCATACGGCATGGAAGCCCTCGCACTTGCGCTTCGTCTTGCCAGCGACTGCAAACTCGACCTCCTGACTATTGACGGTTCAAGTGGCGGTACAGGAATGAGTCCATGGGATATGATGGAAAACTGGGGCGTTCCGAGCATTCTTTTACATTCAAAAGTACATGAATATGCAAGCCTTTTAGCCGCAAACGGCAAAAAAGTTCCGGACCTCGCCCTTGCCGGCGGCTTTGCAAAATCAAGCCAAATATTCAAAGGACTCGCCCTTTGCGCTCCTTATGCGAAACTTATCTGTATGGGACGCGCCATGATGATCCCCGGTTTCTTAGGCGCCAATATTGAGGGAGCCCTCCACCCTGAACGCCGCGCAGAAGTTTCCGGAAACTGGGATAATTTGCCGAAAACCGTCAGCGAACTGGGCTCAACAGCCGAAACGATTTTTGCAGGCTATCATGCTCTCGAAGCAAAACTCGGCAAATCCGAAATGAAGAAAATCCCTTATGGCGCAATCGCCATGTGGACAAACCTCGACCGTATCGCCGCAGGTTTGCAGCAGCTTATGGCAGGCGCCCGTAAATTCAATATGTCAGAAATCGCAAGAACGGATATTGCAACCATTAACCGTGAAACGGAAAAAGAAACAGGCATTCCGTTCATCACGGAAGTTAATGACGAAACAGCAAAAAATATTCTTCTTGCTTAATCAGTAACGTATAATGCGAATAAAAAAGTCACTCTATCGAGTGACTTTTTTATTCGTTATTTGCTATCTTCACTTTTTCTTTTGTGAATAATGCAAACCCAATGATTTTGATAACTCTTCATAAAATTTAAATTCATCCTGCAAAAACGTATCGGCAGCTTCAGGAGGCAGCCATGAAATGATTTCATAGTTTTCTTTCGCTGTTTGCAAAGTTCTCGGGTTTTTCAAAGCCTGCTCGCTCGCCTTTGCCAATACCTCGACAATCTCCTGAGGCGTATCCTTATGGACAACAAGAACCCGCCAGCTTGTTTGGCTGAAATCATAGCCTTTTTCTTTCAACGTCGGCACATCAGGAAGCATTTCAAGCCGATTTTCCGCAAACGTCGCAAGGGGAATAAAATCGCCGCGTTTAATATAACGCATAATATCGGGCGGATGGCTGATCAACGCATCGGTTTCGCCAATCAAACAATCAATGGTTCCTCTGACCGGACCATCGGGCTGTTCCACAAGCTTAACATCCAGCTTAGCCAAATCGTTAATAAAATGCGTCATACCGATATGCAGGGAGCTTGGAAAATTCGTCAGCCCGATACTTGCCTTGCCCGGATTTTTCTTCGCATATTCGATGAATTCATCAAAAGTTTTAAAAGGCGCATTTTTTCCTGCAACAAAAAGAATCGGCAGAAGGGTCGCCCGTCCGACGGCTTTGAAATCTTCCGGTCTGTATGCCGGACGAACCATATTGGGCATTAGAACCATAGGTCCCATCGCCGCAAAAAAAACCGTATAACCGTCAGGTTTTCCTTTTAAAACCGCTTGTGCGGCTTTTCCCCGCAAACCGTATTCAAACTTCACAGGCACATTCAAAAGTTCAGAAAGTTCCTCATTATATGCTTCGCTCAGCACATCATACGGAGTCGGTTCAAAAGGATGATAAACCGTAATTGTCTGATCGGGATATTTTTCCGCGTACGCATTCGGTACCAAGACCAAAGCACAAACAAAAATCATAATGCTAACAAAAGAAAAATGTTTCTTCATTTTCTTCTCCTTTAGCAATTACATCCACCTTGTCAAAGAATGCAGCAAAACAACGCTCGGATTAAAGAAAACATAACTTTCACAAACCAAATCATCATCCAATGAATAATGTTTCTGATGCCACATAACGACCGGAATCTCTCCAAGCCCGAAAACATCGGCGATTTCCGCGGGAACAATCATCGGAATGAAAGCCTGAATGGTATGGGAAAGCGTTTTTCCCGTCACAGCACTGACCATATCCATAAAATCCGCGCACGTATCGCAAGGCTGCACGTTATTATGATACGTAAAATAATTGTATGTTATGATCGCCGCAACATCGTTCACGATATGTTTTGTAACCTGCTCCAACAACGGTGATGCAGTATTCGTTTCCTTAATGAAACTTCTTAAATCATCGGTGCCGTTCAGCATCTGCACTGGTCCGCGCTTTGTGAAAACCTTATGGCCTGCCTGTTCCAAAATTTGCGGCAAGACGATTTCCAAATCAAAACGCATGGTTGCATTAATAGCACTGTAATTTAAAAAATTTCCCGTTCCATGCCTTTTCGAGATAAAGCCTTCACGGTGCAAAATAGTCAACGCCTCACGAATTGTCGCCCTGCTGACATTGTAATATGCGCAGAGTTCTTCTTCAGAGGGAAGCTTTCCGCCGATATAGGCGTTATCCTTTGCCTTTTGCAGAATATCGTTTCTTATGGCAACAGACAAAGGACGCTGTTTATCTCTTAGTTGTCTGACGTCTGACATCTAACAATTACCTTTAATAAAAAAACTTGTCAATAGGATACCCATAACCAAAAATATTTTAATTGATTAGAAAAAAACTGCAAGCTTCTATCTTCCCATTGACAAAAATTTTAAGCTTTGCTTAAATAGGAAGCATGGAAAAATATTTAGTTATTCAATTAGCCCGCTTTGGCGATATCATCCAAAGCAAACGGCTTCTTCTCGCCCTCATGCTGGAAGGAGAAGTAACGCTTTTAATTGATAACAGCCTCATAAACCTTGCAAAACTCATGTATCCGACAATCCGCTGCATTGGAATCAACGCAAGCAACAGCGACAGCCGAACCGTTTGGAGTGAAAATTTAAAAATTTTCAATTTTTTGCAGCAAGAACAATTCGATACGGTTTATCCTCTCAACCATTCGCCCCTTTGCCAAGCGATAAGCACGCTTTTCGAACCTGACAGGCTCATAGGCTACTCAAGACACGGCGGCTATTCACGCCAATCGAATTGGGTGCGTATGGCGTTCCGCTGGCTCGGGAACAGAAAAAAAACACCGATCAATCTTGTTGATTTTTGGGCCATGTTTGCTCAAACTCCCTACCCCGCCCATTTGGTCAACCCCAAAGCCCAAGGCAAAGGATACGGGCTTGGCGTGGTGCTTTCGGGACAAAACGCCCGCCGCTCCCTTTCACCGGAATATTATGCCAAAATCATTCCCGTTGTTTTTCAGCGCCTGCAAAATTCCAATAATCTCAAGGAAAAAACAATTTTCTTTTTAGGCACGCAAAAAGAAGAAAATTTTGCGAAAAAACTGCTGTTTTCACTGCCTAAGCATTTGCACCCCCATATTCAAAATCTTGCCGGAAAAACATCCTTTCAAGACTTGCAGGAAATTCTGTCAAATCTCGAACTGCTTCTTTCGCCTGATACGGGCACTGCCCATTTTGCAGGTCATCTCGGAACACCTGTTGAAGGATTTTATCTTTCTTCCGCCCATGTTTTTGAAACCGGACCGTACGGCGAAGGGCACACCGTTTGGCAGGCCAATCTTCCCTGCTCTCCCTGCGGGGAATTTCAAGCCTGCAAATCAATGGACAAAAATGAGCCGAACTGTTTAACAGCCTTTAACAATCCTCATTTTCTTTACCACTTGCTGCATAAAGAATTTACGGAACAAAGCCTTGCCTCAAAACACCTGCAATCTGTCATTCCATATTTTTCTTCTTTTACGGACAATAATCACTTCACAACATTTTTAACTTGGCAAAGCCCTTTGCGGCTCCCGCAAGACATACAAAGGCAAAAAGAAAGAAATATTCTTGAAAATTATTGCGCTGCAACAAAAAATACCGCTCAAGACATACAATTGCACAATATTGAAGATAATGCTATATATGCGGAAACCGACTGGATATTTCCGCAAAACCGACCATAAGGATACATAATGTTTGACAGGCCATTGAAAATTCTCATCGTTCTTCCTCTTTACGGCGGTTCTTTGCCCATCGGCTATTATTGTGCCGATGCTTTGAAAAAATTAGGACATCATGTTGAACTCTTTGAAGCACCTGAATTTTTGCAAGCCCATACGGCATTACGGTCTTTAAATATCAGCCAGGAAAAACTCAATATCCTTGAGCAAAACTTCGTACAGCTTATTTCCCAAGCAATTTACGCCCAAACGGAAGAAAACAAGCCTGATCTCGTGCTTGCCATGGCGCAGGCCCCCATAAATAAAATTTTGCTAAAAAAACTTAAACAAGACAATATCGTCACTGCCATGTGGTTTGTGGAAGACCACCAAGTTTTTCCCTATTGGCAGCTGTACGCTCCTTTGTATGACTATTTCTTCGTTATTCAAAAAGAGCCTTTTTTACAACAACTACAAAATGATAAAAACATAAAAGCCTTGTATCTGCCTCTTGCGGCAGACCCGGATTTCCATAAAAAACAAACGCTCACCTCCGAAGAAGAGAAATTTTACCAAGCAGACATCGCATTTATGGGGGCGGGGTATCCCAACCGGCGCATTGCGTTCCGAACCCTGCTTAAATATGATTTCAAAATTTGGGGAAGCGACTGGGAAGGCGATGAACTGCTGGCGCGTTATGTGCAAAAAAACGGACAGCGCATAAGCCCTGAAGAAAGTTTGAAAATTTATTCCGCCACAAAAATCAATTTGAATCTGCATTCAAGCATCCATGCAAACAAGCTTGTTTCCCATGGCGATTTTGTCAATCCCCGAACATTCGAACTCGCAGCCATGGGTGTATTCCAGCTTGTGGATAAAAGACAATTAATGCCTGAACATTTCACCTGTTCCTCTTTAAAAAATCCCCGTGAAGATGCGGAGCTTGCCGTGTTCGACTCCATGGAGGAATTGCAGGAAAACATTCTTTTTTATCTCAAGCACCCGGATTTAAGGGAAAAAATCGCTCAAAACGCCCAAAAACGTGTGACAAGCGAGCATACCTATATTCACAGAATGAAAACGCTTCTGCAGCATATAAAAGAAAACAGTCAAGATTTTCCTAAAAAAACAGCGGAATTTCAATGGGATGACGCAATCACCCCTGAAACAAGAGAAGAAATCACAGCCCTTTTGCAAGAATTGAATTTAGCCCCAAATGTAGATTTTGAAACAGTTATCCAATGCCTGCGCAAAAAAAACACCGTTCTTACGCCGACTGAAACAGCGCTTCTGTTTTTGTCCGAATGGAAAAAATTTTATAACGCCTGATGAAAGAGCATTTCAATTTTCACAGCGCACTGCCTTTGCACTTGGCAGCCATTAAGCCGAAACAAGCGGATTTTTGCCTTTCCGTCTTTAAGATTTTACAGGAAAAACTTAATATTTCCCGCAAGGAATTGCAAAATATTTCCTTTCTCCTTGCCATTTCGGGAGGAGTCGATTCTGTTGCCATGCTCGCCATTTTCAAAGCTTGCCAACAATATTTCGGCTATACGCTCCATGTTGCCCATTTCAACCATGGTATCCGCGAAGAAAGTGCCGCGGAAGAAAAACTTGTGCAAAAAATATGCAAACGCCTTGATATTCCTCTAACTATGGATAAAGGCAATACCCCTCTCTATGCAAAGGAGCATAAAATAGGCTTGGAAGAAGCGGGCAGAATTTTACGCTATGCATTTTTTTCCACACTCAGGCAACAAGAAAAGAATTGTATTTTATGTACCGCACACCATGCCAACGACCTGTGCGAAGACATGCTTATGCGGTTAATCCGCGGAACCGCATGGCCTCAATTAGCGGGCATGTCCTACTTTGACCCGGAAAGAAAGCTGCTCCGCCCGCTTCTTTACACAAGCAAACAGGAACTTTCCGATTTTGCAGAGCAATTGGATTTTCCTTTCGCCCGTGACACAAGCAACACTGATTTGTCGTTTCTGCGAAACAGAGTGAGAGAACAAATTATTCCTTTGCTGGAAAAAGAAAACCCCAAATTTTACCAAAATATCTTAAAATTAAAACAAAATGCGGAATACGATGAAACACATTTTCAAAATGAAACAAATGCGGTTTTAACCCATCTCGAACAGTGCGAAAACAAACTCGCCATACCTCTGGCAATACTCCAAAAAAACGATAAAACCATACGCCTGCACACCTATCGCGCACTTTTGAAAAAACTGGGGCAAGGACATTCCGTAACCGCAACCTTTGAAAAACTCGATACCGCCGTGATGAAAAACCAAGGCAGCAGTGAATTTAAATTTTCAAATGACGTGCGTATACGCATTCAAGAAAAAAAACTGTATTGTTTCATCAAAACTAACGCTTAGAAAATCCGATATAAATTTTTAAATATCCGAGCACAAGCAGTAAAACGCAAGGGAACCACGCCCCAAAAACGGGGGGAATTTTTCCGCTTTGCCCCAAAAACATTCCGAAACTGCTTAAAACATAACTGACAAAAGAAACAACCACGGCAAGCATGACAGCAATATAGCTATTGGCATTGAAAGAAATAATCGCCACGGCAAGCACCGCGAAAACAACTATCATCATCGAATACGTGATTTTGCTGTGCCAAATGGTCTGCATATTTTCAATATTGGAACCGGAATCTTGCAATCGCTTGATTGCCTCGCCCAGCACAAAGAAAGAAAGCGTCTGCGGATTTTCATCTTGGCTGCTTATAAAATAAAACCGCACGGACTGCTCAATAGGCAAAGTGAATGCTTTTTGTTCTTTTTCAATGTATTTTTCAGGATAATACAGTTTAACATTTTCCAATTCCCAGCCGTTATCGTGCGCCGTGAATTTTTCCGCCCTGATGATTTCTTCGGCGGATCGGGCATTATCAGCCAATTTATAGGCAACGAAATTTTCTCCCCGCCCCCGTTCATAAATAAGCCCGACATGAACGATATATCCTGAATCAAAAAACCATAAATTTTCCAAAGACTTTTCCACAAAAATACGTTCACGGACTTCATAGCGCCAAAGAAAATTGGCTTTTTGCTCTGTTACGTGCATAAGCATCTGCGAAAGGGCGAACTGCGCCAACGCCCAAAAAATCCCCAATCCGATAAGATTTTTCGTAATGGTGTAAACAGAAACCCCTCCGGCCTGCAAAGCGATGATCTCGCGGGAAGAAACCATTAAAGAAAGAAAAATGACGGATGCAAGCAGGAAAATGGAAGGCAGGGTCTGTGAAACAATGAAAGGCAGTTTCAGGAAATAATATTCCAAAGCATAGGCGAAAGGCTTGCGCGAAGCCATAAAAATATCCGCTTTTTCAATCAAATCAATCAAAATAAAAATACAAATACCAATAGCCAGCGTAATGAAAACAAGGCGGCTATGGTTTTTTATCATGTATTTTGTCAATAATTTCATGCTAAGCTTTCCTGCGTTTATTCCATTTAAAAATAATATTCCAGTTAAGCCATGCGGGAAAACGTTCATTAGCTGACAAATAAACGCCGTAAAGGCTTACGGCAAAGAAAATCCAAACAGGAAGCCAAATTGTCAAATAAGGGTTCATGCCGCTGTATTCCGCTAAATTCATACCGAGAGAGATAAGAACGTAATACGTAAAGAAAATGACAAGAGCGAAAATCAATCCCGATTGCCGGTGAATGCCTTGAAAAGAAGAAGCGATGGGAACGGCAAAAATAGTCAGGACCAAACAGGAAAAAGGAAAAAGCCAGCGCTTATGCATTTCAACTTCAATCTTATTCGCAAGCCATGGAATCCGCTGCCTTGTCTTATTGATATCAACAGCCGACAAATCATTCCAGCTCATCTCATTCGGCTCTATCGCCCCTAAATCAAATCCTTTAAATAACGCCCCCAATGAAAAACGGATGATATATTCATCAAAATCAAGTTTGATGATTTTATGGTCGCTTTCGGAATAAATGACCCCCTTTTTCAAGAGCATCACAATATCGCTTTTCAAATAATCAACAGTCAAATTGCCGTAAGGAGCCAAAATCGTTAATGTCGTATCTTCATTGCTCGTATCTTCAACCATGACTTCAGCCAGAGAACCGTTTTGCACATCGACTTTTTTCGCAAAAAATACAAGATTGGGAATATCCTTATTGAAAACTCCGGGCTGCAATGCGATATTGACTCTGTTTTGGGCGATGTCCAAAATATGGGAACGAAACTTGTTCGCCCCAACCGCAATCAAGGAAAAAGAGACCCAAAAACACAATAACGTCGCTAACACTCCGAAAAAAAGAGGTGCTCCGGACATTTGATACAAACTGATACCGCCTGCTTTCAGTGCGATCAGCTCCTTATCCGCCCCCATGCGCAGAAAAGTCAAAAATACCGCCAACATAGCCGAAACAGGCATCATAATAAGCAAAAAACCGGGGCTTAAATACCAAAAAACCAGCAAGGTATCCCAAAAAGTCAAATCCAAGCCCATAAGCATATCTTTTATCTGCAACGCTCTTCCCATAAGCACAAAAGCCATAAGCACCGTCACGCTTATGAAAAACACTTTCATACATTCAAAAAAAATACGCCGGCTGAGCAGATACATATTAAAATTCCGCACTCTCTTGAGGATTTAAAGAAATAAGATTGGTATGTTCGCTGTAATGCGCCAACTGCTTGGAAAATTCAAGCGTATCTTGGCAAAGAACAGGAAATGTCTTATAATGCATGGGAATAACGTTTTTCGCTTCCAAATAGGAACAGGCTTTTGCCGCATCAAGGCTGTCCATCGTATAATGTCCGCCAATGGGAAGCAAAGCGACATCAATGGCGAACCGCTCCGCAAGAAGCGCCATATCGCCGAATAGAGCAGTATCGCCCGCATGGTACACAGTGAAGCCGTTAGGGTCTTGAATGATATACCCGACGCAGGAACCATGCCCCGCGGAATGAACGGCGTTTGTCATGGTAATGGAAAAACCGGCGAATTTCACCGTTCCGCCGATATTCATGCCGCTTCCGCCGAACATAATCTGCCGGGGGTCGACACCCAAAGTCGGCAAATAGGAACATAAATCGGCAATGCCGAGAAACTTGCTCGTACCGTTCTTCATAATACCGACAGTATCGCCCAAATGGTCGCCATGGTCATGCGTGACCAAAATCAAATCAGGATTGATGAACGCTTCGGTATCGCCCGCAAAAGGATTGCCCGTAAAAAACGGATCGATTAAAATTTTCACGCCATGAGAAAACAGTTCAAAAGCGGAATGTCCAAGCCATGTTATTTTCATAAAAAAACCTTTTATTTTGAAGTAAGGGAATAAAAGCGGCGCATGGAAGAATGGCAAACGGCGACGCCTAGCGCGTCCGTCGTGTCCAAACGAAACCGCTTCACATTCACATTAAGAATTTTTCCAATCATAAAAGCCACTTGTTCTTTATCAGCCCGTCCGACCCCCACCAAAGCTTTTTTAACGGAAGTCGGAACATAATCGAAAATAGGAATATCGAAATTAGCACACGCGGCAACAGCAACGCCCCGTGCCTGTCCGAGCTTCAAAGCGGTTAAAGCGTTTTTCGCTGTAAAAACCTGTTCTATCGCCGCTTCTTCCGGCTTATAATAATCGATGATTTCCAACAATGCCTTATAAATAAAAGAAATACGGACGGCAAAATTCTCTTTTCCCTTGCTTTTCGGGCGAATGACCCCGCAGTCGATCAAGGAAAGCACACCGGACCTATCTTCAATAATTCCCCAGCCGGTAAACGAAGAACCGGGGTCAATTCCAATTATTCTCATAATAAAAAATCAGGGAAGCAAACTTCCCTGACAGATTATCCTTCAAAATCATCAGGCAAATCAAAATTGAAATAAATATTTTGCACGTCATCCAAATCTTCGAGAGCGTCATTGAAACGAATGAGCTTTTCGGCGGTTTCCTTGTCGACCGGCACATAATTTTTGGGAACGAAGGCAAGAGCCGCTGATTCCATTTCCACACCCTGTTTTTCCAAAGAATCACGCACAAGGCTGAAATCTTCCATCGCGGTATGGATGCTCCAAATATCATCGTCGTCTTTCACATCATCAGCGCCGGCTTCAAGGGCAAAATTCATAACGGTATCTTCTTCGGCATATTTTTCCTTAGAAAGCGTGATCACGCCTAATCTGTCGAACATGAAACTGACTGAACCGCTTTCGCCCATTGAACCGCCATGCTTGGTGAAAAGGTGGCGGACTTCCGCAACGGTACGGTTTTTATTGTCCGTCGCGGTTTCAACGATAACGGCGACACCGCCCGTCGCATAGCCTTCATAGGTGATTTCAAACAATTCGCCGCCGGCATCCTGACCTGTGCCCTTGCGGATTGCGGATTCAATCTTATCTTTTGGCAGGTTAATGCTTTTCGCTGCGGCAATGGCGGCACGAAGACGAGGATTACCCGCAGGATCGCCGCCGCTTTTCGCAGCAATGATGATTTCTTTCGCTGCCTTGGTAAATTCTTTTCCGCGTTTTGCGTCCTGACGGCCCTTACGATGTTGAATGTTAGCCCACTTACTATGACCTGACATATATCCTCCGATAGTTAATTGTTTTTATTTCCGGTAAACCCAAGTCCCACTTGGAAAATTTCCTTGCTTTCAGCACGTGAGCTTTGAGGTTTGAATGTTTTCACACTTGCAAAAATAGGGCGCATTGCCTTGACCAAATCCTGAAAATCGGGTCCCATAAAAATTTTCGTAATAAAATTTCCGCCGGATTTCAGATATTTTTCAGCCACTTGTACAGATTCCAAACAAAGTTCCAAAGAACGCGCCTGATCGGTAAATTTCGTACCGGTCGTACGGGGCGCCATATCGCTTATCACCATATCAAACGGTCCAAGCTCTTCAAGCAACGCTTCAAATTCCAAACTCCGCTCAAATACATTTTCCTGCAAAAAACGCACATTTTGCGGAAAAACCGTTTCTGTCGCCTGCAAATCGCAAGCAAGGACAAGCCCGTTTCCACCGACTTTTTCAGCGGCGTATAAAGACCAAGAACCCGGAGCAGCCCCCAAATCAAGCACTTTCATACCCTGCTTGAACAGACGGAAACGCTTGTTCATTTCCTGCAGTTTATATACGGAACGGGCGGGATAATTTTCTTTTTTCGCCTTTAAAAAATAATAATCACGGTATTCTTTCATATTTTCTTTACTAATCAAAAAGTTAGAACTATACTTTTTTGAGGAATGAGTATAACGTATTTTTCATACTAAGCCAAGAATTTTTAATGAACTTTAAAAATATGGAAAAAAGAAATCCCTCCGCCCGCATGAATGCTAAAACGATTATTGACGAACTTGGAAGAAAAAAAACGCTTCTGCATGGAGATTTTTCCTATATTCCGCTTGATTTCCATAATTTCAACACATTTTATTCCAATCCTGCAAACGCCGTTTCCTGCAGGAAAAAACAAATTCTTTTCCTCGGGCTCGGAGCGGAACTTGACGATATTCTTCCCTGTTCCGAAAATAAGGAACAAGTTTTCTATCTTGAACACAGCGCCTTTGCCAAACAAATTTCCCATGATCTTCCAGAAAATTTTCAAGCCGTTGATGAAAAAGAATTGCCTGCGCTTTGCAACGCGGAATTTTTTCAAAAAACGGATATTCTTTTTTATAAACAAAATCTTCAGCTTTTCCCCGGCTTTTGGAATGCGCTTCTCATACGGCTGCGCAGCGCTTTTTTCGCTTCTGCGCAGCATACGCTTTCAGCAAAGGAAAAATATATTTTTCTGACCGGCGGAAACAATGATTTGCTGCACAGAGAACTTTGCCAAGCAATTCAAGACATTAATCATATCCCTGTTTCCTTGGGGCAAAAAAACATACAGGAAATCCTCGAACTTACCGACGCCAAAAAACCAGTCCTTTATTTGTCCGTAAACGCCCAAGCCCTTGATAATAACGGACTTATCCATGAATATTTAAAGCAAAAAAACATTCCTCTTGCCTTATGGTTTGTGGATAATGTTTGGAATATCCTTTCCCGCTTCAGCCAAGCATGGTGGAAAGAATGCGCAATTTTTCTGACGGATTTTTCCTTTGCCTCCCAATTACGAAAAGAAGGTGCAAAAAAACTTTTTCCCCTTCCCCTCGCAAGCCATTCTCTTCAGGCGCCCTATGCGGACCTTCCGAAAATTCCTTTGTTTTTTGTGGGCAATTCCAGCTTTGCCAACAAAAACGCCTACTTCAGCGGATGTAAACTTGAGCATGATTTTGAACAAAATATTTACAGGACCATTCAAAAAAATTTTTTCGAGCAAAAAGAACTGCCGGATTTTCACAGCATTCGGCAAACCCTGCTTTCTCAAGAAGCGTTATGGCAAAACAAAAATTGCAGGACAATAAGCTATGCCGCGACAAAAGCCGACCTTTATCTGCGCAAATTATGGCTTGAAAATTTAAGTCCCCTTGTCCACATCATGGGCGACGACGCATGGCAGGATATTTTAGCCACAAAGCACACCTTTTACCCGCCTGCGGATTATTACAAAATCTTGCCAAGTTATTATAAAAACAGCCTGTTCACACTCAACCTGACCAGTTTGCTTATGCCTGCGAACCTCAGCCAGCGTCATTTTGACGTGTGGAAACACCATGGCTTTCTGCTCAGTTCCCCAAGCGAAGGCATGGAAATTTTCCCGCAAGACATTCAATCAGTTATCACTGTTCACAATCCGCAAGACTGCCTCAAGCGCCTTGAATTGCTGCTGACAAAGCCAAACCTGAAAACAGAAATACAAAAAACCATGCAAAATGAAATAGCCCGAAAACACCAATATACCCACCGCCTGCAATTCATTTTGGAACATGCATGATTGTTATTGCCATGCAAAAGTTTTCCATATTTTCAAGTCAATAATCAATAATTCACAGCAGCAGTTATTTCAGCAAATCCAAAAATTCTTGCTCGCTGAGCGTTTGAACACCGAGTTTTTGGGCTTTTTCCAATTTGCTTCCCGCTTTTTCGCCCACGACAAGGTAATTAAGGTTTTTAGACACGGCACCGAGCAATTTCGCTCCCGCCTCTTCCGCCATTTTTTCAAATTCCTGCCGAGGCTTTGAAAGCGTGCCTGTAAATAAAATGGTTTTTCCTGCCAACGCCGTATCAAGAGAAACAATTTTTTCCTGCCGCCGCGGGTCAAGCCCGTATTCTTTAAGCCGTGCGAGGATTTCTTGTTTTTCCTTTGAAGCAAAATATTGTTTAATCGAATTTGCCACTTCCGGACCGATATCCTGCAGCAGCATCAGCCTATCCACGGGAGCTTTCGCAAGTTCGTCCATATTTTCAAAGGCTTGCGCCAATGTTTTTGCAGTTTGTTCTCCCACAAGGCGGATACCGAGGGAGGAAATAAAACGGGCAAGGGTGGCGGTATGTTTAACCTCATGCAGACTATCCACAAATTTTTGCGCCGAAACATCGCCCATACCCTCGAAAGCGAGCAATTCCTTAACCGTTACGGTAAACAAATCGGCGATATTTTCAACCCTGCCGGTTTCAACTAGTTTTTCAACCCATTTTTCCCCTACCCCGCTGACATCCAAACCGGCCTTCGACACAAAATGGATAATACCCTGTATTTTTTGGGCGGGACAATCCACATTCACACAGCGCCACGCAACTTCATTCTTATAACGGACCGCCTTGCTGTGGCAAACGGGACATTCTTTGGGAAAAATAAATTCTTCCGTATTCTCGGAACGTTTTTCAAGATTAACCGAAAGAATGTCGGGAATGACATCGCCCGCCCTTTGCACAAGAACTGTATCGCCGACCCGCACATCCAAATTGCGGAGTTCCTCTTCATTATGCAGTGTCGCGCGGCTCACCAGAACGCCCCCGATGGAAACGGGTTCAAGCTCCGCAACGGGTGTAAGCACCCCGGTTCTGCCCACTTGGACGGTAATGGCTTTCAGCACTGTTTCCGCTTTTCTTGAAGAAAACTTCCACGCTATGGCGAAGCGGGGAGAACGTGCTGTAAAATCAAGCACTTGCTGTGCGAACCTATTATTGAGTTTATACACCACTCCGTCGAGTTCATAAGGCAGCGTATCCCGAACCTGTTCCATTTTCTCACAAAAAGAAAACGCATCCCGCGAATTGCGGCAAAGCTTGCTTTCCTTGGAAATGGCAAATCCAAGGCGGCTAAGTCCCTGCATAAGCTCTTCCTGCGTTTTCCAAAGACTGAGCCCGATTTCATCCTGAGCATGAGGAACAAGCACCTGCCCTACGCCATAGGCGAGAAAAATCAATTTCCGTTCCGCCGTTATGCGCGTATCCAGCTGCCGCAACGTTCCTGCCGCCGCATTTCGCGGATTGGCGAACGTTTTTTGTTTCAGCATTTTTTGTTTTTCATTCAAGGCTTCAAAATCACGTTTCAGCATTAACACTTCACCCCTGACTTCAAGACGGGTGAAAGGCAAATTATCCCCTAACCGCTTAGGAACATTGCGGATTGTTTTTACAGCGGACGTGATGACTTCCCCCTCTTCACCGTCCCCGCGGGTAAGTGCGGCAACAAGTTCCCCATTTTCATAAATGATTTCCGCCGCCAAGCCGTCAAGTTTCGGGTCCGCCCACCATGTGTCCAATGAAGATACGGAAAGCTCCTTTCTTGTGCTTTCCTTTGAAAAATAATTTTTTCCTTTTTGCACAAAATCTTCATATTCCGCTTGGGAAAAAACATTATCCAGTCCATACATGCGCAGTGTGTGCTTTGCCTTTTCCAAATAAGGCAGCACCTCGCCCCCGATTTTCCGTGTCGGACTGTCTTTTGCGGCAAGCTCCGGATATTGCTCCTCAAGGGCGACCAATTCTTTGAAAAGCATATCGTATTCTTGGTCGCTGATTTCGGGATTGTCAAACGTATGATAAAGGCGGTTATGGCGCTGTAATTCTTTTTTTAAAAAATCAATCCTGTCGCCGTCTTTTTCCCGCTGTGTTTTTTCAGGTTCATTTGCCATGTTCAGTAATGAGAATTGTTCAGTCATGCTTATTCCTCTTGCGTTCCGCTTACGACCAAATATTCACGCAACACTTTTATCCTGTCGCGAATTGCCGCGGCTTGTTCAAATTCCAAATCTTTGGCGGCTTGACGCATTTCCTTTTCAAGATTTGCAATAAGTTTCGCAATTTCTTTCGGCTCTGTGGGCAGCGCGGTTTCTTCTTTCGCTTTTTTGCCTTTCCTGCCCTTTTTATCTTCCGGCCTGTATAACGCATCAAGGGGGCTTTCTATTGATTTCATAACCGTTTTCGGCACAATGCCGTGCTCTTCATTAAATGCCGTTTGCTTTGCACGGCGGCGCATGGTTTCATCAATGGCAGACTGCATGGAATGCGTTATGCCGTCAGCATATAAAAGAACCCGCCCGTTATTGTTTCTGGCGGCACGCCCGAAAGTTTGAATCAATGCTCCCGTTGAACGCAAAAATCCCTCTTTATCGGCATCCAAAATCGCCACAAGCGACACTTCCGGAATATCCAATCCCTCACGCAGTAAATTAATCCCGACAAGCACGTCAAATTCCCCTGACCGCAAGGCTTTGATAATGGCGATACGCTCCAGCGTATCAATATCGGAATGAAGATACCGCGCGGCAATGCCCATATTGGACAAATATTCCGTCAAATCTTCCGCCATGCGTTTGGTAAGGGTTGTCACAAGCACCCGCTCCCCGCGCTCGACACGCAATTTGCACTCACCGACCAGATCGTCCATTTGCCCTTTTGTCGGGCGGATTTCGACAGGCGGGTCCACAAGCCCGGTGGGACGGATAATTTGCTCCACAACAAGCCCGTGGCTTCTGTCCAATTCCCATTTGGCAGGCGTTGCGGAAACAAAAACGCTTTGACGGATACGCGTTAAAAATTCCTCAAACATAAGCGGACGGTTATCCAAAGCGGAAGGCAAACGAAATCCGAAATCGACAAGGGTCGATTTTCTGGACCTGTCCCCTTTGTACATCGCCCCGACCTGCGGTATGCTCATATGCGATTCATCGACAAACAACAAAAAATCCTTCGGAAAATAATCCAAAAGAGTCGCAGGCGCCTGCCCGCATTTACGGTTATCCAAGTGTCTGGAATAATTTTCAATGCCATTGCAATAGCCCAGTTCCTGCATCATTTCCAAATCAAGCTGAGTACGCTGTTCGAGCCGCTGCGCCTCAACAAGCCTGTTGGCTTCTTTCAGCTCAATGAGCCTGTTCATAAGCTCCGCGCGTATATCATTCATGGCTCTGGTCAGATTATCGCTGTCCGAAACGTAATGGCTCGCAGGATAAATGACTGTCTTTGAAATCTGCCCGAGCGTATTGCCGGTCAAAGGGTCAATTTCCAAAATCCGTTCCAGTTCATCCCCGAAAAATTCCAAATGCAAAGCCCTTTCATGCTCATAAGCCGGAATAATTTCAAGCACATCGCCGCGAACACGAAACGTTCCGCGGTGAAAATCGTAATCATTCCGCGTGTATTGCACTTCCACCAAACGTTTTATAATCTCATCCATGCCGATACGCTGCCCCTCTTCAACAGGAATGATCAGCTTGGCGTAAAACTCCGGCGAACCAAGTCCGTAAATGCATGAAACGGACGCCACGATAATGACGTCGCGGCGGGTCAATAAAGCATGGGTCGCCGCATGGCGGAGCTTGTCGATATTGTCATTGATAGAACTGTCTTTTTCAATATAGGTATCAGAAGAGGGAACATAGGCTTCAGGCTGATAATAATCATAATAGCTGACAAAATATTCCACGGCGTTTTCAGGAAAAAATTCCCTAAATTCGCCATAAAGCTGGGCGGCAAGGGTTTTATTGTGAGCAAGAATAAGAGCGGGACGGTTGGTGCGGGCTATGACGTTCGCCATGGTGAACGTCTTGCCTGAACCTGTCACACCGAGCAGAACCTGATCCTGCACGCCTGAATTGATATTCGCCACAAGCTCGTCAATGGCTGCGGGCTGATCTCCTTTCGGGCTGTATTTCGTGACTAATTTAAACGGTCTTTGTTCCGGCATATTCTGTTCCATACGCTTTTTCTCCGCATAAAATTATCACTTATAATACAACACAAAGCAAGTTTTTATTTTATCAAAAATATCCTCTTCAACGCTTAATTTTTCCTAACGCCAGCATACCGAAAAACAAAACAATACACATGCCAAGCACAACCAGCATTGCCTTGTCCAATCCGTACCCATGCGCAATAAAACCCAAAAGGGGCGGATGAAACAAAAGCCCGCTGTAAGCAAAAATAGAAACAACAGCGCAAGCCTTTCCGACATTGATATTGGGATACTGTCCTGCCTGGCTGAATAAAACAGGCGCCATGGGAGAAAGCCCGACTCCCATTAAAGCAAAACCGAACAATGCCGAAACCGCACCGTCCAAAAACAATGCCATGGACAAACCCGATACCGTAATCACCGCCCCGGCGGCACAAAGCCGCATATCGCCGAAATACTCGCGCATCCTATCGCCAAAAAAACGGCTGAACATCGTCGTAACGGAAAAACCGGCATACACAAGGGCGGCAACTTGTTCCGACGCACCTTTGACACCGTGCATGAATAAACTGCCCCATTCTGCGACAGCCCCTTCGCAAGAATAAGCAATCATGGCTAACACGCCGCAGAAAATAATGAAAAACGGAATAAAAGCGTTAACCGTCGTGTCTTCCTTTTCTTTTACTTCGGAAGCTTCAGGCAGCAAATACCGGTACGCCTTAAAAAGAAAAAGAAAATATATTCCCAACATAACCACCGTATTGGTCAAAAAACCATAACCCAAACCTGCGAATACCGAACCGGACAACGCCCCGATCACACCGCCGAAACTATACGAAGCGTGCATGAACGACATGCAGGAAACAGTATATTTTTTTTCAATCTGCACACCTTGGGTATTCATGGAAACATCGACAAAGCCCGTGCCTAAGCCACCCAGCATGGCAAACAGTCCCAAGAAATAGGGATTGGAAGCGATACCCATCAATATAACCGCAATGAGGACAGTGATTGAGCCATAAAGAAGCAAATTTCTGTTTCCCCACTTTTTTAAAAACCAAGAACTCGAAAACAATGATATTAAACTCGCCCCGCCGAAACACAAAAGCACCAACCCTATCTGAGCCTCATTCGCTCCGGTTTGAGCTTTCAATGCCGGCAAACGGGAGGTAAAAATTCCATACGTTATCCCCGGACAAATAAAAAAGTAAGCGCATGCCAAGCGAACAATCGCAAATTCAGACAATTTCATTCCGTATTCCTCACATGTTTTCCTTTCAAATAAAACTCTTGCATTTTCTTGCCCAGAATATAAACTATGGGGCAACACCGGAGTCAAGAAAAAAATATGAACAATAAAAAATATCTTAAAATCAATGAATTTGCAAAATTATGTCACACCACAAAAGATACGCTTTTGCATTATGACCAAAAAGACTTGCTGAAACCGGAATATACGGCTGAAAACAAATACCGTTATTACAGCATTGAACAATTTTTTAAATATAATTTAATCGCCCTCTTGAAAGGAACGGAAAGCACGCTTGAAGAAATCAAAGAAGCCCTTAATGCCCGTGAGCCTGAACGGCTGCTCAATCTTATTGAAGAACGCATGGAACAATTAAAAAATGAACAGAAGGAAATCGCAAAACGCATTTCCATGTTTTCAACCTTGGCAGCCCTTTCAAAAAAAGCATTAACCCAAGAATATGACACGCTTTTTTTTGAAAAAATAAATGAAGAAACAATTTATTTATCCCCTATCCGAACAGCGGAAGATATCAATCAAATGAAGACGTATACCTTATGCCTGTCCGATTTTCTTTTGGATTATATCAACCATGAACATACCCCGGTGCTCCCTTTAGGCATGCTTGTAACGAAACGGGATATTGCGAAACAACGGTTCACCGTCAACTATTTTTTTTCAAAAACTTCGGAACATGAAAAGGCACAGGTGAAAATCATCAAAAAAGGACGGTATGCCTGCTGGCTGCATAAAGGCAAAATGGACAGCCAAGAACAGGCATGCCATACATTCCTCGATATTTTGAAAAAGCAGGGATATTCCCTGAAAAGCGACCTTTTCCTTTTTGATCAGATGAATTACCTTATTGATGCAACAAACGAAGAACTCATTATCAACTATGCGATAAAAATCGGCAAGAAAAAACAACAAGGAAACTGATATGGAAAATCTTATCCTTTTTGCACCGCTGACCGCCTATCTTCTCGATATTCTTCTGGGTGAGCCGAATACGAAATATCATCCCGTTTGCTGGCTTGGAAACACCGCCCTTTTCTTGGAACAAAAAACACTTTCAGAATGCAAAACAAACACGCAAAAATTCATCTGCGGAATTTTTTGCACTTGTCTGCTTTTGCTTATTTTTGCCGTTCTTCCTTTGCTTGTTTTCGCCGTGGGCAAAAAATATTGCCTCCGCTATGCCGATGAGTGGTATCCGTTTTTTGCATTTTTCTCTGCAAGTTTCATCCTCTATCTGTGCATAGCCCCCAAAAGTTTAATTCAACATGTCGAAGCGATACAAAAGGAACTTACACAAAACAACATGCCGGAGGCGCGAAGCAAACTTTCCTGCATTGTGGGCAGAAACACCGATAAAATGGAAAAAGCGGACATAATCCGCACAAGCATTGAAAGCCTTGCGGAAAATTCCCTCGACAGCACGCTTGCAAGCTTTTTCTGGTTCAGCTTCGCGTTTCTTCTTTTTTCCTACGAGGGCGCGGTTTTCTGCACGGTATCGCACAGGATTGTCAATACCCTTGACGCCATGTGGGGCAAAAAAAATGACAACTATCTTTATTTCGGAAAATTTCCCGCCCATTTTGACGATATTCTCAATTTCATCCCTGCGCGGATAAGTTTTTATCTTATCATTTTTTCTTGTTTTTTTATAAAAGAATGTGATTACAAAAACGCTTACGTCATTGGAAAAAAATACCGAGGCAGGCACGCGAGCCCCAATTCCGCATGGGCGGAAGCCCCCTATGCGGGCGCATTGAACCTCAAACTCGCAGGACCTGTCCATTACGGCGATTTTTTTTGCGATTATCCCTACTTGGGAGAGGGCAGCCTTGACGCAGACCCCGCACACCTTAAAACCGCATTGACACTTTTCCAATACAGCATTTTCAGCAGCCTTATTTTTTATACGTTTCTCTTATTTTTAGACAAACAATAACATTCAATCCAAAGTGCGCTTAAAAATTTTTGCGTCTGGCAATAAAACCTTAATGAACTATTTGTATTCCTTGTTTTCAGGAGCAATCGTCCGGTCCATTAATCACGGCTGACAATCACCGCTGCGTATATTTCCTTGAAATTACCGGTAAAACGGATATGAAATGATAGCATATCGCTTTAAATAAATATGAAAAAAGGAGGTCAAGCCTCCTTTTTTGTTTATATCATAATTGATTTTTGGAAATTAATGAGAATTGCGGTATGCGTCCAAGGCCTTTGCCTGTTCCTCGAAGTTTGCAAAACCGGCTTGGTGCAAAGCATCTTCGACAGTTGCAGCCCAATCCCAAGCGGCATAAATGGCAGGCTTATGGAAAACTGCGCGGAAGTTTTCCATATCGGCTCTTGCGTCAGTTTCCTGTGCAGTACCGATAACTTTACGCAAGTTTTCCTGCAATCTTGTCATTTCACCGTTATACCAATCATGCAATTCAGCCCCATTGACATATTTTTTCAAAATATGTTCGTAACCGTGTTCTTTCATCAAGTTCACAAAGTTGCTGTAATGTTGGGCGGAAAGCCATTCGCCGAGTTTTGAAGTCGGAATGTTTTCAGATTCGATTTTTGCGATGTCCAATTTGGTTTGGTAATACGTATCAGGAACGACGGAAGCGGAAGTGATGCCTGCAATAGCGACAAGACCGCGCAAAATCACACTGTTAGAAACACCTTGTCCGCAGAAACCGATTTTCTTTGCAAATTTTTGACCTGTAAAAATAGCGGTAAGCAATGCCCACACGACAGCCGGATCTTCTTCGTCGTAAATATGGGAAAGGCTCGCATTATCACGGTCAGTGCCGAGCACCATTTGTGTCATATCGTTTGAACCGATGGAAAATCCGTCAAATTCCTGAATGAATTGCTTTGACAATATGGCGTTTGCCGGAATTTCCGCCATTTGGATAACTTTCAAGCCGTCCTGCCCGCTCACCAGCTTATGCACGTTTTCAAGATATGAGCGCATTGCACGCGCTTCTTCAAGGGTGCGGACAAACGGCAGCATGATTTGCAGGTTCTTGCCGCCGTAAACACCGCGGGCAAGCTTGAACGCTTCAAGTTCCCAGTCGTGAATATTACGGGAAACCCCGCGGTATCCCAACATCGGGTTGTCTTCGTTCTGCTCGAAAAGGCAGCCGCCGAGCAGGTTATAATACTCATTGGATTTAAAGTCAGTGGTGCGGTAAATAATATCCTTGCCGTAAAAAGCCATGGCAAAAAGGGCGAGGCTTTGCGCAAGGGTTTGAATATAATGCTCCTTGCCGGTTTTATAACCGCGGCTCGTGATAATATCACGAATTTTTGTCGGAATTGCTTGCAATTCTTCCATTTCTTTGCTCATACCGCATTTTAAGCCTACTTCACGGCGAAGTTCCGTAATGCGTTTCAACGCTGAAAGAATTTGCTCATCTTCCTTCACTTTTTCATATTGGGCTTGAATTTGCGCGTCAATACGAAGCATTTCGGAAAGTTTTTCTTCAGAAGAACCGGTAAAAGCGTTCAGTTCTTCTTCGTAGCCAAAAATAATCCTGATATGTTCGGAAAGGTTTGAGGAAGTGCGGAGCGTATCTTGATAACGCAAAGCATTTTCAAAATATTCATCAAGCTTATGTTCCAATTCGCGAATTTTTCTTTGTTGAGCGAGAACTTCTTCCGTTCCCTGCGGTTCATAGTTAACCGCCGCCTCAATTTCTTGCGCGAGCCCTGTCACACGTCCCACATGATCCCGCATTTTCAAATCAAGAGTCACAAGACCGCTTGAAAGTTGTTCCTGCATGACTTTCGTAAGCGAATTTTCCAACGTTGCGAGCTGACCTGAGACCAAATCTTCCAAAGAACCGTTATCATACGCTTCCAACGCTTTCGGGTGCACGGCAACGTTTCCGAGCATAAATTCCGCACGCAAAAGACCGACTTCAAAATCCTCGACAGTGCGCAAACGGGAAAGGAAAAGCGCTTGGGTCACGTCAGCCAAAACAAGTCCGACATGGGTTTTGGTTTTCGGAAGTTTGGTAAGGTCCATTTCCCCGCCAATTTCATGAAGAGGAAGAAGACCGCGGTAAACACGCCCGCGGGTGCCGTCAACGGTAACTTCCTGACCGTCCAGAGCGCGCAGGGTTTCATTTCTTTGAATGCCGATAACAGCGGCAATGCCAAGTTCACGGGAAGTAATGGCAGCGTGGCTCGTATCCCCGCCGACGTCAGCCAATATAGCGGAAGCGACACGCATGCCGGGCACCATATCCGGGTCGGTTCTTTCCGCAGCCAAAATATCGCCTTTGCCGACCTTGTTGAGTTCAAGGGCGGAGCGCAGAAAACGCACGGTACCTTGCCCTGCTCCGCGGGAAGCGCCATTTCCTTCCAAAATGACTTCCGCCTTTTCCGCCGCCTTTTCATCAACTTCCAAACGGCGCATGAAAATAGTATGAGGGTGAAGTTCCAGTTCTTCATTCCAACGGGTTTCAGGACGCGCCTGCACAAACCAAAGTTCTTCGTTTGCGTCAAAGCAGAACTCCGTATCCATAATCATACTGCCGTAAGCTTTGCTGATAATGCGCACGGCTTTTGCGATATCTTCCGCCTGAGTGATGGACAATGCCCATTTGTTGACATCATTCTTATCAACGTCGATTTCTTTTGTGCCGCCCTTGGCGCCATAAATGATCTTCTTTGTTTTGCTGCCAAGATTGCGCACGACAACTTCAGCGCCGTCGTCACGCTGGAAAACATAATATTTATCAGGTGTCACCATGCCGCCAACAACAGCTTCACCAAGACCGTAGCTTGCGTCAATACTTACAAGGTCGTTGCGGACTGTTCCGCGGCAGCCGGAAGAAGTGTCGGCTGCAAAAGCGGTACCGGAAACAACGGGATTGATCATGCGCATGATACAAACAGACAAAGAAGTTTGTTCGATAGCCCATTCTTTTTTAGCTTGTACGGCAAGTTCTTCATTGCCCGTCGCTTCCGCCTGGGTGATACCGTCACGAATGGCTTCACGGCGATAGGTCATGGAGCGGAGATTATAAGCGGACGCGCAGTCCCAATGATACGCCTGCACCACTTTATCTTCACCGACAATATTCAAATAGGTGTCCTGCAAGCCTGCAAAAGCTTTTTTGCGGGAGTCTTCACCGGCTGCGGAAGAACGCACGGCAACAGGCACATCTTCCGCTCCCGCTTCCTTGCAAATGGCTTTATAGGCTTCACGCACAGCCGTATCGACTTCCTGAGGCAAGTCAACCGATAAAATGGCGGACTGCACCAAAACGGAACGTTTGCGGAGCTGGTCGATAACTTCCTGTGAAGTCGCAAACCCTTCAACAACGTTATTTACGAAAGTACGCAAACGGATTTTCGTTGCACTCGGTTCTTTTGCGTCGGCTTTTTTAATTTCTTTTCCGAGGTTACGCACCAATTTCTGCAAGAAATCAGAGTCACGATTAATTTCAGGGTCATTCCAGTCAATACGCGTATACTCTCTTTCAACGAGGGAACGAACAAGAGCTGCGTTAACAGTTGTTTCATCCAACACCTTATGGAAGTTGATAGATGAAATCGCACGGAATTGAGGACTGCGAACACCTTTAATCTCGTGAATTTTTGCAGTGTTGAAGTTTTTACCGCCAACGATGATTTCGGCGCTTTCGCCAATAGCCATAATGTCGGCACCGGTAAGAACTAATTTTTCTCTTAATGCTTCAATGCTTGAAGTTTCAGTATTTTTTTTACTCATTTGTTCCTCCGAGAAATGCGTACATTAACTCGTTTTTATGTATTACTTTGTTTCATTGTTGGAAATAAACGCAGCTTTGTGCGATGCGGAAATTTGCGTGCCGCAGTACGGACAGAAATTCGCATCGGTATATGCCAAAGGCTTGCCGCATTCCTTATTTTGACAAGTAAGCGGCATGCTGTCGATTTCCATAATAAGTTCACCTTCATGCACAGGAGTCATTTTGCGTGAAACTTTATAATCAGCGGTTTTATAAACCTTTGTAACAATACCGTTACGAGGCGATAAAACTGCTTTTTCTTGCTTCATGATGGAGATATTGAAAAGTTCCTGACCTTTTTTGACAATATCGCCGACTTTTACATAGGTTACCCATAAATCACCGTTTGAAGGAGCGCCGATTTGGTTCTTGTCGTTAGGATCCGCCATAAGAATATCAGTAGAAACAGAACCCGTCGGATTGGCGACTTGCACTTCATGGGTCATAAACTGGGAATCATAAGCATATCTCACTTCCACAATTCCTTTGTCGGAAACGGGGCTGATATGATAAATGGTTATGCTGTGCGGTTTGCCGCCTTCATCAATAAATTGCAGTTCCCTGCCGGTTTCAAGCCCTTCAAACCAAACATCAAGAGGCAAAGCGTTCGGATCGCCGAAATCCTGCTTGAATTGAATATTTTTAATAGAATCACCGGGGTGATTCATATACATGACAAGCTCTTCGCTTGTCGGCTTGCGTTTCAGTATCTTTTCGCAGGCATTTTCCTCGGCCTCAAAATTAATAGGTTCCAAATGGTCCAAGGGGCTGTCTTCCGTTCTTTCGCGAACGGCATTTTTCCAATTATCCCCGAAAACGCTTTCATAAACCCAATCAGCAGGGAAACCTAAAGGCAGTCTGCCGAATTTTCCGAGCAGCAAATTACGGAAAGCGTCATTGCAGTCACGATAGAGAATAAGCCTATCCTTTTTCATCGCTTCGGATAAATCTTCTTCTTTTGTGTTCACCACGGTTTCCAAAATGTTAAGAAGCCTGTTCACTTCTTCCATTTCCCCGCGTTTCCAAGCGCCGGTAACCGCTAAGAACGCCGTATTCCACGTAATTTGCGAACCGGGTGTCACATCGTGATATTTGACGATTTTGCGTATCCCCGCAAGAAAACGGAGCATGTAAGGAAGCAAATGAATATATCCTTGCTTCATCGCCCCTTCCTGGGAAGAGGAAGTCGCTCCGCCCGGCATGCCGTGGGAAACGACATCATGGTCGATACCTTGGAAATACGGAGAACAATACCTGTCATAATACGGCATGATTTGCTTCAGCACAAAATTCGCGTCGCGGATCATATCTTTATTCAAATAGTTTCCAATGCCAAATTCTTCTTCCAAATACGCGGCTGTCGAGAGCACTTCGCCTTGTCCGTAGCTGCGTACGCCAGCCCCGAGGGCGACATCCAAAATCTGCACCCCGGCTTTTGCGGCTTCCGCCAGAGCCGGCGTGAACAAACCGTCCGTAAAATGCCTGTGATAATGCAAAACAAGCTGAGGCCAACGCTTACGAAGCGCGGTGACAAGTTCACGCACAAACAGCGGCGAACAGTTGCCCGCCATATCTTTCAAACCCAAAATAACGGATTTTGCCGCTTGTTCTTCACTCACGCCGAGAATACCGGCAACCATCGCCAAAGTGTTTTTCGTCACGTCAAGGTAATGTTCGACGTCAAAACCGCGATTGGGCGTTATGGAAAGAGCCGGTTCGAAAATAATGTCCTTACGGCTTAAAATAACTTCCGCAAGCGGTTTCATGTTTCTGATATCGTTCAAGAAATCAAAGCAGCGGATGACATGGTAATCGTCACAAATCATTTCGCACGTGCGCTGCATAAGGTTTCTCGGCTGCGGAGAGTAACCGAGCACGTTTGTCGAACGCACCAAAATCTGCTTCATGGTCTTCGGCGCAAAACTGTTCCATGCCTTAGCTTCACTGAACGGATAGGTCATATTTGCCATCATGTTGACATGGAAGTGGGCACCACCGCCATTTTCCAAAGAAAAGAACTGGCAATTATCCAAATAAGGACCGACAAGCTTATCCTCGGCTAAGCGAAATCTGTTGCTGCTGTTGGATTGGGTTTGGTCACGGCACGTAGTGTCCGTAAAATGGATTTTGTCGGAATCACGCACAAAGTCCAAAACAGCCTGTCTGTCCCCTACCGGATATACGGTGGGTGTTTTGCGGACTTCCCTGTCGATATGAGGCAAAACCGGTTCAAAATGAGGCATACGGGGAGTTTCCGCAGTGCGGTATTTTCCGCGCTGAACATGGGGATTATAACCTTTGGCGGATATTTCGGCGACCAAACGGCTCAAGCGTTCGGCTTCCGGATATAAATCTTGGTAATTCAATAATTCCGGGGTATTTTCAATAAAGGTCGTGTCAAAATTCGCTTTAAGAAAACGTTGGTTTCTAAGCACATGACGGAAAAACGGAATAGTCGTTTTCACGCCGCGGACACTGTATTCCTCCAAAGCGCGGGTCATGACGCTGCAAACTTTATCCCATCCGAGCCCGTAGGCGATAAGCAAAGATCCGGCTGAATCATAGTTTGAAGGAAAATCATAACCGGCTGAAAGGTTGGAGTCGATACGAACCCCCGGACCGCCGGGAGAAATATACCGTGTAATGCGTCCGGAGTTAGGGGAGAAGCCGTTTTTAGGGTCTTCGCAGTTAATGCGGACCTGCATTGCCGTATGGTACCCGTAGGTGTCTTCGTCATTAAAAGCCAAAGGCACGCCGAATGCCATTGCAATTTGCGTTTCAACAAGGTCGAAACCGTAACGGCTTTCGGTAATGCCGTGTTCAACCTGCAAGCGGGTATTGACTTCGATAAGATAAGGGGTTCCGTCGCTTGTCACAAGAAATTCAACTGTGCAGAGGGAATAATAATTGACGGCTTTTGCCAAGCGGATGGAATATTCTTTCAGTCTTGCGCGAAGTTCGGGAGTAATTCCTATCCACGGGGAAGGAGTGATTTCAATCAATTTTTGGTGATTGCGCTGTACGGAGCAGTCACGTTCGTCACAGGCGAAAACATTGCCGTATTTATCCGCAATAACCTGAATTTCTATATGGCGGACATTTTCCAAATATTTTTCAACAAATAAGCGGGGGTTTCCGAAAGAAGCCTCAGCCATGGCGGAAGCTTTCGCAAAAGCGTCTTCGAGGGTGTTTTCATCACGGATAACAAAAATGCCCCGACCGCCGCCGCCGCCTTCAGCCTTAAGCATCGCAGGCATGCCCATTTCGCGGATAAGGGCTTTTGCTTCTTCAACGGTGACAGAGCCCTCGGAACCCGGAACAACCGGAATGCCTAATTTCTTGGCGATGTTGCGGGCTTCGACCTTATTGCCCAGCATACGCATGGCATCGGCGTCCGCACCGATAAAAACAATGCCCGCTTCGCGGCATTTGCGCGGAAACGTATCATCTTCCGATGCAAAGCCCCAGCCCGGGTGAATGGCGACAACACCGCGCTTTTTTGCTTTGCTGATAATTAAATCCAAGTCCAGATAGGAAGTGGGGTCAGCCCCCAAAAGCATGAGTTCTTGGGCAGAAGCGACAGCAGGAGAAGTTTTGTCAACATCGGTCGCGGTCATAATTGCCGTGGCATGGAAACGTTCACGGATGGAACGGCAAATACGGCGGGCGGGAATGCCTCGGTTTGCAACAAGAATAGGTTTTCCTTTCAATTCGTTCAATAACTCATCCATAGTCTTTGGAGTCATAATCTACCCTTTGAATTTGGTGATGGATCCACCAACAATACGAATTAAACCATGTTCAGAAGAAAGCAATAATTCTCCCTCCTGACCTAGACCAATTATTTTCCCCGCAATATCCCCAAAACAAAACGCGTCCTTGCCCAAAGCGTCTTTAATCAGAACCGTTTCACCTGAAAACGCCAAATATTTTTTATAAAGAGCATTCCATGTACCGGGATTGCAGGATGATACTCTTTCCTCATAACACAATTTTATTTGTTTCACAAGAGCAAAACAAAAGCCTAAAATTGCCGTAAAATTATCATTTTCATCTTTTATTTCGCCATATTGAAGCAAATCTGCACATTTTTCCCCCGAACTTTTCAAAAGAGAATTATCCGCATACGCAAAAAAACGTTTTTGATTGCTTTCATTTTGAAAATGTTTTAATTTTCCTGCCGAAATAAAAAAATCTTCCCGCAAGCTTTCATCGCAGGGAGCGGAAAAAAGATTGATTCCCATGCCTGCGACAAGACAATCGTTCCTTTGTTCCAATAAAATCCCGCCTATCTTTTCATAACCGTTTTCCGATTTTTGCACCAAATCGTTAGGCCATTTCAGCGCAATATCAAAACCCAATTTTTCCAAAGCGTACGCGGCAAGTCCTCCGAAAGCGGGTGCCGCCGCCTCCGTGTTGAAGGGATAGGTTTCAGGCAAAACAAGCGCCGTATACAAATTATTCCGCAAAGACTCCCATTTTCTGCGCAGCTGCCCCCTGCCGTTTGTCTGATTCTTGCAAATAATCGTTGTGAATGCATTCATTTCCTTTTGCAAAGAAAGCTCATGCGCCTTATCAAGAGTGCTTGTTACGGTATCAAAAAGATAAAAATCAGCATTAAATCCGACCGTATCATGCCTACCGGCACCGTCCGCGGAAGAAAAAACAAAAAAATCCCCTTGCCGCCCGGCGCATTTTTCAGAAAAAAAAGCACTATGCTTTTGAGCGAACAAAGGCTCTACAAAACATAATGCTTTTCCGGTATTTTTTCTATTTCTCATTATTTTGCTTCAACTTTACTTTCAATAATGGAATCTCTCACACCGAATTTTTTAAAACGTTCCTGACTTTCTTTCAAACGCTCTTCTGTTCCAATAAGAAGAACATGAATAAAATACCAGTTTCCTTTCGTATCTTTTTTTACATTTTTCCGTGTTCTGAATCCGTCCGTTTCCAATTTCAAACGTAATTCATCAGCCTGGGCTTCACTGCGAAAAGCCGCAACACGGATGTCATAATCAAATTTCTTATTGATATTCGCAAGAGCTTCAGCCTTTTTATCCGCTTCTTTTTTAGCTTGCTCCTGAGCCCTTATTTTTTCTTCGGCAGCTTTTTTTACGGATTCTTCTTCCGCCCGGATTTCCTCAGCCGTCTTTTTTTCTGGTTCTGTTTTTAAAGCTGTCATGAACTGCAATTCTTCTTTTGGCAGAACCGGTGCTGATTTTTCTTTTTGGATATTCGCCGCCAACGGCACGGGTTCTTCTTTTTGAACCGCCGGGGTCATTCCTTTTCCGATGATAAGCCCGAACAAAAACGCAAAACCGACAGACGTCAAAATCGTAACAAACGCGGTGACACAGGCGGAAGTGCTTAATGTGATTCCTTGTTTCGCCACGGTATTTTCTTCTTGAAAACGCTCTTCTTCCGGCTCATCCTGCCCGTATGCGTATTCACGCGGTTTTGTTTTTAAAAAACCGTCTTCCATTTCTTCAGTCTGCGTGCTTTCCTGTTCTTCACGTTCTTTTGAAACAAGAAGCTTTTTCACGCTTTCCAAAAACGGATTATATTTTTTTTCCCGGGGGACATGCCGATAATTGGGACGAGCCACAACGCTCTCCTTTTACATGGTTTCAGGCGCTTCAACACCTAATAAATTCAATCCGTTGCGAAGAACGGTTCCGACAACGCGAAGCAATGCCAAACGTGCTTTAATCAATTTTTCATCACCGCTTAAAACCGGCACATTTGCATAATAACTATGAAATTTTCCTGCCAACTCCATAAGATAAAAACTAATGATATGCACAGCTTTGGCTTTGGCGGCGTCAAGCACGGCATCCTCAAAATGCAAAGCGGAACGGATGAGGGCTGTATCGGCGCTGTCCGTCAATTCCCTGATAATATCCAAACTTGTTTCATCGGACAATGAATAGCCGTTTTCAGCACCGCGGCGCAGCAACGTTTTAATACGGGCATGGGCGTACTGCACATAATAAACAGGATTTTCAAGATTGCGCTGTTTTACCAAATCCAAATCAAAATCAAGCGGTTGGTCGCTTTTTCTTGAAAGGAACATAAAACGGGCGGCATCGACACCCACTTCATCCAACACTTCACGCAGGGTGATAAATTCTCCGGAGCGGGTCGACATTGCGACAGGCTCGCCGGCACGAAGCAAATTCACCAACTGGATAAGAATGACAAAAAAATCTTCTTTCGGATTTCTGCCGACCGTTTCGACAGCGGCGGCGACACGAGGCACATACCCATGGTGGTCAGCCCCCCAAACATCGACAAGTTCCTCGAAACCGCGGTTGAATTTATCGGCATGATAGGCGATATCGGAAGCGAAATATGTCAGAAACCCGTCACTTTTACGCAAAACACGGTCTTTGTCGTCACCGAAAAGGGTTGATTTGAACCACAAAGCATTGTCTTTTTCATAAACATAACCGCGTTCTTTCAAATCATTGAGCGTTTTTTCGACAGTTCCGTCATGAACGAGGCTCGCCTCGGAAAACCAAACTTGATGTTCCACCCTAAAATCATGCAAATCTTGTTTAATGCCGTTTAAAATACTGTTCATCGCATATTCGTAGCAACGGTTTTCAGCATCTTCATACGTAGGAAGTTTAGGATCTTTCTCAAGCATTTCTTTGGCGATGTCAATAATGTATTCGCCTTTATAATAATCTTCCGGATAAGTCACCGGCATTTTGCAAAGGTCTTTCATTCTGAGCCAAACGGACAGCCCGAGCAAACGCATTTGCAGACCTGCGTCATTGATATAATATTCCGTGCTCACGTCGTAGCCTGCAAAACGCAAAATCCTCGCCATGCTGTCGCCCACGGCAGCCCCGCGTCCATGCCCGATATGCAAAGGCCCTGTCGGGTTTGCGGAAACATATTCAACATTGACCTTTCGTTTGTTTCCGTAAGCAAGCGAGCCGAATTTTTCTTTCAGCCGTTCCATGCGAAGAACCTGTTCATGCCAAAAACTTTGTTTGAACGTCACATTGATGAAACCGGGACCGGCAATATCCACTTTTTCAATAAGGCTGTGTTTTTCTAATTCGGCACAAATTTCTTCTGCTATGGCGCGCGGTGCTTTTTGGCAAATTTTTGCAAGGGTCATAGCGATATTTGTAGCCAAATCACCATGCTTCGCATCTTTTGGAAGTTCGATAACAGCTTTCTCGGGCCATTCCCAAGATTTTTTCCGAACAATAGTTTCCAATGCCTCTTTTAAAACGTGCATATCTTGCATAACAGAACCTTTTCTATTGAATTCATTCATAAAATTTGTTAGTGATAAATTATATAAAAAATACTCTTATTTAGCAAATGAAATTTTTGCTTATTTTTATGGGATAACTATGCTTGATAATCTGATTTTTTTTAAATTTTGCGGCATAAGAAACGTGCATTGCCTTTTTCAAGGCAAAAATCTTGATCCCCGAAAAAGCTTGGGCAGTATCGCTTTCAACCGAGGAGAAGATAATGCCGCCATACGGCAGAACAGAAAATTTTTATTTGAAAAACTTGCCATGCCCGTTTTGGAAGTCCGCCAAATCCATTCCAATATCATGCATTTTTCTCCTGAGCCGACAGCTTTTTTTGAAGAAGCAAACATCGAGGGCGACGGCATTGCGACAAATCAAAAAAAGCATGCCCTTCTGATAAAAACAGCCGACTGCCAGCCTATCTTGTTCGCTCATAACAAAGGCGGGCATGTCATGGCGCTTCATGTCGGCTGGCGCGGCAACAGAAATGATTTCATTCTGGAAGCTGTTTCAAAATTTTGTGAAAAATACAGACTTAACGCAAAGGATTTACTGGCGGTCCGCGGTCCGAGCCTGGGTCCGAAAGAAGCGCAATTCGTCAATTTCGATACCGAATGGGGCGCCACCTATGCCGCATGGTTCAATATTCAGGAACAAACCCTTGACTTATGGGAGCTGACACGCCACCAACTCAGACAGGCGGGACTTTTGCAGGAAAACATCCATGGTCTTGATTTTTGTACAAAAACAATGCACAAGCAATATTTTTCCCACAGACAGGACAACCAAACAGGACGTCAGGCAAGCCTTATTTGGTTTGAATGATTTTTTATAACAAAAAATTTTCAAAAAAAAAAAAAAAAAATAAATGAAAATTTAAAAAAAGCCCGACCAGCAACTTCGGAAACCTTGCCCGAAAACAAAAAAATAAGCCCGCTTTGAACGCAGGCTTATTTTTTATCGGCTCATACCATTATATTTTATGGATGGTCTTTAAACATATTGCCGGTTGCTTCTGTTCCGCTGTGGCAAGGCGCGCAATCCATGACACCCTTTGCCCAGTTGGTTTCCTGTCCCTTGGTTTGGTGGCAGCTGCCGCAGTATTCAACAGAATCCTGCACCGCAAAAGTGGTCTTGAAATCTTTTCCGAGTTCGATTTTCTTATTGAAAATTTCAACAGCCTTATACACGACATCGGCGGTCAAACGTCCGCAGCGTTCGTTTCTTTTCTTGTCTGTCGCTTCAATCTTGTTTTCATAGCACCATTTTGAAACGGAAATATGGCAAAGAACGGAACCGGAAATATTAGCCGGAATAGCACCCTTTACACCTTGTGCGTTATCTTTTGGATCATAAATCGGCAAATTCGTCGTTTCATACCAGCGGTACAATTCATTCACCATAGGTGTGCGCTCATCTCTTCCCCAAAAAAGAGCATAAGCGGCGGCAGCACCGTATAATGCGCCGCAAATCGTGCCCCAGTCTGAAATACCGCCCTTATTCGCTTCAAGCATCGCAAATGGGAATTGATTGTAAGGTGCGCCGAATTTTTCCCCCAACACCCCGATAATGCCGTAAAACACGCCGTATCCGCAGGCATAGCCTTTATACCAATATCCTTGGTACGCCGCTTCCGCGCATTCGGCAGGGTCGAGTTTATGCGGGGTCCACCCAAACTCGCCGTTCACTTGTTGGAATCGGGTTGCAGGTGTTGCAGCGTGAACCAATTTGGTGCCGCCGTCCACGATTGAAGTTACCGCCCCGCCGGCGACCAATGCTCCAAAACCTAATAAGCAATCACGTCTACTGATACCCATATAAACGCCTCCAAAGAAAATTTTCACAAGGTAAAAAAAATACCTAATTATGATTTTTCAATATCCCTTTCACAAGCAAAAGTCAAGATACTATGAACATTTTTTTGCATACTCCTTAAACTTGCTCCTGCCCCGCTGTAATCATTGCAATATTTATTATTTATTTCACAATAAACGGAACAAAAAAGGACGGCGCCGCCGTCCTCATAAAAATACAAAACGCGGCGAAAATCATTCGGCCCTGTGATGGCAGCCCAAGCTGTTCTTATTCCTAAGAGCCGCCTGCGTGATAAGATACGCCGTATTGCAGCCGTGAAACAAACGGACAAGAGCGGGAGAAAGAGGCGTGTGTCTATAAAAATCGTGCAAATGGCTCGACAGGTCACGAAGTTCCCCGAACGCCCTGCGCAAACGGCTTTCCGTCCGCATGATGCCTACATAGTTCCACATGATATGGCGTATGCTCGCCCAATCCTGGGCGATGAGAGCAGGGTCGTCATTATGCTCGTTTCCGGTATTTTCCCAGTCGGTAATGGAAGCGAAAACCCGTTCATCGATACAATCGCGCCTGGTGAGGTTTTCGGCTATATCCTTGCCTGCGCTGTATCCCCAAAGCAGCGCTTCAAGCAAAGATGTGCTTGCAAGCCTGTTCGCCCCATGAATGCCCGTGCAGCTGCATTCTCCGACAGCATAAAGATTTCCAAGCGTCGTCCTGCCATTCAAATCGACTAAAATTCCTCCGCAAAAATAATGGGCGGCAGGAACAACAGGAATAAAATCCTTACGCATGTCAACGCCGATATTCATGCAGCTTTGGAACACTGTCGGAAAACGTTTTGTCACATCACATTTTATGCGGGTCGCGTCTAAAAAAACATGCTGGGAACCTGTCATGAGCATTTCCGTAGCAATGGCTTGAGAAACAATATCCCGCGGAGCAAGACTTTTGCGTTCATCATATTTTTGCATAAATTCCTTGCCCTCAAGGTCGACAAGCACCCCGCCCTCCCCGCGGACGGCTTCCGTGATTAACGGATGTTTTTTGCTTTTATGATACAACGCAGTGGGGTGAAACTGCACAAATTCCATATTGGCAAGCCGAACCCCTGCGCGCTGCGCCATGGAAATTCCGGAACCGACAGCCCAGTCGCTGTTGGTCGAATGAAGAAAAACGTTCCCCACCCCGCCGGTAGCCAAAATGGTGAACGTGGCCAAATGCTGGTCGACCTGTTCCGTATCCTCATTATACGCATAAACACCGACACATTGGTTTTGCAGCTGATAGCGATACATGTCCAAATGGGAATGGTGATCGGTCGTGATAAGGTCGACAGCCGAACATTTATAACGGACATTGATATTCCGGTGTTCCAAAATCGCTTTGTGTATCGCTTCAATAATGGAGCGCCCCGTATAGTCGGCGCAATGCAGTATGCGGGGAGCGGAATGCCCGCCCTCCAAGGTTAAATCCCAATCCGCGACAGTTCCGCTGCGGACATTGAAAGGCACATGCAGACGGTCTATCAGAATTTCCTGCACGGCGTCACCGCCATGGTCCGCAAGAAAACGCACCGCTTTGACAAAATTATAATTATGCCCCGCATTGAGCATATCTTTTTCCAAGGCATAAAATTCTTCCGGATTGTCATGCACATAAACGATACCGCCCTGCGCAAGTTCCGAGTTGCCGCCGTCCAAGGTTTCAGTCGGGCAAATCATGCTGACTTGAACGCCTTTATCTGCCAAAGTCAATGCAGCGGCACACGCACCTAAGCCGCTTCCGACAACTAAAACATCCGAACGGTAATACATACTTTATACCTCAATCCATATTCTTATTTCGCACAATGATTAAGCATACGAACAAGAGATTCTTTTGCGTCTTCAACCATAGAGCCGTCAATCTCGACAGGACAAGCCTTATTGGCGGCGATATCTTCCAAAGTCTTATAAAGCAGCCCTTCGGTGATTTTTGCCATATCAGGGCAAAACGCCTCGGCAAACAAAGGTATCACCGTAACGCCGCGTTTTTCATGAACACGGGCCAAACGGTTGACAAGGTTCGCTTCCGTGCCGATAATGAGCACATCGCCTTTTCGGGCTTTTTCCGCAACATCGATCAAATACGAAGTTGAGCCTGCCCCGTCGCACTTCTCAACAATTTCTTGCGGACATTCGGGATGAACATAAATTTTCGCCTGCGGATATTTTTGACGCATGAACGCGATATGTTCCTCTTTAAAAAATTCGTGAATAGGGCAGCAGCCGTCCCAAAAAATAAGCTCCGCCCTGTCAATGGCGTCATAATCCAAATTTCCGCCGTTGTTGCGGACATCCAAAGTATGGCGTTTGTCCTGAGCAATACCGAGCATGTTCCCGACATTATTGCCTAAATTCCTATCGGGCAAAAAGAGGACGCTCTCCCCTTGCCCGTATGCCCATTCAAGCATTTTTTTGGCGTTGGAGGAAGTGCAGACAGCTCCGCCATGCTTGCCCACGATAGCTTTTACAGCCAAGGATGTGTTGACATACGCCAAAGGCACGATTTTTTTTCCATGGGCTGAAATTTTTTCTATGACAACATCCAAAGCTTGTGCCGGCACCATTTCAGCCATGAGGCAGGAAGCGCCCATATCGGGCAGATAGACCTTCTGTTCCGGTTTCGCCAAAAGCTTTGCGGATTCCGCCATGAAATGCACACCGCAAAAAACGATATGCTCCGCGTCAATTCCGTCCATCATTTGGGCAAGCTGCAGGGAATCACCTGCCAAATCAACGTGCCGCATAATTTCATCCTGTTGATAATGATGTCCCATAATCACAAGCGACGGACCGAATTTCTGTTTCAATGCTTCTATTTTATCAGCATAAAGAGATAACGTTTTCATTTTCTCTCCATAAATTATTTTAAACGGTTAACACGTAAGCTGAAATCCGCGATAGGCGCAGAATGGGTGATACTGCCGACAGAAATAAAATCCGCAGGACGTTCCTTGCTTGACAGAGCCAAAGAACGGATAGTTTTCAAGTTCACCCCGCCGCTGATTTCCGCCTCGATATTTTCGGGAATAAGCGGCAAGTTTTCGGAAAGCGCCGCAATATCCATATTGTCAAGCAAAATTCTTTGCGGCACAACACGCACAGCTTCCAAAACTTCGGCTTTGTCACGGCATTCCACAATGATAGGAGGGCAATTTGCTCCGTATTCGCGGCGAAGTTTTTCCACGGCCTGCGTTATCGAGCCTGCCGCATCCACATGGTTATTTTTTATCATGAGCATATCCTCCAAAGACATGCGGTGATTTTCAGCCCCTGCCGCGCGCACGGCATATTTATCCAAATACCTGTGCCCCGGAAGCGTTTTACGGGTATCCAGCAATCTTACCCCCGTCCCTTCCAATTCTTTCAAATACAACTTCGTACTGTTTGCGATACCGCTTAACCTTGTGATGAAATTCAAGATAATACGTTCCGCTTTTAAAAGCAAAGCCGTATGCATTTCAAATTCCGCGGCAATTTCATTGTCTTTTAAATATGAGCCCTCCGCCGCTTTCAAAGCATAGAGCTTTTCCGGTTCGCGTATGCCAAGTTCTTCCAATATGGCGGGAATTAAAACCAAACCGACAACAAAGGTGTCCTGACGGGCGATAAGTTTTCCATAAGCCATGTCATGGCTGTCAAAAATACCGTTGGAAGTTAAATCCTGTCCGTCCTCGTCAAGCGCCAATCTGATAATTCTTCTGACAAAATCGGTCTGTTTCCGCCCAAAAATTTTATTTAACCGCTCTGACACCGCAAACTCCATAAAAAATCATTTCCAAAATTCAAACTTGCCCCAATTTTGTTTTAGTGATAAACAAAAACACACTTGCATATGATATTGGTTATTTAAAATACGGCGTTTTAGTTTTAGCGTCAAGTAATTCCTTTTTTGTCTTGTAAGGAGGTATGTATGCCACAAAATAATGAAAATCGCGTATTGAATGCACATAGTTCCGAGCAGGCAGAAAATCGAATTTTAAACCAAGACAAAGAAACCGAAAAAGAAAAGCAAGAAGAAACGCAAACCATTTCCGAACAAGAACAAGACAACGTTTCCTATCTCGACGAAGACGGAAAAATTGTCGATTTTGATCCCTGCAATCCCGAATATCTGGATAACGACCTCGTTCACCCTGCCGACCGTGCGGAGCTTATGGAATCGCTCCCCCTTGAAAAACAGCTTTGCATGATCACCCACATGGACACGGAAGACGCGGCGGAAGCCCTTGCGGAACTTGACGAAAGCCATGCAAAGGACGTTATTGAAAATTTGGACGCGGAAGACGCCGCCCGTATTCTTTCCGCCATGGACCCCGATGACGCCGTCGACGTTCTGGACGAAGTGGACGAAGATCACCGCGATGTCCTTTTGAACAACCTCACCCCCGAAGACGCCATGGAACTGAGGGCGCTGCTGACCTTTGACCCGGACACGGCGGCAGGGGTAATGAACACGGAGATCATCACGGTCCCCTCCGACATCAATGTAGACCAAGCAATCCAGCATATACGCATTGAACTGGAAGACAAGGATATGCCTTATTATGTTTATGTCGTCGACCATTTGGATAAGCTTATCGGAATCATTTCATTGCGCGAACTTATGCTTTCAAAACAGCACACGCCCATGCGGGATTTGCTTTCCGACAAAAAAGACGTTATCACCGTGCAGTTCGACACCGATAAATCGGAAGTTGCGAAAATACTTTCACACTATAACTTCCTCGCTTTGCCTGTTGTGGACCGGGAGGGGCACTTGATGGGCGCGGTAACCCACGATGACGTTATTGATATCATCCAGGACGACGCCAGCTCCGATTTGCTCGGTATGATGGGCGCAGGTCAGGATGAAGACATCAACACCCCATGGTATGAATCCGTCAAAATCCGCTTGCCGTGGCTTTTTATCAATATGCTCAATTCCTCAATCTCCGCATATATCGTTTATTTATTTGAAGGAACTATCGCCCAAATGGCTTTTTTGGCTGTTCTCATGCCCATGGTGGCAAATCAGGCGGGAAATACGGGGCAGCAAGCCCTTGCCGTCATGATCAGGCAGCTTGCGACGGAAAAATTCGACAATAAAAAATCTTGGAACGCGGTTTTTCGTGAGGGAAAGATCGGTTTTGCCACGGGATTTATTGTTTCTTTCATTGCCATTTGCGTTGTTTCTTTAATCAGCAATAATGTATTTTTAGGCGCGGTTATGGGCTGTTCCCTTTTATTGGATATGTTTTTAGGCGCCATTGCAGGCGGTTCCATTCCCCTTATTTTACGGGCTTTAGGTCGTGACCCCGCACAAGCTTCAAGCATTTTCCTAACCGCCCTCACAGACGGAGCCGGATTTTTCATTTTTCTGAGCTTCGCAACCCTGCTTCTTTTATAAGGATACCGATGAACGCACTCATTCGTTATTTTTTATGCGGTTTTCTCATGGGAATTGCCGATACCATCCCCGGAGTTTCAGGCGGAACAATCGCATTCATTACCGGCATATACGGAAAACTTCTTGATACGATAAAGTCCGTTGACAAGGAGTTTTTCAAACTTCTTTTCACACTGCAAATAAAAAAAGCCTTCATGAAAATTCCGTGGAGTTTCGCCCTGCCCCTTTTGCTCGGCATCGGGTCGGCTGTCTTCCTGTTCGCCCGTATCATGGTCGCGCTTCTTGAAACATATGCCGATATTGTTTGGGCGTTCTTTTTCGGGCTTATTCTTTCATCGCTGTTTATCCTTCTTGCGGAAATAAAGAAAAAAAATCCCCATAAACTTATTTCCGTCCTTTGCTTTTTTGCAGGAGGGCTTTTCGCCCTTTGGCTCGGCTTCGCAACGCCCCTTTCCCTTGAAACAAGTTATCCCGTTGTTTTTTTCTCCGGTTTTATTGCGATATGCGCCATGATCCTGCCCGGAATTTCCGGAGCGTTCATTTTGGTTTTGATCGGGCAATACCACAATATTTTGCACGCCGTCACAACCCTTGATTTCCCTGTCATTCTTCTTTTTCTTCTGGGCTGCGTCTGCGGAATATTCAGCTTTGCGCATGTTCTTGGCGCCTGTCTGAATAAATTTTATCATGCAACGCTCTCTTTCCTTTCCGGAATTTTGGCAGGTTCGCTCGTTACGCTTTTTCCGTTTCAAAGCAATCAGGATTTTTCTTATGCCCTGCTCTTGCTGGCGCTTGTTTTTGCCGGATTCATCATACCGATAACCATCCATATCTTAGGAAAAAAACATTCCTAACACAAACATGGATAAGCAAGAATATTGCTTGCAAATTATTGCCTTGTGCTATATTCTGTTTTAAATTTTTTATTGTTCAACACAAGAAAAGGAAGATATATGATAGGTATTTCAAAGTTATACTGTGACCAAGTCGAACCCTCTGACGCTCTTCGCTACGGCAGGCATTCCGGAAAGCTTCCCTCCCATCTGCTGCAATTTTCCGCTGACAAAAAGCCTGTTGTTGTCTGGAATATGACGCAGCGCTGCAATTTGAAATGCGTCCACTGCTACGCCCATGCTCTTGAAGAAAACGGCACAGACCCCATATCCACGGAACAAGCTAAAACAATGATTGACGATTTGGCTCAATTCGGAGCGCCGGTCATGCTCTTTTCCGGAGGCGAGCCTTTAGTCCGCAAGGATTTGCCCGAACTTGCGAAATACGCGACAAACAAAGGCATGCGGGCTGTGATTTCCACCAACGGAACGCTCATTGACAGAAATATGGCAAAAATCTTGAAAGATGTCGGACTTTCTTATGTGGGTGTTTCTCTGGACGGCGGAGAAGAGGTGCACGACGCGTTCCGCGGCGTGAAAGGAGCTTACAAAAAAGCCTTGGAAGGACTTGATTATTGCCGTGAAGAAGGTATCAAAGTCGGCTTGCGTTTTACCATAAACAAACGCAATGCGGCGGAAGTTCCCAAAATTTTCACCCTCATGAAAGAACGTGACATTCCACGAGTCTGCTTTTATCATTTGGTTTATTCCGGACGCGGCAGTGAATTGATTAAAGAAGATTTAACCCACCAGGAAACCCGCGACATGCTGGATCTCATCATGGATAAGACCCGTGAACTCTATGACCAGGGCTATCAAAAAGAAGTGCTGACCGTCGATAACCATGCGGACGGTCCGTACCTTTGGATGCGTCTGCAAAAAGAAGATCCGAAACGGGCTGAAGAAGTTTTCGAACTTTTGCAATTCAACGAAGGCAACAGCTCAGGACGGGGTTTCGCCTGCATTTCTTGGGACGGCAAAGTCAGCGCCGACCAATTTTGGCGCCACCATGTTTTTGGAAATGTTCTTGAAAGACCTTTCTCCGAAATTTGGGTCGATCCCAATATTGAACTTTTACACCAGCTCAAAGATAAACGTCCCCATGTGAAAGGGCGCTGTGCAAAATGCAAATTCCTCAATATCTGCGGCGGCAACTTCCGTGCAAGAGCGGAAGCCGTCCATGGCGACGTGTGGGCTGAAGACCCCGCTTGCTACCTCACAGATGAAGAAATCGGCATTAAATAGCTTTCATGCAATTCAAAAAAACATAAAAGCCCGCTTATCACAAACGGGCTTTTTATTTCATTGCCGATACATATTATTTATCACGATAATGCGACCCGCATTGAATAATTTGAATGTTATTATTAAAAATTCTATACACTATTCTATTTTTTTGATCAATGCGTCTACTCCAATATTCGGACAAATCCCCCGATAATCTTTCAGGCTTGCCAATTCCCTTGTATTGATTGCGGTCTATATCTTTAATCAATTCAAGTATTCTTTTTAAAGTTTTTTTATCTTGTTCTTGCCAATATAAAAAATCTTCCCAAGCATCATCAGACCAAGATTTAATCATGAATTACCTCATGCACTGTTCCCCCGTTTTCTTCCATTTCCCGCATGGACTTACGCAAACGTGCCATATTTTTTTCACTGTAAAAAGGGTCTGCTGAAATTTCAAAAGGGATCCGTTGTTCTTTCACAACTGTTGTTGCAAAAATAGAAATTGCGGTTGTCATATTCATACCAACATTTTTACAAAACTCTTCAAAATCTTTTTTTAATTGGCTGTCTATACGAATGCTTATCGTGCTTTGTTCCATATGAACTCCTTTTCATATAAATAATACGTTAACAATACATTGTCAACATATTGTACTATTATTTCGCCTGCCTTTAAATCAATAATGAAAATTCCCCGCAAAAAAGCCCGCTTATCACAAACGGGCTTTTTAAAACAATCAAAACAAACTGTTAAACTTATATTCTCTTTCTGCCGCCGCCCATAGCGTAACGCTTTTGCGCACTGAGTTCCGTTTTGCGTATGCGCAAGGATTCCGGAGTCACTTCCAAAACTTCGTCTTCGCGCAGGAAGTGCAAAGCATGTTCCAGCGTCATAGGACGAACTGGCGTCAAAATAATATTTTCATCTTTGTTTGCCGCGCGCATGTTGGTTAATTTCTTCTCTTTTGTCGGGTTCACATCAATATCGTTATCCTTGTTGTGTTCCCCGATAACCATTCCTTCGTAAACCGGGTCGCCGGGAACAATAAAAAGCGTTCCGCGCGGTTCCAAATTGTATAAAGCATAGGCAACGGCATTGCCTGCGCGGTCAGCGATAAGCGAACCGGTCAAACGGGAGACGAAATCGCCGCGGTATTCCTCATAACCGCTCATTGTGGAGTTCATGATGCCTGTGCCTCTGGTATCGGTTAAAAACTCGTCACGATAGCCGATGAGCCCCCGCGCGGGCACGGAAAATGTCAGACGTACCCGCCCTGTTCCATGGTTGACGCAGTTGGACATACGCCCTTTCCTGAAAGAGAGTTTTTCAGTCACAACGCCCATAAAGTTTTCATCGCAATCAATATGCACTTCTTCAATAGGTTCGTAAACAACCCCGTTTTCCTCATGCATAATGACTTCAGGACGTCCGACGGTCAGCTCGAACCCTTCGCGTCGCATAGTTTCCACAATGATAGCCATTTGAAACTCGCCGCGTCCTTTCACAATGAAACTGTCCCTGTCTTCCGTATCCTCGACGCGGATAGACACATTTCGCAAAGCTTCCTTTTCAAGTCGTTCCTTTATTCTGCGGGATTGAACGATTTTTCCCTCACGCCCCGCAAGCGGGGAGCTGTTGATGGAAAAATTCATAACCACGGTCGGCTCGTCAACATGGATACGGGGCAAAGCAACCGGATTGTCTTTCGTGCAGATGGTATCGCCGATTGTCGCGTCTTCAATGCCCGCCATAACGATAATGTCACCGGGTTCGGCGCTTTCCACGTCGATCATCTGCTTGCCTTGGTATACCTGCAATTTGGTGGCACGCAAATTTTTAGGCGTGCCGTCGCTCCCGATACAAACCAAACTTTCCTTGCCGTGCACCCTGCCGTTTTTTATTCTGCCCACAGCAAGGCGGCCCAAATAATCGGAATAATCAAGATCCGTCACAAGCATTTGAAAAGGCAGCTCATCATCATAACTTGGTCCCGGAATATATTTTAAAATTGTTTCAAACAAAGGACTAAGGTTTTCGGATTTATCTCCGATATTATACATAGCGACACCTTCACGCCCGATAGCATAAAGAACAGGAAATTCCAACTGCTCATCGCTGGCGTCAAGGTCGATGAAAAGCTCATAGAGTTCATTGAGGACTTCTTCCGGACGGGCATCTTTTCTGTCAATTTTATTGATAACGCCAATAACGGGAAGTTTCAGGGCAAGAGCTTTGCGAAGCACGAAACGGGTTTGCGGGAGAGGGCCTTCTGAGGAATCAACCAAAAGAACAACCCCATCGACCATGGATAAAGCCCGTTCCACTTCTCCGCCAAAATCGGCGTGCCCCGGGGTGTCGATAATGTTGATACGCACACCGTTCCAAGAAACGGCACAGTTTTTTGCGGCAATGGTGATGCCCCGTTCACGTTCAAGTTCCATACTGTCCATCATACGGTCGTCAAGTTGTTGGTCAGCGCGGAATAAGCCGCTTTGACGGAATAAACCGTCAACCAAAGTGGTTTTGCCATGGTCAACGTGGGCAATGATAGCGATATTGCGGATAGCATTATTTCTTGTAATCACAAAATCTTCCTTGTGTGTATGAGAATATGCGGACATACTCTTTTTTATAGTTTAAAAAGCACTGGACTTTTTTAACTAGTACGTTTATTAAATAAGTGCAAATGGTTTTTACGCACCATTTTCATTTTAAGCAATAGTTAACTGGTGAAAAAATATGGATTTAGCCACTCTAATAGGTATTGTAGCAGGATTCGGGCTTGTAGGCGCAACCATCGCCATGGGTCCGGACCCCGGCGGATTTATTGATATTCCTAGTGTTCTCATCGTTCTTGGGGGTACTTTCGCAGCTACGCTTATCTGTTTCCCGTTTGAAGAATTTTTGCAGGCGTTCAAAGCCGCAAGCAAAACATTCACAAGCAAAAGAACTATGCCCGAAGAAGTTGTCGACGTTATGGTGCAAATCGCTGAAATCAGCCGCCGTGAAGGGATATTGGCTCTCGAACGCGTTGAAACGAACAATCCGCTTCTCAAAAAAGCCATGCAGCTCATCGCCGACAACGCCGACCCTGAACTTATCCACAGCACCGTGGTCATCGAGATTTCCTCCATGCAGAAACGGCATGGCATCAATATCGGCGTATTCAATAAAATGGCTGCCCTCGCTCCCGCCATGGGAATGTTGGGTACGCTTATCGGTCTTATCCAAATGCTCAGCCAATTAAGCGACCCGTCAGCCCTCGGTCCCGCTATGGCTGTTGCTTTGATCACAACATTGTACGGTACCATTTTAGCAAACTTCATTTTTTCACCCCTCGCCACCAAACTGAAATCAAGAAGCACACAGGAAAGCATGAACCTATCCATTATTTTCGAAGGTGCAAAATCCATTCTTGAAAACAACAACCCCCGTTTGGTATACGAAAAATTATCATCATTCCTTGCTCCTTCTGTAAGAAAGCATGAAGAAGACAAGTAAGATCAAGAGAATAACGTATGAGCAACATTCCTGAACCAGAACCGGAAGAACCTGAAGACACCTCGTGGCTTGCGACCTACGGGGACATGGTTACCCTACTGCTTGTATTCTTCGTACTGCTTGTATCCATGTCAACTGTCGAAGTAAAACGTTTCCAAAGCGTTTTCGGGTCTATGCGCATGGCTTTCGGAGGGCTTACCGCAAGTGAAATCGCAGGCGGGCAAATGCAGGCGAACATCAATAACCAATCCCAGCAATCAGTCCAAGATCTGATGCGTATCCGCCAAGAATTGCTCAAAAACCAGGAAAACGTTTTCAACGCGATTCAAAGCTATTTATCCAAAAAAAATGTTGAAGGCGAAGTCGGAGCCGTTCTTGACGAGGGAACAATCACCCTAACCATCGGCGACAGCCTTCTTTTCGCCCCCGGTTCCGAAGAACTCAGCCCGGAAGCGGACGAACAACTGAAAACGGTTCTCGATGTCATCGAATCCAACCGGGAAATGACTGTCAACATCAAAGGATACACGGACGACAGCGCCATTCCGGAAGGCGCCAGATTTAAAAACAACTGGGAATTATCGGCACTGCGGGCTGTTAATGTCTTGCGTTGGCTTGTGGAACATGGTATAGACCCTTTAAGAGTTACTGCAACAGGCATGGGAGATTTAAACCCCCGTTTTCCGAACGATTCACCAGAAAATCGCGCAAAAAACCGCCGAGTTGAATTTTGCCTTGAAAGACAAGTCTTAAAATAGCAAACCGCGAGAACATGATATGGCTAAAAAAGGCTTTTCAATAAAATATGAGCAAACAACAGATATGCCATTAAAAATCTCGCCCAAGAATACTTGGGTCAAGATCAATACTTTTGACACCCCTTGCCGGCTTCTTGAAATCTCCACACAAAGTTTAAATATTGAAATAAAAAATTTGCCCGAAGCTTCAACAATGCAGGCGGGAAATAATATCAAAATACAAGTATTGAACGCTTCCGGCGAAGATCCCCTGGTACTCCATGTGACTATTTTTCATATCAATGATACGGAATGCCTTTGCCAAGTCCCGCTCTATGTTGACAGTGAACAAATCCTTTTGGATAAAATCGTTCTTGAAATCCAAAAAAATGAAATCGGCGACAAACATTTTTCCAGCTTTGCACGCAATAATGACAATTCGGACAATGCAGCGGAACAAAATTACAATGTCGCGACATCAGATGAAGACATAGCCTCCATCCTCAACAACCTTGTCGCCATGCTTCCCAATGAAACAAAAGACAGCGAAGAGGAAAAAGTTGTTGCGCACTCCATAAACAATATCCCGAAATCTTCTTTCACGTATCAGCAACAGCCTAATTTCGCAAGGCTTTTTGAAACCGCAGACGATGACGATTACAATATTGACAAAGAAAAAACAGAGCATGACTCCGACAAAGAAGAAAATCTCGAAGACGGAACGTTGCAAGCCGAAATTCCCAGTGTCAACCCATTAACGCTTTTGCGGTATTCCATTGTCAATAAGTTTTTGCTTGACGGTTTGAAAGATCCCTATCCGAATGAAACAAAAAAACTGGAAGAACACAATATAGATATTTCCGATGCCAATAAAACCGAAGCAGTAAAAGATGTGGCCAAAAATTTAAAAATGCCGCAAAAAACGCATAAAAAGAAAAAAGCGCAGCATAAACCCGCCAATGACATTTCCAATTTCCTGCCGACCAATCTTATTACGGAAATGAACACCCCCGGATTTATGGCAAGTATCGAACGCACAAATGAATACGATTACAACCTCACCAACAATAAAAAAAGAGAGGTCGACAAAGATGCCGCCTTTGACGAATATTACGAGTTTTCTTCAGAATTGCCCCCGGAACTCATTTTTGCGCTTATGGAAGACGCCAGAAAGAAAAAAGAAGAATATGAAGGCTTGGACTCAAAATATCAAACGGATGAATTCAGTTTCACCATGGTTGACGAAGACGATTATGAAGGTGACGAAAACGAAGATTCCGTTTTGGGAAAATTTGACAAACTCCTTGAAAACAAAAGAAACATTCAGTTTAACGTGAATAATGACCCGGATTATATTGCAATGACCGATGAGGAAAAAGACGAAGCCTTTATTGAAAAACTGAACAATCAAAACCAAGACCAAAACGGCGAAGAAAAAACGTTCAATTTCAAACTCGATATTTAATATGCAAAAACGCGAGCAACATATTATAAAAGGACAAGTCCAAGGTGTCGGATTTCGTCCTTTTATTTTCAGGCTTGCCCTGGCAAATTCTTTAACCGGCTTTGTGCAAAACACCGCGAAAGGCGTTTTAATTGAAATACAGGGAACAAAGGAACAAATTAACCGATTCAACCTTGATTTCAAACAAAAACTCCCTCCCCTCGCCAAAATTTCCGAACACCAAAAGCAAGAAATCGATCCCCGTGCTTTAGAAAAACAGTTTGAAATCATCCATTCGGAGCAAAGCGGTCATAAAGGGCACAGCGTCCTTGTCAGCCCTGATGTCGCAATATGCGCGGACTGCAAAAACGATATGTTCACCAAAACAAACCGCCGTCATGCTTATGCCTTTACAAATTGCACGTCTTGCGGACCAAGATATACCATAACAAAATCAATCCCATACGACAGACCGGTAACCACCATGGGCTGTTTTCCCCTCTGTGAAGCCTGCCATATCGAATACACCGATCCGCTTGACCGGCGTTTTCACGCCCAGCCCAACGCCTGCGCAGACTGCGGTCCGCATTTATGGCTGAGTGACGGAGAAAAAAATACAAGCCAAAATCCTCCCTATCTTCCTCAAGAGCAAAATATTCTTGCTGAAAACAAACAAGCGCTTCTCCAAACAATTTCTTATCTCAATCAAGGAAAAATCATAGCCGTAAAAGGTTTGGGCGGTTTCCAGCTCGCTTGCGATGCCTTTAACGGCAATGCCGTTGAAGAACTCAGAAAACGAAAAAACAGACCGCATAAAGCTTTCGCCCTCATGGTCAAAGACCTTGAAAGCGCAAAAGAAATCGCCCATATCAATTCCAAAGCGGAAGAACTTCTCACTTCGCCTTCCGCCCCCATTGTGCTTTGCCCTGCCAAAAATTCCGGCTTACCCGAAAACATCGCCCCCGATACGCACAGAATAGGCATCATGCTCGCCTATACCCCTTTGCATTTATTGCTTTTCAGCCCTCAGACCTTAGAGGAAAACACAAAACGGCAAGCTCCGAAAGCCTTGATTATGACTTCCGCCAATCAAGGCGGCAAACCTATCTGCATAAAAAACCGGCAAGCTCTTCGGGATTTACGCGAAATTGCCGATTATTACCTTTTCCATGACAGGGATATTCTTATCCGTGTCGACGATTCCGTTTGCCTCGCCCTTAATGCGGAAGATACTGAACAAGAAACCTTGCCGAACCCAATATTTTTCAGGCGTGCACGAGGCTATGTGCCAAGCCCCGTGCGTTTTCCGGACAACGCAAATTACCTTTCCTCTGTTTTTGCAGCCGGAACATTGTTAAAAAACACCTTCACGTTCACCAAAGGAAACGAAGCCTATCAAAGTCAGCATATCGGCGATTTAGACAACTTGGAAGTTCTCGATTTTTTTGAAGAAACAGCAAAACACCTGCAAAAACTTTTAGAGGTCGAACCGCAAAAAACCGCAACTGACCTGCACCCGGATTTTCCAAGCACCCATCTTGCGGAAGTTTTCAGCCAAACACACAACATAGGATTGGAAAAAGTCCAGCACCATATTTCCCATGCCTATTCTGTTCTTGCCGAACAAAACAAACTTTCGGAACACCCTTATTTCGCCTTGATTTTAGACGGAACGGGCTTAGGCTATGATAAGACGGTTTGGGGCGGAGAAATTTTTTATCTTTTCGCCCGTGAAAAACGCCATTACCGCTTGGCAAGCCTCAGTCCCATTGCCTTAATCGGCGCAGATAAAGCAAATTTTGAGCCATGGCGCATTGCTTTCGCCTATCACAAAAAAGCCCAAGAAAAAGGCTACTTGGCTGAAAACGATATTTTTCCCTTTTATGACAAGCCGGAATATCAAAGCCAACTCAACCAATGCGAACTTATGCTTGAAAAAAATATCAACTGCCCCCTGAGCAGCGGATGCGGACGCCTTTTTGACGCAATTTCCGCTCTCCTTGAAATTTGCACCCAAACAAGTTATGAAGGGCAGGCGGCTATCAAACTTGAAGAATACGCTTTTTCCGGCAAAACAGATACGTTTATAAAAATCCCTCTGCACTGCGACCAAGAAAATAAAAAACTCATTTTGCAGGAAATGCAAGAAAAAAAGCCTGCAAGCAGTTATCAGCCCTATATTGAAATTGATACGGTCTATCTTTATGCGGAACTCTTCAAACTTCTGCAAAAAAATACAAAACGTGCCGATATCGCCCAAATTTTCCATACAAGCCTTACCCATGCTTTAAACGAATGTCTGACTCTGCTGAAAAAAGAATTTTACTTGGCGAATCCCAATTCCTGCAAACTCATTTTCAGCGGGGGCGTATTCAATAATGAAATTCTGCTCCGTTCCCTTTACCGCAAACTTTCTCCAGAGTTTCAAATTCTCTTTCCGCAAAACACACCTCCCGGCGATGCCTGCATAAGCCTCGGTCAAGCCTTCTACACAGCATTGCAGAGAACATAACTATACAACATAAAACAAATTGCCTTTCCAATTTAGACATGCTAAAATTCAGGAAAGAGCTATTTATATAGCTCATCGTTATAGTTGCCTTTCCAATTTAGACATGCTAAAATTTCACCATTAATTAAAATATCACCTGCATTGTTATAGTTGCCTTTCCAATTTAGACATGCTAAAATCTAATACTGATTAATGCCATGTTTCAATCCGTTATAGTTGCCTTTCCAATTTAGACATGCTAAAATTTTTTGCGGTTAAAACGTCTATGGCTTTGGGTTATAGTTGCCTTTCCAATTTAGACATGCTAAAATCCGAACACATGAGGCATTTTCTTCTCGGTGGTTATAGTTGCCTTTCCAATTTAGACATGCTAAAATGGTGGGCATGGGTGTAACATCATTCCACGGGTTATAGTTGCCTTTCCAATTTAGACATGCTAAAATCTGTGACAATTACACTAGAGGATGTGTAACGTTATAGTTGCCTTTCCAATTTAGACATGCTAAAATGCGGGTTATTGGCAACATTATTCAGGTTGCGTTATAGTTGCCTTTCCAATTTAGACATGCTAAAATCCGTAAGGATATACGCTTGGGCATGAGCATGTTATAGTTGCCTTTCCAATTTAGACATGCTAAAATCAATTACCGTTATCAGCTTGGTTTTCAGCGGTTATAGTTGCCTTTCCAATTTAGACATGCTAAAATCTGCCAATTAAAATATTGGTCGCTCTGATAGTTATAGTTGCCTTTCCAATTTAGACATGCTAAAATAAAAACGCAAAGCTTTGAAAAAGCAGATGAGTTATAGTTGCCTTTCCAATTTAGACATGCTAAAATTTGCGGGAAATGAAGAAGACTGCTCCGTACGTTATAGTTGCCTTTCCAATTTAGACATGCTAAAATCGTCAACAGCCGCATCAAGGGCTTCCCTGTGTTATAGTTGCCTTTCCAATTTAGACATGCTAAAATTACTCCTCCAATCAATCCACCAACTACACCGTTATAGTTGCCTTTCCAATTTAGACATGCTAAAATCCCGCCTGCATGATAATATACGCCTTTCATGTTATAGTTGCCTTTCCAATTTAGACATGCTAAAATAACTTTTGAGCGCATAAATTCTGCACCAAGGTTATAGTTGCCTTTCCAATTTAGACATGCTAAAATAGCAGGCTTTGAAAATGCAAACCCTACTATGTTATAGTTGCCTTTCCAATTTAGACATGCTAAAATAGGCTTGTGTGTTTTTGAAAAGCCTGTGCAGTTATAGTTGCCTTTCCAATTTAGACATGCTAAAATTGGATGTTCAGCATTATTTGCATAATACTCGTTATAGTTGCCTTTCCAATTTAGACATGCTAAAATCTGGCATGTTGACATGTTGCGTGGAATATTGTTATAGTTGCCTTTCCAATTTAGACATGCTAAAATATGTACATGTTCCTACGTGTGTCAAACCGAGTTATAGTTGCCTTTCCAATTTAGACATGCTAAAATATCAAAAATACTTTCAATAAAGTTATTCATGTTATAGTTGCCTTTCCAATTTAGACATGCTAAAATCGAATAAGATAATTACTTGAATTAATAAGTAATTATCTTATTTTTTATTAAAAAACTATAACAAAAGCAATTGAATAGCTCCTGTTTTTTCTCCTTTTTTAACAGTTCCGACTAAAATTTCCATGCTTGCATATTGTTTTTCTGTCACAGTTAAAAGGCGAATACTTCCGGTATCGGGCAAAACGGCACGCAACCTGTTGCTATGGGTTTCCACTTCCGCCATGCCCTTGCAAACCCGTGAATATACCGACCATTGCAACATATAATATCCGTCTTGCAATAAAAATTTTCTAAATTCAGCTGCAATTTTCTTATCTTTTTTCGTCACTGTCGGCAGATCAAAAAAAACAATTACACGCATATAACGTTCTCCTTTTACTGCCATATACAAACCTTATTCCAAAAAATACGGCAAAACTAAAACGTTCTTTTTCAATTTTATTGATTTTGCCAGACTTTGACAGGTATATTCAATCGCTTTCAATACAGTGACTTCCGATTCTTCTATCATTATCTGTTTAGTCAATACTCGCACCAATTGATTTTTATACTGCGTATTGATATTTTCAATGCTATTTTCCTGAAAAAGTGTATAAACGCTGAAATCCACAAAAGGACGATACGGCTCGATAATATCATCTGCTAAATTATAGGCATTAAACATATTTGCATGATGAAGTCCAAAGCAAGGCAGCAAACCAACTCCCACCAAGGAACGTGCGATGCAGGCACGAAGAATTGCATAGCCGTAATTTAAAAATACATTTCTCAAATCCTCGTCATTTTTCCGTGAAAAAGACGAAAAAAGCATTTTAAAATAATGATTCGCAGCCGCAGCCTCAATATTTCCTTTATCGCCTGAAACCACTTTTTTGCTGTAAGCAAATAATTTTTCAACACCTTGCCTTTGCAATATTTTCAAACACAGAGCCTGATTTTGAATTTTTACCCGGACAAGTTCCTGCCACAGCCTATTTTGCAATGGCTTCCGCATTTCTATTTGCAGTTTCGCCATATGTGAACTTTGATAATAAGATAAAAAAGGAAAATACGCTCCACAAGGCATATGACTCTCATCACACGAAAAAAGGCAAATACCATGCTTTGCCAACTCTGCCAGCAATATATTATGCACGGTTATCTGCCTGTTTTCCAAAATAAGCACACTGATATCTTCCAAAGGAAAAGAAATTTCCTCTTCTTCCTGCGGAACATATAAAAGCTGTTTATTTTTAATTTTCAACGTACAGGGCTTTGTTATCTGCAATATCCGCCAAGACATATTAAATTCTTTTCTTAGTAGATGTTAAAAATAAACGTTTTTCTTCTTTGATTTCCACATAATCACCAAGCAAACCAACTTGATATTTAATGATTGCATCTTGTGATTTTACTCCGATACTTCTTTGCTTCCAACATCTGTCATGAGCTTCTATTGTTATAGCTGCTGTTGACCTATCAGAGCCTTTATAATACCCAAAATAAATTGTTTCGCCTTTCTGTACTTTTACCAAATCGTCCATGAACAATGAAAATATGAAAGTAAAACTTTCATCAACGACAATCCACTCATCTTCACCCTTACCCGCAACAATGGCTTTATTAGGCAAATTCTTACCTAAGTCGCTCTTATAAATTGGCACAAGATAAAATTCATTTTTACCTTTTTTATTTTTCTTACAAAAAACATCTGTACGAAGCATGTCACTATTTCCTGCAATGCCCCCGCGAACATAAAAACCGGACTTCACATTTTTTGCCTCAAACTGTTTTTTCTTTTCATTCAAAGTATAAATTGTTTCCCCATGAAGTCCGCCTGTCGCCTTTTTGCGCGGCGGACGGGATACGAAAACCTTATCCAAAGCAATAAGCACATCTTCCCTGAAATTGCCCCATGGTTTAGCCATAACATATTTTTTATGCACATGCTCCCTATGCACCAATCCCTCTTTTCGGGATATTTTTGATAATGCCTGCACCATTGACTGCGTTGCACAAGCTATCACTATCGCATCCTGTGCATGGTGCTTGTCACTTTCTGTCCGATTTTTTTCCAATCCCCATTGGTGACGCAAAAATGCCGTTACGTTGCCGCTTCGGACTTGCACTTTGTTTTTTATATTCGTATGCAAACTTTCGCTGAAATCGATGCCGTCCTCTAAATATCGTTTCATATACAAGGCTATGTAACTGTTGTCATTAGCATTTCTTTCCCTAAATTCCAGTTCTTTTTCGTTGAATGTTTCATTCAAAAGTTTTTCTTTTTTGCTTCTATGCAAATTCACATGACTTGACACCCGTCCGATAAATTCCATCCATTTTTCGCTCCCAGCATTATTCTTTCCGATATGCTCAAAAGGCGTCCTGTTGCCCTTCTCTTGGTTTTCAGTGGACAGAACCAAAACTTTGTTGCTGTACGAATTGTCAAAACTGCGTGAATACGGCAAAATATGATCGATTTCGACATAACCGACTTCAAATAAGCGGTTAATATCCATAGGCTTTCCGCTGTATATGCATTTACAGTCTTGTTCAAGATACAAAAGCCATTTTAATATATTTGTTCCGGTTGCTTTATAGCCTTTTTCTTCAATTTGTGTTACCGCGCTTTGATTTTTATTCCTATTTTCTTCTTGCCGTTTACTGATTTCCCTGCGTTCTTCAAAACTTTTCTTCAATTCCCTGCCTGTTTCAAGGTTGATTTGGTCAGGCGTTCCATATTTTCGAGCCAAGGCGTTATAGACCTTTCTGAATTGAGCTACCGTTCTGTTGACGACCGGCACTTTTGTCTGTTTATCTTTATCTATTACTGGAAGAAGCTTTCCTTTTTTCTCAACCAATTTTTCCGAAATTTCTTTAAAATCATACCCTGCGCTTGCACAAGCCTTATCGTATTTTTCTCCTTTTTCAAGATAAGGATTTATTTTATACAAGGCTTTCAAAGACAAATTAATAAACGTATCAAAAGTCAGCGTCAAAAACTGCGCTATTATTTCTTGTGAATAACCCAAATTTTCAAGTTTTTCTTGAATCTCTCTATCTTCTTTTTCCTCTGCAATAATTGTAACAGCCTTATCCAGTTTTTCAATATCATCAAAAATATGAGGTAATGCCTTAAATGCCGATTGCAGCTTATGCCAGCCTTTCATGCTATAAAAAACAGCATTTTCAGGGGCTGCTTGTTTTTCCTCCCCGTTATCATCTATTTTTGATTTCGAACCATACTTTAAGCAAGCAAACTGTATATTCTTATCCTTAAATATCTTTGCAGAAATAACCTTATACTTTATTTCTTTCGTTTTTTTCAATAACTCAAATAAAAGCTGCCGTTCTTCCGCAGTTAAAAACCGCTTTTTATCATCTTCATACACAACAAGATTGTTGATTTTGCTCCATGCTACAAAAAATTCAGCAGTAGGCGCTTCTTTCGGAGCTCTTTTTTCGTCTTTTTCAAAAGTACACCTGCCAACCATATCGCCAACGCTTTTAATCCCACGCTGGCGAAAAGCAATTCTCATGAAATCATCATATAACTCCTGCGTAAAAATTCCATATTCTTTTTGCGTTGCGAAAATCATATTCAATTCTGCTAAAACCTCACTGCGAGGAATGGAATTTCTATAATCAGCTTCAACTTCTTTTTCATTTTTTCCTTTTTTTACTGATACTGTGAAATTACGCTTTTTGCCATTCACACCTGCTTTTTCAACTATAATTTGAGCTAAACTTTTACCCTCTTCTTTTAATGCCATATTCACACGGATAGCAGACAAAACCTTGCCGCTATCCTTATCTTTTTCCTCTTGAGCTTTACGAGCCGATTTAAAACCGCGGTGCTTCGCCAAATGGTATAAAACACGGAGCAGTTCTTCCTTTGAAAGCTTTTCATGCAAAGCTTTTACCCTTAAATCCCAAACATCGCCGCCAAACTGATTTTTGCATATTTCTTCCGTAAACTCTTCAGAATTAGCAACCAAACCCTTTGCGACAAATAATCCACGCAAGCCTTCTTTGCGTCTTGCCTTACGCCTGCATGCCCTGCGAGCCAAACGCTTTTCACGCCTTGCAGCCGCCAGCGAACTGCCATCTTTAGGATTTTCCGCAACCGGAAAACACCGTACCCCGCAGTCAATAATCTTTCCCTGAGCAATTTCAACGCTGCCTTTTGCTTTGTCTGCCAAAATTTCGCCAGTTTCCATATCATAATATTCATTATCAAAATCAACGACTGCCCAACCAATGGAAGCTATCCCCAAATCAAAACCAAAGACGCGTCTTCTCATAAATTCCTCACAAAATTTAACACTTGACTTTTTATACAATATTCTATAAAAAATAACAAGGAATTCTTATTTATTATGTCTAAATTGGAAAGGTAACTATAATAATCGAGAAATTCCGAGTAAGGCTCTAACGATTTCAATTTCGTTATCCGAAAAGCAACTGTTTTTACAGTTGCTTCTTTTTTTGTAATACCAATTCAAAAGTAAAACTGTTTTAATTTCTCTGCCCCTCTGATACCAATAGCATATTGCAATTACGGCAAACAAAAACATCAAAAAAAGCAATTTTTCCAATTCTCATATTACTTACATAAGCATAGAACATGCAAAAAAATTACGCATATAAATCAATATAATAGAAATAGGCATAATACATATGGTAACATATTAAAATAAAAACCAAAAAACGAATTAATGATAAGCTATTTCAGATGAAAGCTGTCATTTATCTATAATATAAAACGACTATTATAGTAATCGATAACATTGCAGAAGCTTTTGATGTAATGTCATCTATGAAAAAGAAAGTTTTCTTGACTGGCTCAAAGAAAGAATAAAAATATAAAGCTCTGCTAGGTCAATGTGACCCAACAGAACTAACTAAATAAATAAATTTAGAAACACGTCTTAATTGCTCCCCCCAAAAGCAAGAAATACAGGTGAGAAAAACGTATCAACTTACAAACCACCCCTATCTCCAAGCAGCCCTTTCATTTGTTTATGAAGGGCTGTTTGGGGATAGGGTTTGGCAAAGCAACTGTTTTATACAGTTGCTTTACATGTCACACAATTTTAAAGCCGCCTGCTTTTTTATGCAGGCGGTTGGGGGATGAAAGGAATTAAATAAAAAAAGGTTTAGCGTCGTCCTACTTTCCCACAATAAAGACTGCAGTATCATCGGCGAAGAAGAGCTTGACTTCCGAGTTCGGAATGGGGTCGGGTATACCCTCTTCTCTATGGACACTAAACCAAATTTGATGCTCAAGCCGTGCGGCGAGCAAAATATATAATTGACAGAAAAAGAAGAAAAGTTTTTGAGAAACAAGACGAACGGACTATTAGTACCGGTCAGCTGAACATATCGCTATGCTTACACCTCCGGCCTATCAACGATGTAGTCTGCATCGGTCCTTCAGGGAAAACTTATCTTAAGGCAGGCTTCCCGCTTAGATGCTTTCAGCGGTTATCCCTTCCGCACATAGCTACCCTGCTGTGCCGTTGGCACGACAACAGGTCCACCAGGGGTGCGTCCATTCCGGTCCTCTCGTACTAGGAACAGGCCCTTTCAATTTTCCTACGCCCACAGAAGATAGGGACCAAACTGTCTCACGACGTTTTAAACCCAGCTCGCGTACCACTTTAAACGGCGAACAGCCGTACCCTTGGGACCTGCTTCAGCCCCAGGATGTGATGAGCCGACATCGAGGTGCCAAACCGCATCGTCGATATGAACTCTTGGATGCGATCAGCCTGTTATCCCCGGCGTACCTTTTATCCAATGAGCGATGGCCCTTCCATACGGGACCACCGGATCACTAACACCTACTTTCGTATCTGTTCGAGATGTCTCTCTTACAGTCAAGCTCCCTTATGCGTTTGCACTCGACGGCTGATTTCCAAACAGCCTGAGGGAACCTTTGTATGCCTCCGTTACTCTTTAGGAGGCGACCGCCCCAGTCAAACTACCCACCAGACACTGTCTGTGAGCCGGATCACGGCATCACGTTAGGACCTTAGACATACAAGGGTGGTATTTCAAGGATGACTCCATACATACTGGCGTACATACTTCAATGTCTCCCACCTATCCTACACATGTAGGCCCAAAATCCAATGTCAAGCTATAGTAAAGGTGCACAGGGTCTTTCCGTCTTTCTGCGGGTACACGGCATTTTCACCGCGACTTCAATTTCACCGAGTTTCTGGCCGAGACAGTGTGGAGATCGTTACGCCATTCGTGCAGGTCGGAACTTACCCGACAAGGAATTTCGCTACCTTAGGACCGTTATAGTTACGGCCGCCGTTTACTGGGGCTTCAATTCGGAGCTTCGCTTGCGCTGACCCCTCCTTTTAACCTTCCAGCACCGGGCAGGCGTCAGTCCGTATACATCGTCTTGCGACTTCGCACAGACCTATGTTTTTAGTAAACAGTCGCCACCACCAATTCACTGCGGCTCTTCAATGCTTCGTCAGAAAAAAACTACACAATAAAGAGCACCCCTTCTTCCGAAGTTACGGGGTTATTTTGCCGAGTTCCTTGGCCAGAATTCTCTCGAGCGCCTTGGATTATTCATCCCACCCACCTGAGTTGGTTTGCAGTACGGTTTCTATGACCTAAACTTAGGAGATTTTCTTGGCAGCATAGACTCAACTACTTCAGAGCATACGCTCACGGACTCGTGTCTCAGACCCGGGATACGGATTTGCCTGTATCCTGCTCCTACACACTTGCACCGGCATCCAACAGCCGGATAGCCTATCTTTCTGCGTCCCTCCATCGCACAATCATAAAAGTACGGGAATATTAACCCGTTTCCCATCAGCTACAGCTCTCGCTCTCGCCTTAGGGGCCGACTAACTCCGGGAAGATTAACTTTACCCGGAAAACCTTGGGTTTTCGGCGAATAGGTTTTTCACCTATTTTATCGTTACTCATGTCAGCATAATCACTTCTCTCTCGTCCAGCATGCCTTACGGCACACCTTCAGCCTGTCAGAGAACGCTCCCCTACCAGAACACTTGCGTGCAATTCAAAGCTTCGGTAACATACTTAGCCCCGTTACATTTTCGGCGCAGAGTCATTAGACCAGTGAGCTATTACGCTTTCTTTAAACGATGGCTGCTTCTAAGCCAACGTCCTGGCTGTCTGAACAACCCCACCACCTTGACCACTGAGTATGTATTTGGAGACCTTAGCTGTTGATCTGGGCTCTTACCCTCTCGACAACGGACCTTAGCACCCGCTGTCTGACTCCCAAGGTAATTCTATACGGTATTCTGAGTTTGATAAGGTTTGGTAATCTGGTAGGACCCCTAGCCTTTTCAGTGCTTTACCTCCGTTAGAAAATCCTTGAGGCTATACCTCAATATATTTCGGGGAGAACCAGCTATCACCGGGTTTGATTGGCCTTTCACCCCTATCCACAAGTCATCAGAAACGTTTTCAGCCGTTGACTGTTCGGTCCTCCACAAGGCTTTACCCTTGCTTCAACCTGCTCATGGATAGATCACCCGGTTTCGGGTCTAATCCGCACAACTCATCCGCCCTTATCAGACTCGGTTTCCCTACGGCTCCGCTTACGCTTAACCTCGCTGTACAGATTAACTCGCTGACTCATTATGCAAAAGGCACCTGGTCACAATCGTAAAATTGCTCCCAGAGCTTGTAAGCAACAGGTTTCAGATTCTATTTCACTCTCCTTACTGGAGTTCTTTTCACCTTTCCCTCACGGTACTGGTTCACTATCGGTCGCTGGTTAGTACTTAGGCTTAGAAGATGGTCCTCCTTGATTCCCACGAGGTTTCACGTGCCTCGCAGTACTCAGGGACTGACTGCACCCCTTTCGGCTTCAAATACGGGACTTTCACCCCCTATGGTGTGGCTTTCCAGCCAGCTTCTTCTACCTACTCAATGATTGCCTCTGTCAGCCCTACAACCCCCATAGGACGAATCCTACAGGTTTGGCCTCTTCCCATTTCGCTCGCCGCTACTTTGGGAGTCTCGTTTGATTTCTTTTCCTCTAGGTACTGAGATGTTTCACTTCCCTAGGTTAGCTCCTGCAACACTATTCATTCATGTTGCGGCAGCCGGACATTACTCCGGCTGGGTTTCCCCATTCAGAAATCGCCGGGTCAATGGATATTTAGCTCCTCACCGACGCTTATCGCAGCTTATCACGTCTTTCATCGCCTTCCAGCGCCAAGGCATCCGCCCGTTGCTCTTAATAACTTGTCTCAAAAAAACTTGTCTTCTTCTTTTTCTGTTCAATTGTCAAAGAACCGTAACTTGCGTTACTGCCGAAACAAATTCGGATAAAAATAATAAGGCTACTTATTCCTTCTGCCAAACTTGTTTCAATGGTGGAGGCGAAGGGAATCGAACCCCCGACCCTCTGCGTGCAAAGCAGATGCTCTCCCAGCTGAGCTACGCCCCCGATTTGTGGTGGGCCTGGAAAGACTTGAACTTTCGACCTCACGCTTATCAGGCGTGCGCTCTAACCACCTGAGCTACAGGCCCTTTTTTGCTCGCTTTTTTTGTCTTATACCGCGTCAGTCTCGTTTCTCTCTCGGTCATGTATGTCTTGATACACTCCCTCGAGATAAACTCAACTTCCTTGTCTAAAACAAAAACAGCTTCACAAAAGCTTGCCTTAACCTACAAATTATCTTGAATGACAAAATAACTTGCCCTTGCTAAAGCACCCTACAGCTTTCACGTGTGGTCTGTTCTGTAAGGTTTCATACAATCCGCAAAGATACCCTTGCGTATCGTAATTGAAGAACGAATGGAATGCTCTTAAAGGAGGTGATCCAGCCGCAGGTTCCCCTACGGCTACCTTGTTACGACTTCACCCCAATCATCGGGCCTACCGTAGACGATTGCCTCATTGCTGTTAGCTCATCGGCTTCGGGTAAAACCAACTTTCGTGGTGTGACGGGCGGTGTGTACAAGGCCCGGGAACGCATTCACCCCAGCATGCTGATCTGGAATTACTAGCGATTCCGACTTCATGGAGTCGAGTTGCAGACTCCAATCCGAACTGAGATGCATTTTTTGGGATTAGCCTGACCTCGCGGTTTCGCAACCCTTTGTATGCACCATTGTAGTACGTGTGTAGCCCCAGGCGTAAGGGCCATGATGACTTGACGTCGTCCCCACCTTCCTCTCCGTTAACCGAAGCGGTCTCCCTAGAGTGCCCAGCTTCACCTGCTGGCAACTAAGGACAGGGGTTGCGCTCGTTGCGGGACTTAACCCAACACCTCACGGCACGAGCTGACGACAGCCATGCAGCACCTGTCTTAGGGTTCTCCGAAGAGCACCCCAACATCTCTGTTAGGTTCCCTAGATGTCAAGCCTGGGTAAGGTTCTTCGCGTTGCATCGAATTAAACCACATACTCCACCGCTTGTGCGGGCCCCCGTCAATTTCTTTGAGTTTCAGCCTTGCGACCGTACTCCCCAGGCGGGATACTTAACGCGTTAGCTACGGCACAGAAAAATACTCCCCTGCACCTAGTATCCATCGTTTACAGCGTGGACTACCAGGGTATCTAATCCTGTTTGCTACCCACGCTTTCGCTCCTCAGCGTCAGTTATGTGCCAGATAGTCGCCTTCGCCACTGATGTTCCTCCAGATATCTACGGATTTCACTCCTACACCTGGAATTCCACTATCCTCTCACACACTCCAGTTTGCCAGTTTCAAAGGCAGTTCCCACGTTGAGCGCGGGGATTTCACCCTTGACTTGACATACCGCCTACGAGCGCTTTACGCCCAGTAATTCCGATTAACGCTCGCACCCTCCGTATTACCGCGGCTGCTGGCACGGAGTTAGCCGGTGCTTCCTTTGCAGGTACCGTCAATTCACTGCTGATTAGCACAGTGACCGTTCTTCCCTGCTGACAGAGGTTTACGATCCGAAGACCTTCATCCCTCACGCGGCGTCGCTGCGTCAGGCTTTCGCCCATTGCGCAATATTCCCCACTGCTGCCTCCCGTAGGAGTCTGGACCGTGTTCCAGTTCCAGTGTGACTGATCATCCTCTCAGACCAGTTAACCATCGTCGCCTTGGTAGGCCTTTACCCCACCAACTAGCTAATGGTACGCGGACTCATCGGAAAGCAACAGCATATGCAGAGGCCGTCTTTCCCACATACGTTTATATGTAGTGTATCCGGTATTAGCAACCGTTTCCAGCTGTTATTCCGAACTTCCCGGTAGATTATCCACGCGTTACTCACCCGTGCGCCACTTTACTCATACCCGAAGGTACTTTCACGTTCGACTTGCATGTGTAAGGCACGCCGCCAGCGTTCAATCTGAGCCAGAATCAAACTCTCCAGTTAAAAAATATGATTCCGTCTGAATTACAATAATTCAAACAATTGAACTCAAAGCTCTTTATTTTATTCCATTTCGCTCTTCAATTGTCAATGACCCGTCCCAACCGACCTACGCCGCCGGAACCATTCTTCGGCCAACCTGCATGGTATCGGCCCGCACAACCCCGAAAAACTCAAAAACAAAAGTCCGTATCCCTAAACCGCTTCCACGGTTTGCAAACCCGGAATTTCTCCGCTCCCTGCCGGACCGGCAAAGAACCGTTCTGAAATTTCTCTCAGTCGCGAAGTGCGTTTATGCACTATTTCATTCCCGCTGTCAAGAACTTTTTTTCAAAATTTTTAATATTTTTTCAAAATGCCCTTTATTCCTTGAAATCCCTCAAAAAAAACTTCTCGAAAAAAGCTCCTAGAAAAAGCTTCCTATAAAAAAACTCTAAAAACCCCAAACAGGAAACTCCTTTATCCCCCTTAATTACAAACTTGTCAACTTAATTTTTGACTCTTTATCCAACTCTTCACCATTAACCATAAAAAAAAGCCCCGAAACACATGCTGTCCAAGGGCTTTTCACACAATAAAAAAGGTCTTCTAAATACGAATACTGTCCCGTATATCGGAAATCCTATTGCGGGCAAAGAGCAAATAGGAAACAATAAGTTCTCCGGAGTTCACGGTCGAAGTAATGTAAAGCGGATCATACGTACAGATTTTATCCAATAAACTCATAGCTTGGGCAAAATTTTCAGCATTGCCTTTTGCCGCAATCTCAGGATACAAGGTATACAAGGCATTCAAATAATCACGCACGACAAGAATAACACCTTGCACTTCATAGATTTTATTGTCCAACTCATAAAAAGACAAATTTTGAGAATTTTGCAATAAACCAAGGGCATATCCAAAAACGGTTTCTCCCAAAATAACGTTGAACGCTTCATAAATATCATCGGTTCTCGCATTATAAACAGCTTTTTTATTCAGCAAATCCGTTTGATATTTTTTGATGGAGTTCAAACCTTTTTTATATGCCTGTTCCGCCGACGGAATAAAGAAAATTCCCCAGCGCTGCGGGGCAAAAGCGAATTGGTTCAAGCGGGCTTTGTATAAATTTTCATTTTCTCTGTCGCTGCTGCCGAGTTTTGCGATAACAGTCGAATAATTGTCAAGAAGCATTTTTGTTGCGACATATGTTCCGAATTGGCGGTATGCCCTGTTATCCATCACCCATTTATTAAAAATAATATCATTAGCCGACCAGCCATAGGTTGAATCAAGCTCATACCGCATTCTGTTCACCAAAGCATCCAAAAGCTGCACGCCTTTTTCTTCTTCTGTCATTTCAGGCGAATAGCTTACTTGATAACATTCGGGAAAAACGGTTTGGTCCGTGAGGGCGTAAAGTTTTTGAAATCCCCACATGGACGCAATAAGAGCGATAAAAATCGCAACTTGCATGAGCAATGTTCTTGCCACAATAAAAATATGGTCTTTACTTGGTGTGTACATATATTCCTCTTTTACAAATACGCAATGATCATTTCATACGCATATTCAAAAAACATTTTTTGCGCTTGCTGATGATCATACGTTGTTAAAATATTTTCCGATGCATTTTCCCGTTTGCCGAAAGGCTGTCCGATACGGGCCACACAATTGCCCAACGTGAAAGGTGCGACGGAATAATCCAAATACACATTTACCCATTTTTTTATATGTTCAGCCTGACCGTGCGGACGAACAAGCCCCACGGGATCAAGACTAATCACCAAATCAACAGGAAGAGCCGCATACTGCCAAAAAGTTTTAAATACGGAACAAGCCCCCCAGCTGTGTCCGACAATAAAAATCTTTTTGTCTTGCTTATGGTATGCAGTCAGCAGTTCTTCCATACCGTGCAAATCATCATGTTCACGATAAAAGACATCAAGAGCAAAATTATTTTCCGCAAGCCGCTTTTTAAATTCAGGAATAACCCGGTACAAATAGGCATGAAAGCCATCGCAAAAACCACCGACAAACAAAAGGGCATCATTCTCGATTTGCTCCTGATGCTTCAGAATTTCGGCGATACACCCGTTTTCTTCCTGCCAGTCCGCAGGCTTTTGCAGCCGCAAACGTTTCAACAATTCCGCGTCATTTCTTTCATAGGTAAAATTAGTCTTCTTATGCCTTATAAAATCAGCAAAGCCCATAAAATTACCATAAAAAATCACGAGAAAAACGATGATAAAAAAAGCAAGAAATTTCATACGGCAAAAACCCCGTCATGAAAACAGGCTTCCTCATTATTTCTTTTTCATTTT